>NZ_CP036271.1:5202313-5521894 GCF_007745175.1 Caulifigura coniformis | reverse complement strand
TCGGAGCCGGCGTCATTGCCAGTCGTAAGTCCCCCCGCGAACTGCAGATGTTCGCGAATTCGAGGCATCGTCTCCGGTGGGTCTGGCGGCTTAGATAACCCCCGAAGCCGGAAAGTTCCAGATTGATTCTAACCACCCCGCCGCCTGAAACAGCGGCCCGGTAAAGGTTTGGGCCCTCCAGCGGAAAGTTGGCGAAATCTTCGCTGGCGATCATGGAATTCTGCACGGCTCTCGCCGCGAAACGCCCCTATTGAAGTGGACGAGTCCATTGGGCGGACGACCTGAGGCACGAGATGCGACTGACACTGCGAACACTGCTGGCCTACCTCGACGACATTCTCGAGCCGACGCAGACCCGGGAAATCGGCGCGCGGATCAAGGAGAACGAGGTCGTCTCGGCCATCGTGGCCCGCATCCGTGCAGTCACCCGTCGCCGCCGCATCGGGAGTCCCGAGTTGAGCGGCCCCGGCTCGAGCCCCGATCCGAACGTCGTCGCCGAGTATCTCGACAATACGCTCGATCCGGCGGGCGTCGCGGACCTCGAACGGGTCTGCCTCGATTCCGATATGCACCTGGCCGAGGTCGCCGCCTGCCACCAGATTCTCACAATCGTTCTCGGCGAACCCGTCACGATCCGTCCCGAGCTTCGGGAGCGGATGTACGCCATGGGCGCCGTCTCCCCCACTCCGGAAGTCGGCTCCACCACGGCGCCGGTCCCCTATGCCGTCGGCTCGGCCACTCGCCCCGTCGTTCCCGAGTATCTCAAACGTCCACCGTTGTGGAAGAAGCTCGCGCCGCTGTCGCTCGCTGGTCTGGTCGCCGCCGGATGGCTCTACCTCGTGGCGACTGGCGGATTCTTTGGTGACGACGACCAGAAAGTGGCCGTCAACGAACCGGCCCCGAAATCACGCGTCGAACCCGCCGCACCGAAGGCCAAACCGGCAGCCGCCCCCGCCGTCGCTCCCCCGATGATTGCGGCCGCTCCCATGCAGCCGGAACTGCTCGAGCCCGAGCCACTGATCGACGAAACGCCCATCGTGCCGCAGCCTGAGCCGGTCGCGGCCGACACCGCCGTCGCCGCCACGGGCGCCGCAGCCACCATTCCCACGCCCCCCATGCCAGGGATCACAGCCCCGGCCAATCCCCCCGCGGCGACGGAAGAAACTCCCGGCCTCCCCGAGCCGACCGTGATGTACACCAGCACGGAAGGCGTCCTGCTCCATCGTCCCAAGGGACGTCCGACCTGGACCGTCCTCCCCAGGCGGGCCATCCTGCATGTCGGCGACGAAGTCGCCTCCCCCGAGCCGTTCATCGGCGACCTGCAGGTCAGTTCCCCCACCGATCCCGCGCTCTCGCTGCGGGTGTCGCTGCAGGGAGGAGCCCGCATCCGGCTGCTGCCGGCCACCGAACTCATGCTCGCCGAAATCGAAATCAACCGCGGCCGCGTCGCGGTCTTTCGCGGAGTCGATGGCATCCCCCACGCACTGGGGCTCGGCGTGACCGTCGCCGGCCAGCGGACCGAGTTCGATGCCGCTTCCCCGCAGACCCGTTACGGACTGTGGGTCGAACTCCCTCGTGCGACCCCCACGCCGCCGGCCGTCGAGCAGTGGCCCGTCCCGTCCGGCACCCTGTTCGTCGCAACCGGAACAGTGAACGTCCGTCGCAACAACCTGCCTCCTCTGTCCGGAGAACCAACCACCCAGTCGCTCGAATGGACCGACCAGTCGGCCGACAGCTTTGCCGCACTCACCACCGTCCCGACCTGGCTCAATCCAGATATCCGGCCTCTCACGTCCCAGAAGAACTGGGCCCGGATGTACGAAGACGAATTCAAGCTCGACCTGCCCGTCGACGACGGCATCGGCCCCGTCGCTGAACAGCAGAAACTCAACACGATCGCGACATTCGCCACCCGGACGATGGCCCTGATCGACAACGTCCCCGTCCTCGTCCGCGTCCTCACCTCGCCGCATGAAGACACCCGCCACGCCGCGATCGTCGGCCTGCGCGAGTGGGTGATGATGTCGCCCGATCACATCCCGCGACTGGAAGAGGAAGTCAACCGCGTCTTCCGTGACCAGGAAGCTCCCATCGTCGTGAAGCTGCTCTGGGGAGTGACCGATCAGGAAGCCCGCGATGAAGCCGCCTCGTTGCAGGTCGTCGAGTGGCTTGCGAACGACGATATCGCGATTCGCGAACTGGCGTTCTACGAAGTCCTTCGACTGGCGAACCGCGACCTGAGCTACCGCCCGCAGAATGCCGTGGGACAGCGTGAACCGGCCATCATGCGCTGGCGGGACCTCGTCCGGCGCAACAAGGGCCTCGTCCCGTCCGCTCCGCCGGCCATCTTGACCGATCCCGCCACCGAACCCGCGCCGGAGCCTGCAACAGAACCCGCCCCCCCAGCCTCCGCTCCAGCCCCGCAGCCCTGAGGCCGCACCCGGCAAACACTCCAATCCCACCTTGGCGCCAGGATCCCCCGATCGAGGCGCCACGGTCGCTTTTTCAAAGCGCAGGAGACAGCGAATTCCGCAGAGTGAAGTCGGCGGCCTCCATCACGCGGCTCTGGGCGCAATCCGCTTCGGCCCCTTCGGCGTCCGCGCCTTCAGGTCAAACAGCCCGAAGATTTCCCCGGCCGACATGCTGAGCGACGCGTTTTCGTCGTCGCCTTCGCCGAGAACCCGCGCGAACAGATCCCGTTTCTCCTTGAGCACCTTGTCGATTTTCTCTTCGATCGTGTCCTTGCAGATGAACTTGGAAACGATGACCTGGCTCTTGCACCCGATGCGGTGCGCCCGGTTGATCGCCTGGTCTTCGATCGCCGGATTCCACCAGCGGTCGTACAGGAACACGTAGCCCGCAAACTGCAGATTCAGGCCGACAGCCCCCGTCGCGTAACTCATCAGGATGATGTGCTTCGACGGATCTTCCTTGAACTGTGCGAGAATCGGCTCGCGTTTCGGAGTCGGGATGCCGCCGTGATACATCAGCGGGCCGTAATCCTGCAGCCGCTCGTTCAGCCACAGCAGCGTTTTCGTCCACTGGCTGAAGAGAATCGCCTTCCCTCCCGAGGCTGCGATTTCTTCCATGTCCGCGACAACCCGCTCGAGCTTGGTCGATTCGCCGGTGACCGGCTCGTAGTTCGCAATCTGTTTCAGCCGCATCACCAGTTCGAACACGTGCTGCACCGTCACCTGCTCGCCCATCTCGTTGAGCTGCATCACACCGTCCTTCTGGACCGTGTCATACGCGTTCCGCTGCGCCGGGCTGAGCTCGATGTATTCATCGCGATCGAGCCGCGGCGGCATGTCTTTCATCACCAGGTTCTTCGTGCGGCGCAGAACGTACTCTTTCGCGAGCTTGGAAAGCTGCCGGATGTCCGGCGCGCCGTTCGGCGGAATCACCCCCATGAACTCGAACAGCACGGCCAGCTCTTCCGGCCGGTTTTCGATCGGCGTGCCGGTCAGCGCCAGGCTCCGTTTGCGCGGAACGGCCCGCGCCGTCACCGAAGTGACCGAATCGCGGTTCTTGATCTTCTGGGCTTCGTCCAGCACCACGAGATCGAACTTCGGAAGGTCGACCCCTTCGCCGTTCCCGGTTCCCACGTTGTAGTTCACGTCGGAATGAGCGCGCCCCAGCCCGTCATGCGTCGTACCGCCTCCTTCCTTCATCAACGCCTGGAAATCTCGGACGAGCAGTTCGTAGTTGCACAGCAGCACAATCGCCCCCGGCAGCTTCCACAGCATCTGCCGCCGCGGGCCGTCCCCTTCGAGCGTCGTCAGCGGAATCTCTTCCGCCCACGTCTTGAACTCGCGCTGCCAGTTGGGGATCAGCGGCTTCGGACAGCACAGCAGCACGCGACGCACCTGCCCCGCCCTCAGCATCAGGCGAATGGCCGTGATTGTCTGCATCGTCTTCCCCAGCCCCATCTCGTCGGCCAGCAGTGCGGCCTTCTGAGAAAACAGCCACGCAATCCCTTCGAACTGGTACTGGAACGGCTCGAACGGCATCACCAGTTCCTGCCCCTTCAGCCACGATTCCAGCGGCGGCTGCAGCACATAGAACAGCCGGTCTTCCAGCGACAGCGCATCGCTCGGAGGCTTGATCCGCGTCGGCTTCGGACGCTCGGCCCCTTCCGCCGGCGGCTTCGGCGGTGTGACTTTCCGTGTCGGCTCCTTCTCCTCTTTCGGCGGAAGGAACGTCATCCCCTCCGGGAACGTCAGCCCGAACGTCTTCACCTTCGGCCAGTAGGGCCGCCAGCTCGGTACGAACCCCGCGCGATCGAGCAGCGGGACGGGAAAAGCGTCGCACTTCAAAGGACGACGAAGCGCCGCGTTCATCCCGGTGACCGGAACATCGACGGCGAAATCATTGCGATCGAGCGGCGACGGCGCCGGCTCGATGGTGAACGCGGGATCGGGGGACTCTGCAGGCGGAATGTCGAATTCGGACACGCCGAAGCTCCGGGGACAGACATCTGGACATGCCTGTCATCGAACATTCCACAGCCCCAACAACCGTAGAAACCGGCCCAGCCCGCAGAATGGTCCCGTTTCGCCAGAATCCAGCCGAGCGACCGCAGTTTGGCTCAAGTGGCAACGGGCGGTGCCGGCGGACGATCATCCGCGGCCGGCGCTGCCGACGGCTCGTCAGACGGCTTCTCTCCGGCCGTCTCCTCGGGAGCCGGCTTCGGAGTCGCCTCGCCCCCAGGCTCAGCGGCCGGCTTCGGAGCGGGAGCGGGAGCGGGAGAAGTCTCGGCCGCGGGCGTCGCACCAGGGACCGCTTTCCACTGCTTCAGCAGGATCTCTCGGCGCGGAGTGCGCTGCCCACCTTCCAGCAGTTGGACCGCGCCCGTGACGTTCCCCGACTTCCATAACGCCGTCGCCCACAGATCGGGAACGGCGGACATCATGTCCCCCTGCGGGTACGTCCGGATGTAGGCCTGCAGCGTCTGCTGCACGTTCTTCGGATTCAGGTCCAGCTGGCACACCGCGATCCAGTAGACGGCAAACTCGGCCGCCTTCCTGTTCAGCGGCAATGCCGCCGCCAGCTCCTCCTGCAGCGCCGGATCACGCGTCACCATCGACAGCCGATCAGCCGAGGTCCGGATCGGACCGTATCCCCGCAGGGCATCGGCCGTCCGACCTTTCAGCTGGATCACGCGAATCAAACGCAACGGTTCGGCCGTCGGCTTCACATCCATCTCCGCCAGCGAATCGGATTCCCCTTTCGTCTGCTTTCGCACCTGGGTCAGGACCACCGGACCGGCGAAAACCTGGGTGATGGCTTTCCACTCTTCTCCGTCTTCCGCCCCTTTCGACATGAACGCCTCGGATTGCTCCTCCGGATGGCTCCACACCGACACGTCCGCAGCCGTCCAGCCCCCGTTCGCTCCCGCGGCGATCACCCGATCGGCCAGCCCCTGCTCGCGAAGCGGGTTCTTCCCCACGCCATCGAACACTTCCATCAGTGAGCCGGCCACCATCGTCTGCAGCTTGGCCATTCTCTCCGAACTCGTGCTGCTGTCGGTGATCAGTTTCACGTTCACCGATTTCAGGTCGTCCGCCGAAAGCGGATAAGCGGCCGTCGAGACGTCGAGCTCGCGCAGCAACTCGGGCTTCTCCAACACCTGCTTCAGGGTCGCCGGCGTCTTGAAACCTTCCGTCCCAGCGCCGCTGGGAACGGCGGTCCCCAGCCGCGGATCGTACAGCAGCACATCCCCTTTCGGGCTGATGACGCCGATGATCCACGCCGCGGGCTTCGATTTCGGCTCGAGGAGGACCGCGTCGATCCGCAGTTGCCGCAGCAGGATCCCGAAAGCCCAGGCGCGACCGGCGGCCGTCGACCGCCCGACCAGCAGCGACTCGAACGGAGTCGCCGGAAGCTGGCGGTCAAACTCGTCGGGCATCAGCACCGTTTCGCGGACCACGAACTGAAACAGTTCCTCGATCTGCTCCAGCGGATCGGTCGTCTGCTGGACCAGTCGCGTCACAACCCCTCCGGCCAGATTCGCCATCGTGAGATGGTGTCCGTCCCGCATCCCAAATGAGTCCGCGTTGACGTCGGCCAGGGCCTCGCCGGAAAACCACTTCGCGTTCGCCTCCTCGTCCAGCGTCACCGTCGCCGCATCCCCTTTCGACAGCGACTCGCCGGCCCACTGGCCAAGTTCCGCCACGCGGTCCGCACGATCGCTGCTGATGGCGACGTATTCAGGAGACAGCCCGGTCAGAATGGCCATCAGCTGGCGTTCGGTTTCGCGGGCAGACGCCGCGTTGGCATCCGAGCCGGCTCCCTTGGCGCCGCCTGATCCGGGATCGCCGTTGTTGTTCCCCGCCCGCCGCGGAATGAGCACCGCGAACAGGATCAAAATCAGAACTGCGGCGATGCCGAAGCGAACGGAGCGCGGCATCCCGGTCTCAACCGGGTCGTGGAGGTCGGCCATGCGAACAGGTCAGGAGAGGGAGAACGAAACGGATGAAGCACAATGACAAACCGTGGGAATGACTCATTCTACGGGATTCGCCGAAAGGATTCCCGGTCGACTGCCCCCAAAACGTTCCCCGCAATGCACGCCCCTCCCCGCGAGCCGCAAGGGTTGCCGCAGGCCCGTCATCCCCGCCGCCCCGCTCCCCTGACTTTTGGCGGCGAAGCGCTACACTGGAACAATTGACGACCTGGCGGCCACGGGAGCGGGCGCCGCCGCCTGCCATTGAGGAATGGAGTCTGACATCGTGTCCCTGAATGACGACTTGACGCCCAGCCAGCGCGCGGCCGTCGAACACGAAGACGGCCCCCTGCTGGTTCTCGCCGGCCCCGGTTCGGGAAAGACCCGTGTCGTCACCCGCCGCATCGCCCGTTTGATCCAAAGGGGCGTCTCCCCGAGGCAGATCCTCGCGATCACCTTCACCAACAAAGCCGCGCTGACGATGCGGCAGCGCGTGGAACAGCTCGCCCCCGGCGCCGGCGTCTGGGTCAGCACGTTCCACCGGTTCGCCGCCATGCTCCTCAGGCGACACGCCGAGGTCGTCGGACTCCGCCCCAATTACACGATCCTCGATGAATCCGATCAGCGAAAAGGCCTCAAGCTGGTCATGGAGGAGATCGGACTCGATTTCTCCCACTACCCGCCCGACCGCATGGCGGCCCGCATCAGTCAGCTCAAGAACGACCTGACGACCGCCGAGGCGTTTACACAGCGCTATGAAGAAGGAATCGGCAACAACTGGGACCAGGCGGTCGCCCGCGTTTATCCCGAGTATCAGCGGTTCCTCCTCGCCTCGAACGCCGTCGATTTCGACGACCTGCTCCTGCATGTCGCGTTCATGCTCAGTGAACACGAAGTCCTCAGGCAGCAGCTCGACCATCGCTATCGCTACGTCCTGGTCGACGAATACCAGGACACCAACGCCGCTCAGTACCGCATCGTGGCGGCCCTCTCGCAGCAGCATCCCAACCTGCAGGCCACGGGCGATCCCGACCAGTCGATCTACGCCTGGCGCGGGGCCCGCATTGAAAACATCCTGCGTTTCGAACGTGAGTTTCCCGACTCCCGCGTCATCAAGCTCGAAGAGAACTTCCGCAGCACCCAGGCCATCGTCCGCTCGGCCGACCGCCTCATCGGCTACAACAAGCAGCGCAAAGCCAAAAAGCTCATCACGAACAACGATGAGGGCGAATCCGTCGAACTGATCACCTTCGACGACGCCGTAGCCGAGTCGGCCGGAATCGCCCGCCGCATCCGCGAGCTCTCGGAACAGCATGGACTCACCTGGAGCGACTTCGCGATCTTCTATCGCGTCAACGCCCTCTCCCGGCAGCTCGAAGTCGGCCTGATGCGGGAACGGATTCCCTACCAGGTCGCGGCCGGGGCCGCCTTCTACGACCGGGCTGAAATCAAGGATACGCTCGCCTACCTCCGGCTCGTGGCGAATCCCGCAGATCGCACGGCCTTCTACCGCGCCGTGAACACCCCCCTCCGCGGGCTCGGTGAAACCTCGCAGCGCCGCCTTTCCGCCTGGGCTGATGCCAACGGAGTCGGCCTGATTGAAGCCTGCGAGCGGTCCGCTGAAGTCCCGAAGCTGTCCAAGAACGCAGCTCGCGGCTTCCGCATGTTCGCCGACATGATCAGCCGGTTCGATCTCGCCACCCGCGGATCGGTCGCGGACCTGCTCACGGAAATCGTCGAGCGGAGCGGCATGGCGGCCGCCTGGTCGGGAAGCCCGCGCGAAGAAGATGTCCAGCGGCTCGGCAACGTCGAGGAACTCATCACCGCGGCCCGGCAGTATGATGAGGCGTTTGGCGACGAACGCTCGATCGACGGCTTCCTCGAGCAGACGGCACTCGTCGCCGACGCCGACACCATCGACGATACGGCCGGCCGGGTCACGTTGATGACGATGCATTCCGCAAAGGGACTGGAGTACCCGGTCGTCTTCGTGCTCGGCGTCGAAGAAGGTCTGATTCCCCACGAACGGGCACTGCGCGACCTTTCCGGGTTCGAGCTCGAGGAAGAGCGGCGGCTGCTGTTCGTCGGAATGACCCGCGCCAAGCAGCGATTGTTCCTCACCCAGACCCGCCTGCGGACTTTCCGTGGACGGACGCTCGCCTCCATCCCCAGCCTGTTCGCCTCGGAGTTCGAAGCCACGCGCGTCGACGAATCGCATGGGACACCGCAGGTCTACTTCGACCGCGATGCTTTCAATGAACCGGAGGAACAGCCGGAACCCGCCGAGCCGCCGGTCGACCCGCCGACGATGGCGAAGAACGCCTCGGTGGCCGACGCCCGCCCTCTGCTGATGAGCGGCGCCGACCTGCTGAACGGCGGAAAACCGAGCGGAACAGTGAACCCGAACCGCTTCAGCGAAGGGATGCTGGTGCGCCATCCCCGTTACGGCCTGGGGACGATCGTCGAGATCAGCCGCGTGACCTCGCGGACGAACGTGACGGTCAAGTTCACGCACGAAGATCGAATCCAGACGTTCATCGCCGAAAAGTCGCCCCTGCAGCCAGTGGGCGTCAAACCCGTCGCCGAGCCAGCGCCAGCCCGCGCCGCGACGCCCGACGAAGCCTCCCCCGGCGTCCCGTTCTAGCACGTCTGTCCATTCCTTCGACGGTGACATGCCGTTACGCGATTGCGATCGGCGACCTAAGCCCCGACAGGGGCGTCACTGAATAGCCAAGGGCGTCAGCCCTTGGAACGCAACCGACCAATGAGAAAGCCCCGCCGGGGGCGACACACCGCTTCCGCTCACAGGCCACGTAGCCCGGCTGATCACTCGTCAGGAATTCTCCAGTTCACGAAGACGCTCCCTCCCCGCGCGCAACCGCCTGCGGATGGTTGGAGGGAACATGCACACGATCACATCCACGCTCGTCCGCGTCCTGATCAGTCTGGTCAGGATCGGCCTCAGAGGACTTGTCCCGGCAGTCGCCCGCAACGCCGCGCCACCACTGTCGCGCCCTGGGAGCCGCCTCCCCACACCCTCCAGGGCCTGCAATGCACAGCGCCACGCGCAACCCTTGCCCGAAACGGCCCACGCCATCGGCCACGCGCCCCTCAAGCACCGTCACGCTCGAACGACGAACTCCACCACGATGGCCCCGTCTCCCGTCGTAGCGTCATCCTCCAGCCTCCTTCGACCACGCCGCATTGGGCCAGCACCCGTTCCCTCCACGACACAGTCCGGGGGAGAAGGGCAACAAAGACGCACGACACCCACACTCCTTGCTCACCTCGCCCTTCGCCAATCGGAATCCCCCTGGTCGCCCTCAGACAAGCACCCTCTTGCGGGCAACGGCGACATTTTGATAAATAGAAAAGTCATTTTCTATCCGGCAAATCCAAGAATGCGATATTTAGACCTGTTGTTGTCACGTCGCTGGCTGCTGCTCTTCGCCCTCCCGCTTCTCGCCGGATGCAGGCCCGCAACTCCGTCCACGCCCTCTGAAAAATCGGACGGCCTGCAGATTGTCGCCACCACCGGCATGGTCGCCGACCTCGTTCAGCACGTCGTCGGACCGCGCGGGACCGTCAGGACGCTGATGTCCGCTGGCGTCGACCCTCACCTCTACAAGCCCACCACCAGTGACGTCGCAGACATCCAGCAGGCCGACGTCGTCTTCTACAACGGCCTCGGCCTGGAAGGCCCCATGCAGCCGGTCTTCCAGCGGGCCGCAGACAAAGGACGGCGCGTGATTCCCGTCGCCGGAAATCTGCCCGACACAGCCGTCCACCACTCCGCGCAGTTCGCCGGCCATGCCGATCCGCACGTCTGGATGGACGTCGGCCTGTGGGCCCAATGCCTCGACCCCATCGTCGATTCCCTGTGCGAAGCCTCGCCCGGGCATGCCGCGGAGTTCCGCGCCAATGCCGACGCCTACCGCCAGGAACTGAAGGCGCTGGATGACTACGCCCGGACGTCGATCCAGACCGTGCCCGAGTCGCAGCGGACGCTCGTCACCGCTCACGACGCGTTCAGCTATTTCTCGAAAGCCTATGGCATCCAGGTGAAGGCCGTTCAGGGCATCACCACCGAGTCAGAGCCCGGCGTCGAGGATGTGAACGCACTCGTGAACTTCCTCGTCGAGACCAGGATTCCGGCCTTGTTTGTCGAATCGAGCGTCAGTGACCGCAATTTGATGGCCGTTCTCGAAGGCGTCTCCCGACATGGCGGGAAGGTGTCGATCGGCGGCCGCCTGTTCTCCGATGCCATGGGAGGCGAAGGAACGTATGAAGGGACCTATGTCGGCATGATCGACCACAACGTCACCACCATTGTCCGGGCCCTCGGCGGGCAGGCCCCCGTACGCGGCTTCAAGGGACAACTTGCGGAATCGGCGGCAGCTGCGGAGTAAGATCAGTTCCCTGTATGTCGACCGATCCTTCACAACGTTCCGTATCGCCACCAGCGACCGAGCCGGGCGTTCCACTGTCGATTCACGATCTGACCGTCGCCTATCAGCGCAGGCCGGTCGTCTGGGATGTCGACTACCAGGCCGCGCCGGGCCGGCTGATCGCGATCGTCGGCCCCAACGGGGCCGGCAAGAGCACGCTCATCAAGGCGGCGCTCAATCTCGTCCCACGCATTTCCGGGGAAGTGCTGTTCTTCGGCAAACCGTATCGGCGCGTCCGCCATCGGGTGGCCTACGTCCCCCAGCGCACGACGGTCGACTGGGATTTCCCCGTCAGCGCGCTCGATGTCGTGGCGATGGGGCTGTATCGGCAGATTGGCTGGTTCCGCCCGGTGACGCGGAAATACCGCCAGCAGGCGCTCGTCGCGCTCGAGCGGGTCGGGATGCACGAATTCGCCCGGCGGCAGATCAGCCAACTCTCCGGAGGCCAGCAACAACGAGTTTTCCTCGCCCGCGCGTTGGCCCAGGGGGCCGAACTGTACCTGATGGATGAGCCCTTCGCGGGCGTCGATGCGGCCACCGAGCAGGCGATCATCGGCGTGCTCCGGGAGCTGCGAACCGCGGGCCAGACCGTCATCGTCGTGCATCACGACCTGCAAACAGTCTCGGAATACTTCGACGACGTGATGATGATGAACATGCGGCTGATCGCCGCCGGCCCCGTGGAGACCACGCTGACGGCCGAAAACCTCCGGCGGACTTACGGCGGCAAGCTCTCGCTGGTCGATCAGGTCAGCCAGAAGATGGCGGAGCAGCGGCGATGAACGGCCTCGGCCTGACCGTCGGTGCGCTCAGCTTCGCGAGTTACAACACGCGAGTCGTGTTGCTGGGAGCCTCATTGCTGGGGCTGGCGGCGGGAGTCATCGGAACGTTCCTGCTCCTGCGGCGGAAGGCCCTGATCGGCGACGTCGTCGGTCACTGTGCCCTGCCCGGAATCGCGGTCGCCTTCCTGGTGATCGAGCGGATGTCGCCCGGCGGAGGAAAGAACCTTCCCGTACTGCTCCTCGGCGCCACGTGCGCCGGCCTGCTCGGGGCTCAGTCGGTTTCATTGATCCGCATGTTCACCCGCGTGGATAACGACACGGCGCTGGCTGTCATTCTCAGCGTCTTTTACGGGGCAGGCGTTGCCCTGCTCTCCGTCGTGCAGCGGCTCGCTTCGGGCAGCTCGGCCGGCCTGAAAGATTTCCTCAACGGCCAGACGGCCGCGATCGTGAGCCAGGACGTCTGGATCTTCACGGTCTCATCGCTGGTCATCGTGCTCGTCACAGGGATGCTCTTCAAAGAGTTCACCCTCCTGTGTTTCGACGAAGACTACGCCGCCACCCGCGGCCTGCCGACGCGACCGCTGGACATTGGGCTCACCCTGCTGGCAACGGCGGTCTGCGTGGTCGGAATGCAGACAGTCGGACTCCTGCTCGTGACGGCGATTCTCGTCACTCCTCCGGCCGCCGCCCGGTTCTGGACAAACGACATTCGCATGATGGCGCTGCTGGCGGGAGCGATCGGAGCGATCTCGGCCGCGTCAGGAGTGATCGCCAGCGCCGCCGTCCCCAAGCTCCCGGCCGGTCCAATGATCGTCCTTTGTGGCGGAGCGATCTTCATCCTGAGCCTGGCGCTCGGGCGCGAGCGGGGCGTGATCTGGAGATCGCTGGTGCACTATCAGGATCAGCGTCGGGCCGACCGGATCGATCTGCTGAGGTCGCTTTACGAGACGGTGGAGCGGGATTCGAGCATTCCGCAGTCGTCCGCGTCGGTGATCCGGGCAGTCGTCCCCGTCCAGAAGATCAAGCCGCTGCGGACCTGGTCTGCCAGACGGCTCCGGCGGGCGCTGCGGTCATCCATTCGTGAAGGAATCCTGGCCAGCGGGCGGGACGGCAGCATCGGCCTCACGCAGGCGGCCTGGAAAGAAGGCAGCCAGATCGTCCGGAACCGTCGTCTGTGGGACCTCTACCTGCACCAGTACGCCGATGTGTCACCGGCCGGAATCGACCGCAACCAGAGCCTGCTCGACCACGCACTCGATCCGGCCGTCGTCGCGCAGCTGGAAGAAGCGCTGCAGGCGGGAACAACGCCGCACGCCTGATTCACGGGCGCGGACGTTCAGAGACGAGCACGCCATCCTTGAGATTATCGCCGGGATGCAGGATGACCCGATTTCCTTCCGAAAGGCCCCCAAGGATCTCAGCCCCCTGGGCATTCCGATGGCCGATCTGGACAACCTGCCGGCGGGCCCGTGCACTCTTGTCGACCACGAAGACGCACCACTCCTCACCGAACCGGAAGAGTGCGCTCGACGGGACCTGCAGCACGCGGTCCGATTCCCACAGGGCGATCCGCGCATCGACCCGGTACGCGTCTCCCAGCGTCACCCGTTCCGACACGGGAACGCTGAAGTCGGCAATCACGTTCACCCGCTGTTCCTCAACCCCGAGCGCCGAGATCTTTGTGAATCCGCCGGGCTCGACCAGGCGAACCGTGCCGATGAGCACTTTGTCGCCGCCCCAGTGCTCCACGTAGACCTTCGCGCCCGGCCGAATCTGCACGGCATCCTGCGAAAGAACGTCGATCTCCATTTCCAGGTCGGCCGGATCGCCGATCTCGATGACCGGCGTCCCGGTGGCCAGCGTGGCGGCACTTTCCTGGAAGACCCGCAGAACCTTTCCCGAAACGGGCGACGCCACCTGGTACATCCAGTCTTCGGTGGACCTCCCCTGCCGTGGCTTGGCTCGTACCAGCGCGGCCTGCGCCATCGCGACCTCGAATTCCGCAATCTCGACCGCGAACTGCGCCGCCTCGGCATCCTTGGCCCGGCTTCTCTGCAGCAGTTCGGCGTCGACCCGGCGTTCGATCGTGGCCGCGTTCTGATCATGCAGCTTGCGGATCCGCTCGAAGTTCGTGTCGGCCCATTCCTTCTCGGCCGCGGCCTTCTCGGCGGTGGCTTTCGCCCGTTTCAGCGCCGCCTCGGAGGCCTGCAATCGGGCCTCCGCTTCCAACTCCAGCCGTTCGTTCAGGGGGTCCGGCTCGCTGGGCTGGATTGTGATCAGAGTCGACTCGCCGGCTGTGACTTCGTCGCCCGGGTCGAGCAGGACGCGGTCGATGCGGCCGGGGAATGGCATGGAGACGATGTATTTTTCCTTGATCCGGGTCTTCCCGTCTTCACTCACGGACACCAGAAGCGGTCCAAAGGCGACATCGCCGAAGTCGACGTCGATCGGGCGCGGCATAAAGCCGTAGACGACGCCACCGAGCAATGCGATCGCCCCAAGAATCCCGATGACCCGACCGAGTGAAAGCCGCATGGAGACTCCGCTGCCTGCCCCGCATCGAGACAATTCCCGCGCGGCCAGGCGAATGGAACGGTAAACCAGTGGACAGCCGCCGGGAAGAGGGAGTTCACAGGCAGGAGGGATCGTCTTGAGTCTGGCGAATCCTCAAACCGTGATTGAGAAACCGAACTGGCGTTCGACCACGATCCCGCGATAATTCCCCTCCCCGATCGTTCCGGTGGACAGCACCGGGATGGTCGGATCGGAATCGGCACACCGGCCAGCGCGTTCGCGGGAGATCCCTCCCGACTGACCAGGAGAGATCACAGAATGAGCAATCGGAGGTTCAACGCGAAGTCCCATGAGGCAAGGCCGGACGTTTCCGAGGAAAATCCACTTCCGACGGAACACCAGCCGGACCCTCAGCCAACGTCGAATCTGATTGAGGAGATCAAGGAAACGGCCGACAAGCTCGCGCGCGACCATGCGACGCGGGGCGACGTCAAGATCATCGCGAGGGCGCTCAAGGAGTTGCGCTACGCGTTCAAGGTGTTCACCCCCTACCGCCGCAAGCGGAAGATCACCGTGTTCGGCTCGGCAAGGACGAAGCCTGATCACCCGGCCTACCAGGAAGCGGTGGAGTTCGGCCGGCGTATGGCGGAGGTCGGCTGGTACGTCGTGACGGGGGCGGGCGGAGGCATCATGGAAGGCGCTCATGTCGGCGCCGGACGGGCGATGTCGATGGGCCTCAACATCATGCTGCCCTTCGAGCAGAGCTCGAACCCGATCATCACCGATGATCCCAAACTCGTGCATTTCAAATACTTCTTCACGCGCAAGCTGATGTTCGTCAAAGAAGTGCATGCCATCGCGCTGTTTGCCGGCGGCTTCGGCACGCAGGACGAGGCCTGGGAGACGATGACGCTCATCCAGACCGGCAAACGCGACCTGATGCCGATCGTGTGCATCGATTACCCCGGAAGCAGCTACTGGGCCGACTGGCTGTCGTTCATCAAGAAGCAACTTCTCGACCAGAAGTGGATCTCGCCAGCCGATCTTTCGCTGTTCAAGGTGGTCAACAGCACGGAGGAAGCCGTCGACGAAGTGCTGGGCTTCTACTCCGTCTACAACAGCATGCGGTTCATCCGCGAAAAGCTGTACCTGCGTCTGCACCGGGCTCCGGATGACGCGTTGCTTGATCGGCTTAACACCGAGTTCGCTGACATCGTCGCGAGCGGACAGATTGAGCGGGTCACGGCCCACGCCTACGAATCGGATGACGACCATCTGGCCGAACTGCCGCGACTGGCATTCATCTTCAACCGCCGCGACTACGGCCGGCTGCGTCAGATGGTGGACGTCATCAACGCAGAACTGGCCGTTGAGAACGTGGCTCCCAACCCGTGAGGGCTTCGCCTCGACTGGAAAGAGAAAAAGCCCGCCGATGCAATCGGCGGGCTTTCTTGTTTCTGCGACAGTCGTCGTTACTTTGTGACCGTTTCGATCTGGTCGAGGTCGAGCACGACCTTCTCACGGATGAACTTGTCCGGATCGCTCTTGAACTGCTTGCGGGTGTCATCCGAGCTGAACAGGTACAGCACGTCGTCGTAGAAGGCCGCGAAGCGGGTGCTGCCGAGCACAGCGCGGTCCGTCTTGGCGACGAGGACCGGGTCACACCCGAGGAACTGCGGGGCGTAGCGTCCCGGATTCTGCTGGAAGTCCTTGAAGGATTCTTCCGTGGCCATGTGGTAGGTCTGGCCCTGGAACGTCGCCGCGTACTGCGGAACGCCCTTCTCCCACTTGCGGCGGTTTGACAGCGTCACCGGGCAGTACCCCAGAAGCATCGGCTCGGCCGTGGACGGCGAGACGACACCGGCGCTCGGCTGAACAGCCGGAGAGGTCGCCTTGGGAGTGCGCGTCGCGACGGTGGCGTTGTAGCGAGCGCTGGCCCGGGCGATCGAGTCCGTGAATTCCTTGACGGTCTTCTGACCTTCCGACTTCACGATGTGCTTGCCGGAAGGCTCGATGAAGATGTCGGTCGGGAACTTTTCGACGCCGAACCGGTCGCCAAGCTGCGGATGCTCGCTGACGTTCACGAGAACGCCGATCACATCCTTCCCGAGGGCCTGCTGCACTGCGGAGGTGTGGAGCACGTTGCGCTCCATGTTTTTGCAGGGGCCGCACCAGTCGGCATAGAAGTGAACGAGAATGGCACGATCCTGTTCGCGGGCGAGCTGTTTGGCTTTTTCGAGATCCGTCAGCCACTCATCCGCCTGGGCCGAACAGCACGCTGACACAACCGCGATCAGGGCGAAAGCGAATGACGAGCGGCTAAGCATGGCGGGAAATCCTCTCCCGGCAGCGAATGCTGACGAACGGGGTGGTTCAGTGGGGGGGTGACAAACGCGCCCCTCCGAGATTCGGTTCAGCCCGCAGGCTGAAACTCCGACCGGACCGGGCAGTGTTTCAACGAAGCTATCGGCGCGGTTTGCTCGCTGAATTGCGGGAGTTCAGCGACTTCCGAGGCGCTCAGGGTTCGCCTGTTCTAACGATGCAGATTGCGCAGAGATTCGGGGCGCGGAGCGACGCGCAGATTCTGCCGGTGCCAGAGTTCACCGGCTAGGAGCGGTCAGCAAGCGAGACCACAGCCGAGGGCCACTCGACCGGGAGGGCATAGAAATCGGGCGGCGACTGCCCCGGCGGGAGATCGCCCGGGGGGCAGATGTCGACGGCGCACCCGGCCCCGGTCAGGAAATTGGCAAGCATCGTGTGGCCGCCAACCGTCAGGACAGACTCGGGGTGGAACTGAACGGCCGACAACGGCCACTTGCGATGCCGAATGGCCATCACCACGCCGTCTTCCGTCCGGGCAGTCACTTCCAGATCGGCGGGAAGCGAATCAGGCTCGGCGACGAGTGAGTGATAACGTCCCACCTGCAGCGGACTGGGAAGCCCGGCAAAGAGTCCCTCGCCCGTGTGCCGGACCAGCGACGAATGGCCGTGAACCGGTTGGCCCGATTCCACGACGCGGCCGCCGAGGGCGTATGCGATCGCCTGGTGGCCCAGGCAGACTCCGAGGATCGGAATGGAAGGTCCAAGCTGCGCGACGACGTCGAGGCAGACCCCGGAATCGCGCGGCCCGCAGGGTCCGGGCGAGAGAATGATCGCCTGCGGTTGCAGTCGCTCGATCGCTTCGACGGTGATGGCGTCGTTGCGAACGACCTGCGTCTCAACGCCAAGTTCTTCGACGTACCGTGCCAGGTTGAAAACGAAGCTGTCGTAGTTGTCGATGAGGAGAATCATCGTGTGCCGGCGGGCGGAGCAGGCGGCGCCAGGGCCGATTCGGGGCGCGCGAGGCGAGCATCTGCCTGCTGCACCTGGGCATGGAACTCGGGCATGCTCCCGTACAGATCGTAGATGCTTTTCCAGATCTTCTGAGCTTCGGCCCGGTTCCCTTTGCGAAACGCGGTGTCGGCATCGACGAGCCACTGATTGATGAACGCGGTCCGATCGCCCTTGCCGCCGATTTCCGCTTCGATTTTCTCGGCCTGACGACGGGCGAGGCTTCGGAAGGGACGCTCGCCGGCATCTTTGCTCAGCAGCTTTTCCATCGCGCGATATTTCTCCAGCGCGATGACACGGTCCCCCGCTTTCTCAAACTGCTTCGCGTTGACCCACAACCTCTCTCCCTCGGTCTCAGGGTCCTTCCCGAGATTCAGCCGAAGATTGAGGTTTCTCTCGGCCCGGATTGCGGAAATATCGTCCAGCATCCTCTGAACTGCGTCCTTGTGTTTCCCTTCGGGAAAATCGGCATGCATTCTTTCAATGAGACTCTCGGCATTCAGCAGGTCGTCGATCTCTCCGCTCTGAACCGCCTGCTGCACTTCCGCGAAACGCTGATCTTCGGGCTTGTAGCGTTTGAGCAGATACCAGCCAGCCGCCCCGCCGACGACGACCAGGAAAGTCAGCGCCAGGAACCAGCCACGCTCATAGACCGGCGTGACTTCCTTCTTCTTTTTTTTCTTCTTCGTGTGAGCCTTGGTGACGACGGCGTCCCCGTGCATCGTTACGCCGGCAGCCGCCCCCTTCGTTTCGCCGACGACGGTCTTCTTGTCGGCGACCTTCTTCTTCACCTCCTGCAGCTTGACCTGCACTGCCAGGGCGTCGAACGGGCGGTCGTTCGGGTCTTTCGCGAGGAGCTCTTCAATCAGCTCTTCAAGCCACACGGGAGTCTGCCAGGCGAGCTCGCGCACGGAAGGCGGTTCGGCCTCGAGATGCTTGAACATCACCTCCGGCTGCGTCGGCGCCTCGAACGGCGTCTTGCCGGTCAGCATTTCGAACAGCACGCAACCCAGCGAATACAGGTCGGTCTTTCGCGACACCGGCTGTTTGCCGGTGATCTGCTCGGGCGCCATGTAGGCCATCGTCCCGACGGTTTTTCCGGCCTGCGTGAGCGCCGTGGCATCAGTGTCGCGGGCGATGCCGAAGTCGGTCAGTTTGACGGTGTTGTTCGGCGCCAGCAGCAGGTTGGCCGGCTTGAGATCGCGGTGAATGATTCCGGCCGCGTGGGAATGCTCGAGGGCCATCGCGATCTGGATGCCATAGTCGATGACGTCCTCCCAGGCGATCTTTCCCTTCTCTTTGATGATCCGATCCATCGAGCCGCCGGCGATCAGTTCCATCGCATACCAGCGCTGGTTGCCGGTCGTACTCCCGCCGTAGTAGCGAATGATGTTGGGATGCTTCAGCTTCTGCAGGATCTCCATTTCCCGCTCGAACCGCTTGGCGACCTTCGGGTCGGCCGTGAGGTCCGGAGCGAGCATCTTGAGCGCGACTTTCTGCCCCGTTTTGAGGTAGGTCGCCTTGTAGACGACGCCCATTCCGCCGACCCCGAGTTTTTCCTCGAGCTGGAACGGGCCGACGCGTCGAGCGGGAGTTTCAGCGGGCATGGATCAATTCAGACGGTCGACATGCAGACATTCGTGCCAGCGCCGGAACCAGACTCTGTTCTGCGGCGAAGCGCTTGTAGCCCGCCCGTCGTGATGCTGCAACGCCGGACCTCACTGCGCCGCCGGCTGCACGGCGGCCTGCGTCTCCGCTGACGGCGGGGTGCACGGCGTCAATTGCGGCCGACCGGGGGACGCCAGGGCGGCATCGATCGCCAGAAGCCGCTTCGATTCCTCAATCAGGAAATCGACATTCATGAACGGCTCGGGGCCGATATCCCACCACTGCAGCTTGCCGTTTCCATCGACCAGGAACGTCCCATGCAGCGGACGGCCTTCGAAGTCGTCGAAGCAGCGCCACGCCTTGAACGTCGCCAGCGACTCATCCGAAAGCAGCGGGAACGGATAGGGGGCTCCTTGCTCCGTGGGGTCACCTTTCCAGGCCTCGGCCGCCTTGTGCAGGCTGGCCACAGGGTCGGAACTGATGATCACCGGCTTCAGGCCCGCAGCGGCAAATTTCTTCCGTTCGTCAGCGAACTTCTGCACCTGCTCGCTGCAGTGCAGGCACTCGGCGCCAAGAGAGAATACGACAACCTGCGGCCGGCCCGCTGCATCGGCGAGGGCCTGTTCTCCACCCCCTTCGCCTGGCAGCCGCCACGGCGATGCCGCCGGCACCGTCCAGCTGAACGGGCCGAGTGAATCGAGCGGAGGCCGCTGCCCGACATCGGTCTTGGCCGGTCGCGGGGTCCGCCAGTCGCCGTGGATTCCCCAGCCTTTGGCCAGATCGGCCAACCGCGCGAAGATCGGCGTCCGGGGATCGAGGTCGGCCGCCAGAGGACGCAGGGCTTCGAATTCTTTCTTCGCGTCGTCAGTGCGACCGGCGCGGGCCAGCATCTCGACGAGCCTCGCCTGTGGCAGGACTTCGCCCTGATGCGATTTCACTTCGCGCCGCAGGAGATCAATCGCTTCATCCCCTTTCCCGGAACGGAAACGGAGATCGGCAATCGTCGACTGATCCATTTTGCCCGCGGCCGCGAAGCTGGCCTTGGCGTCGTCATAGGCGCCGTAATGCAGGTGGACGTAGCCGGACAGTTCAGCGATGGCCTCCTCCAGGCGGGGGAGCCGGCCTTTGGCATCCGACTCGGCCTTGCCGGTCGGTTTCCCATCGGCCTTGGCCTTCGCGATCGCCGCGTCGCGCTCGTCGATCACCTGCTGCTTCAGGCGCATGACGTCGCCGAGCACTTCGCATCCGCGGGAGAGGTCACCCTTCCGGAAGCAGGCCCGGCCGAGAAGCCGCAGCCGTCGCACCTGTTCGGACTCAAGATTGGTGGCGTTGAAGAATGGGGAGTCCGCCAGGCAGAGCGTCTCGTCCCACAGCTCGAAGGCGGTCAGCACTTCGCTCATCCGCTCGCGTCCGAAGCCGAAACTCTTCCTGGCGTCGTAGGCGTTGTATTTGGGATGGGCCGGGTTGCGGATCAGGGCCTTCGTCATCTCCAGCGCGTCATACCCGCGGCCGATGAACGTCAGATCTCGCGTGAGCCACTCGTTGTTGTGGGCGTAGTTGTGGATCTGGTCGGGCAGGATCAGGTCGCCGACCATATATGCGTGGTCGGTCCGGGCCGAGGCCTCCTGCTGCCAGGCCGCGTCATCATAACGTTTCAGCTTGGAGTAGATGTGGCCCGGCATGTGCCACATGTGCGCAATGCCGGGGGCGGCGGGGCCGCAGTTCGCAGCGGCGGCCAACCCCTGATTGGCCTTCTCGATGTCCCAGATGTGAATGCGGTAATGGTGGACCGGATGCTCGGGGTTCACCGACAGGACGTCCTTGATCAGAGCGTCCATGGCGACGAACGAGACGAGCGGCACTCCCTTCGAGTTGTTCTCCCAGAGCTGTGCAACGAGGAGTGCCCGGGCTTCGAGATCGTCGGGGTGATCGTAGATGATGCCCTCGAGGGCTTTCACCAGCGCTTTGCGGCGGGCTACGTTCGCGTTTTCGCGGTCTCCCGTGCGCCCACGTTCGGGCCGGGTGCTTTCGCCCTTGGTTATCTCCTCCTTCTTTGCGGCGTCGTTTTTCTCGGCGTCCTTCTTTTCGCCGTCCTTCTTCTCGGGCGTCGTGGATTCGGCCTTGTCGTAGTAGGCTTTCCAGGCGTCGAGGTATTTTTTCTCGCGGGGCGATGCCTTGCCCGCCTTTTCGGTCGCCTTCGCCATGAACTTCTTGGCGCGATCGACGTTGTTCACGTTGGCGAGCGCCATGCCCCAGTAGGCGATGGCGCATTCGGGATCGAGCGCTGCCGCCTGGCGGAATGAGCGCTCGGCCTCGTAATACCAGTAACCGTGAAGCTGGCCGAAGCCCTGGTCGATGAACGCCTGGACGTCCGGGGCCTTGGAGGAAACTTCGAAGTGGACCTTTCCCGTGCCGGCGATCCGCCGTGCGGCCTGGCGCGGGCCTTCGTTAAAGGCCTCGCCATGCAGCGAGTGCCCCTGCGCGGGCCCGGCGTCCTGCGGGAACGCGGGTCCCGGGATCAGGCCGCTCAAAAAACCGAGCGCCAGCACGGCGCGGCGACGACTCCAGGCGGTTCCACGACGCACCATCGATCACGTCCTCAGCAGGCGAGACGATCGCGTCCATGCACAGTCACGAAGCGAGTGTCTTACTCGCTCTTGGGCGCTTCTTCCTTCGGTGCGTCGGGAGGCCCGAGAAGCTTTTCCAGAAGAGCGGTCAGTTCACGCCCCGTTGCGTTGAGCGACACCACATTGCCGTCCTTCCCGATCAGGATCGCCGTCGGAATGGCGCTGATCCCGTAGTACCTGGCAATCGGATTCGACCATCCGCCGTCTCCCTCTGCCTCCGAGTACAACTGCACCCAGGGAAGCTTCTTCTCGGCGAGGAATGCCTGCAGGACGTCTTTCTCCTGGTCCAGGCTCACTCCGACCACCTCGAAGCCCTTCTTGTTGTATCCGTTGTACAGCTCCTGCACGTGCGGCAGTTCCTCGAGGCACGGGCCGCACCAGGTCGCCCAGAAGTCGACCAGCACGACCTTGCCCTTGAGCGATTCCACGTTGAAGGGCTTGCCATCGACGGTCTTGCCTTCGACCTTCATCGGCTTTCCCACAAGGCCATAGCGCCGGCCGGTCGCCCGCAACTGGTTGACGAGGTCGGAGACCCGATCGTCCTTGCGGCTTTCGAACGCCTTCGCGAATGTCTCGAGCGCCTTCGCAGCGAGTTCGTTGTCGCCGAGTTGGGCGAGCAATTCGGGAGTCTGCGTGGCGAGCGAATAGCGCTCTTCCGAAACCTCCCCGGCGCCGATGTAAGCGGCCACATCATCGATCAGTTTCTGCCGGGCGTCCGCCTTCAGGCCGCCCATGCCCGAAACGCGCACGGCGAGGCCGTACAGAGTGCCGCGTTCCGCGACCTTGGGCAGCTTGTGCTTTGAGAGAGTCTCGATGAACCGCTGCCGGTCGGCGGCCGCTGCCGGATCGCCACTCCGTTCGAGGAACTGCAGGATCTGGAACCGCATGTCGGACGAAGTCAGGGCCGTGGCTTCATCGAGTTCCTTCTGCTGCACCTTCGCGATGGCCGCTTCGACCTTGCGGAGGTGTTCCTGGCGACCGGACAGGCTGCGGTTGGCGGGGGGGGTCTGGAACAGGCGTTCCAGGAATTTCTGCAGGACCTGCGGATCGTTGCCGTCCGGAATCTGGAACGGATCCACCTGCGGAGCGTCCGCGGGAGCCGTGATGGCGGGCTGATCGGTGGGGGCCGGCGGAGCCTTGGATTCGTCCTGGGCGAAAGCGGAAGATGAAGAGAGCAGCGAAACGAGCGCAATGGGGGCGACGCGGCGGGACAGCCAGAGGCGGGGCATGACTCACTCCAGAGAGAAGACCGGCGCACCGCATCACGAACGCGGCCGACGAACGTCCAAGGATACCGCGGCTCGCGCACGCTGGGCAGGCTTCTGAGCGAAAATAAGGGGGTTCCGCGACTTCAGGCCGGCCGTCTCGCGGTGGAGGACCTGTCTGATGACTGACGAGCAAGGAGTTCGGGGCCAGGGGCCCGTCCGGTTCTGTTGCCCTTCCTCCGTGTGGCTCCTCGAGCCTCGCGGGGCGCAGCCTCCCCGCCCCGACCGCTGCGGGTGACTGAGCGGCGGATTGCTGAGGCGTGATGAGTGTGAATGGCTGATCGGCATGGTCCCTCCATACCTCCGTGCAGGGTTGCGCGGAACGGGGAAGACTCCGTGCGGGGATCGCCCTCCCCCGTACCCGCCCGCGGGTAGCGTCCCGAAACGCTCGTTCCAGATACGAAAAAAAGGCCGATGGCTGCTCCCAGCAGCCATCGGCCTTCTTCACTCAGTCGGCTCTGCTTCCGTGCATCACTCCGAGCCGTAGGAGAAATCCTGACCTCCCGCGCAGAATCCGTTCCGCACCCGCTGAGAGGCGAGGTGAACGAGCAAAGGGGGCGTAGACCTCCCTGCAGCGTTCCAACCGCGGTTCATCCCTGCCCGCGAATCCGCATGCCCGGTAGCAGGCGGAAACCTCGATTGTTCCTTCGATCGTTGACCGGCTGCTGATCCTCAGCACCCGGCGATCATCCCTGAAAACTCCCTACGAAAAGGCCTCGCTCACCAACCGGTCGAATGCAGGGCTGTGCTCGGAGAGGAAGGATTCCCACCGGGCCCGATCCCAGAGTTCCACATGGTCGTTCACCCCCAGGAGGACAACGTCCTGAGAGACGCCGGCGAACTTGAGAAGCCGCTCGGGGACGCGGATGCGTCCCTGACTGTCCGGCTCCACCTGTTCCGCCTGCGAGTAGTAAAGTCGAAGGTAGTTTTTGGCCCGGCCTTGAACGGCCGGGTCTTGTTCAAGTCGCTGAGCGCGACGATTGAAAGTGTCCGCGGAAAACAGCGACAGGGACTGGTCCGTTTCCGGCGCCAGAAAGAGTTCCGGGGCTTCTTCCGAAACCAGTTCGTCGCGAAATGACTTGGGCAACGACAGCCGTTGTTTGTCGTCGAGCGAGCGCTGAAATGTTCCTGTCAGCGGCATCGTTCAGGCGATCAAGGTCAACGGTCATCGGGATGTGCAAACTTGTTCAGCACTGGAGTCGAATTCTGCCGGGTCGTCGAAACGGCCCATCCACAATCCCATTCTCCAGATGCAGTTAGCGTGAAAGTCTGCTCGAACCACCCCTTTCCCACCTGGCCCCACAGGGCCCCAAATTAGTGCACACAGCCCCATCGTCAAGCAACTTGTGTGACGTGGTGGGGTTCCCCCGCGCGCAATTCGTCCGAGGTCCTGTCCCCACTTGGAATTGGGAATTTTCAAGATTCTTCGAGTTGCCCGCCCACTCGTGTCGAGGGGCTCAGTTTCGGCCGCGCCGATCGATCAACTCGAGCCAGAGTCGCTGGTAGCTCGCCGCAACAGAGATCCACGCAAATCGTTCTTTAACAGAGACTTGCGCAGCTTTTGCAACACTCACGGCCTGCTCCGGAGCGGCGAGGCAATCGCTCACACGCTGCGACAGAGCGTCGGCAGACCCTGGCGGGCAGAGCCAGCCAGTGACCCTGTCCGTGACCACGTCGGCCGTCCCGTCGACGGCCGTGGCGACGACGGGAAGCCCTGCCGCCATCGCCTCAAGAACCACGTTGGGCATTCCCTCCCATAAAGAAGGGAGAACCAGCGCCTGGGCCGACCGCATCAGCGATGGGACATCGTCGCGGCGTCCCGCCAGATGGATCGTGCGATCCAGCCCATGGGCACGAACAAACTGGCGGATGCCCGCCTCCAATGGCCCCGCCCCAACGACCAGGAGATGGAGATCCGGGTGCCCGAGCGCCAGTGCCCGGAACGCGTCGAGCAGCACCGAGATGCCCTTCTGGACATCGAGCCGGCCGACAAACAGCAGGGTCCGTGCGTTCCCTGGAATACCGAACTGCGAAAGATCCGCGGGGGACGCCGACGAAATGGCGGCCGAATCGACGCCGTTCGGAATGACACTGACGGCGTCTTGCTGCAGCCGAAGCTCACGCCGGGTGAAGTCGGCGACCGATGGGCTGACGCACACGTGATGTGTGACGAGACGCTTCGTCCAGCGTTCCAGACGGACGTGCCAGCGCTTGTCGCGCTCCGCCACGCGAACGCCGGACACGACCAGCGGCACGCCGGCGATGAGGGCGGCCAATCTGCCGGCAAGGTTGCCGTGGAACAGAAACGTCTGGATCAATGCGGGCGGACGTTGCCGAAGTCGCTTTGCCAGCCGGGTGACGACCAACAGGTCGCGCCTGCCGGCATCAAGCGAGTGCGTCTCGATGCTGTGGGCCTCGAGTTGATCGGCGAGCGCCCCGCGCCGTCCCAGGCAATAGACGACCGGGGCCCACTGACTTCGATCCAGCCGGGTGACGACCTGAACGAGCGCCTTCTCGGCCCCGCCAGGGTCGAGATCGGTGATGCACAGGGCGATGGGCGTCGGTGACGACACGGGCGGAATCGAGGGGCAGATCAGGGCCGGTTTCGACATCGTGACCGAAACAGCGTCCTGTTGAAATCCCCGTCTTCACCGCAGCAGGTCGCCGCCTCCCTGCTCGCGCAGCTCGCGGGCGACCTGAATCCCGAGGAGGGCGGCCTCCGGTCCCGGGCCGGAAGCCTTGGCGTTCACCCGCTGCGAGCCATCGCGGCTCCAGATCACGGCCTCGAAGTGAAGTGTCGTTGCGCCGGTGGGCGTTTTCTCGACAGTGGACCACGCTCCAACCGGGGCATGACAACCCGCGCGGAGGGCTCCGAGGCAGGCCCGTTCGGCCGTCACTTCGATCCGCGTCACCGGATCATCGAGGTGCGCGAGCGCGGAACGTGTCCGTTCGTCGTCGGCACGACATTCGACTCCAATTGCGCCCTGGCCGGTGGCCGGGAACATCACCGGGGGGGCCAGAACGAGGCTGATGCGGTTCTCCCACCCAAGGCGGCGCAGTCCTGCCTCCGCGAGGATGATCGCATCGAACTCACCTTCATCGAGCTTCCGCAGCCGCGTATCGAGATTCCCGCGGATCTCTCCGAGCCGCAGATCGGGGCGATGGGCGAGTAACTGGGCCTGTCGCCGGAGGCTCCCGGTTCCAACGCGGGCCTCCTGCGGAAGTTCCTCCAGGGACGAACAGGGCCGGCCGTGAGGCAGAAGGAGCGCATCGCAGCGCGGGGCCCTGGGAAGCACGGCGCCAAGCAGGAGGCCATCAGTCGGCTCTGTCGGGAGATCCTTGAGACTGTGGACGGCGAGGTCGGCCCGCCCATCAAGGACGGCCTGCTGGACCTCGCGGGTGAAGACTCCCACGCCGCCAAACGTCGATAGCGCGGAATTCCGATCCCGGTCACCCTGAGTCGTGACGGGAACGAGTTCGACGCGGCAATCGGCGACCGCGGCCCGCAGCAGCGCGGCGACGTGCTCGGCCTGCCAGGTGGCGAGGGCGCTGGCCCGTGTCGCGATTCGCAATGGGCCGGGGGAGGACGAATTCACGGGAGGCGCTCGAAAAGAGTCGCGATCAAACAAAAGCAGGAGTACAGCTCCCTCATCTGCGCTATGCAGCCTGAAGGCTGTACTCCTACGACTCGAAACCCTGGCAGGCCGATTACTTCGCGGCCGGCTTGTCGACGATCCGCGCCGTCTTGATGTAATCGAGCTGGGGGTACTTCTTCTTCAGGTATTCGTTCCCCTGTGCCTTGATCATGGGCTGAGTTTCGCCGGGGTTTTCACCGGTCTTGTACAGGCTGTCCACGACCGTCATGCCCTGAACGACGACGCCGATCGGGGCGAAGCGCTGGCCATCAAGGAAGGAGTTGTCGCCGTGGCTGATGAACAGCTGCGTCGAGCGGCTGTTCGGAGCGGCGGTCTGGGCGTAGGTGAGGAAGCCGCGTTTGTTGGAGCGTTTCACCGGGTCGTCCTTGATGGTCTTTTCGCCCCACTCGGCCTGGACCTTGGGATCGCCGTTCATGCCGAACTGGACCATGAAGCCATCGACGTTCCGGAAGAACCCGCAGCCATCGTAGAACTTGCTTTCGACCAGTTCCTTGACGTGGGCGGCTCCGTTGGGGGCCCACTCGGGGTTCACCTCGACAATGAAGTCGCCCTTCGTGGTTTCGAACTTCACGTAGAACGGAGCCTGCGCATCCTGGGCGAGGGCTGCGGCGGGACCCGAAATGGCGGCAGCAGCCAGGACGAGCGCCCCGGTCAAACACTTGGTGATCGTCTTCAGCATCTCCAAAGCTCCCGATTCCAATGGTGTGCTCCGGAGCACTGAGACTCCGGCCACTCTTCCGGCGATTTCCATCATCGCGCGTGGATCGGCGATGATAACGGGCGACAGTAAGGTTGTCCCACGTTGCATGGGGTGGCCCGGGGACGCGCCTCGCAGGCCGCGCGGGCCGCTTTCCTCACAGGGCGGGGCCCGATCTCCACTGGGCCTCGGCCGCCATCACGGCTTCTCTGCCGGCTTCGCCACGATGCGGGCGGTCTTGATGTAGTCGAGTTCCGGATACTTCTTCTTCAGGTACTCGTTCCCCTGCTCCTGAATCATGCCCTGCGTTTCAGGTGGGTTTTCGCCGGTCTGGTGGAGGCTGTCGACCACCGACAGCCCTTCAACGACGGTTCCAATCGGCGAGAACCCCTGGCTGTCGAGAAACGAGTTGTCGGCGTGGTTGATGAAGAGCTGGGTGGAGCGGCTGTTGGGCAGACCCGTTTGCGCGTAGGTGACGACGCCGCGCGCGTTGGAGCCGTGGACGGGGTCGTCTTTGATCGTTTTCTCGCCCCACTCGGCGTGGACTTTCGGGTCGCCATTCATTCCGAACTGCACCATGAACCCGGGCACGTTCCGGAAGAAGCCGCAGCCATCATAGAAGTTCTTCTCGACGAGTTCCTTCAGATGAGCCGCGCCATTGGGGGCCCAATCGGGATGGATTTCGACGAGGAAGTCCCCTTTTGTCGTCTCAAACTTCACGTAATACGGCGGCGCTGATTCCGCCGCCGCTCCATTGGAATTGGCCGGGTTCTCGGTGCGGGAGCAGGCGGCAGCCGTCAAGGCGATGGCCCCGGCCAGACAGAGGGTGAACGACTTCAGCATCTTCAGGTTCCGGGATTCGGTTCAGAGGAACCGGAGAGGTCGTCTCCGGAGGGCCCGCGTGGATCGCGAGTGGCCTGGGATCTTACCGGCGTTGGCGGGTGTTGTCGCACGACGCTTCCGCCGCCCGCTGGAGCAGTCCCGGTGGGTGAAGATTGCGATGATCGGGTCGTGCGGGGAATGCTGCCATTTTGACCGTGGAGATGCGCCCGCAGGCAATTCCCGGCAGCGTTTTGAAGGGAACGACATCGAAACGATACGGCTTTTCCCTGCCGGGTCGTCGGGAAACCCCTACCGACCAAGGTGAAGTTTTCGACAGGTTGGACGAATACTTGACACAAGTCTTTAACAGGGTGCTGCATGCGGCGATTACACCAACCCAATCGACGCCAGTTCCTAGGCCTCGGCACGCTCTCTGCATAGTGCTCTTCGGACCTGTTTCTTCAAAAAATCATTCGCATGCGAACTTATTTTGATCAGGAAACGTCCAAGTTTACGTAGTCCCTATTAAGGCAACTTTGAACGGCGGCACACGGCGAGAAACCGTGCACGGACGTCGCCGACAGGCAGCCCCGCCAACGCCGACAGGAAGTCGGACGAGCGAGAGAATTTGGGGGTAGCCGCTATGAGTCGTTTTCATCATTCCGCCCTGCAACAGCTGACGGAGCAGCAGGTGCGATCGGCGTCTGAGGCTGTGCGCCTCGACCAGCTGGATCGTGCCGAGACTGTGATCGCCACGCTCGAGCCGGGCTCTCAATACCGTGTCCAGGATCTCTGCGAACAGGTGACGCACACGCGGCCGAAGTACGCGAGCAACCTGGTGATCCAGGGGTCCGAAGCAGCCCACGACCTGGGTTTGTTCGTGGAGGAACTGTCCGAAAGCCTGAACATGCCGGCCGACCTGGCCGGTGAACCGGTGCTGACGGTCGAAGACGTCAGCCAGCAATACAACGTCTCAACGAAGACGGTGGATCGCTGGCGGAAGCGTGGCCTTGTCAGCCGGCGATTCCAGTTTGGCAACCGGTCGCGTGTCGGGTTCCTGAAGTCGTCGATTGACCGCTTTGTCCGCAGTCATGAGAGCGAGATTTCGCGTGGCAGCCGGTTCAGCCAGCTGTCGAGCGTAGAACGGGGGGAAATCATGGAAGCTGCACGGCATCTTGTTCGGTATGGGACGTGTCCGGCGGACGTGAGTCGCTCACTGGCGACCCGTTTCAACCGTTCTCCGGAGACGATCCGCGCGGCGATCCGCCAGCACGATGAAGAGTCGCCCGACAATCGCGTGTTCGCGACGCCGAGCGACGAACTGACGCCTGAGCGGAAGCAGGAACTCCTGGCCCGGTATTCAAGCGGCGTGTCCGTGGATGCCCTGGCCCGGGATTACTGCCGCACGCGGACGGGTGTGTATCGCGCGATCGCGGAAGCCCGGGCGGAAAAGCTGTGCGCGGCTCCGGTCGCGTTCATGGACAGCCCGGAATTCCATCAGCCGAATGCGAGCAAGGTGATCCTTGGCCCGCCGCCGGCGGTGGATCGCAAGGCCGCTCGCGTCAAGGCTCCGGCCGGACTCCCGGCTTACCTGGCGAGCCTGTACTCGAATCCTCTCCTGACGCGTGAGGAAGAAGGGTACTGGTTCCGGAAGATGAACTTCCTGAAGTTCCAGGCGAGCCAGATCCAGTCGAAGATCGACATGTCGCGGCCGAAGTCGGCCGACCTCGATGAACTCGAGCGTCTGCTGGACGAAGCCAACGAAGTGAAGAATTTCCTGATCCGCAGCAATCTGCGACTGGTGGTTTCGATCGCCAAGAAGCGGCTGCAGCCGGGGATGAGCTTCTTCGAGATGGTCAGCGACGGGAACATGTCCCTGATGCGTGCAATCGAGAAGTTCGATTACACGAAGGGGAACAAGTTCTCCACGTATTCGACGTGGGCCATCATGAAGAACTACGCCCGTTCGATTCCGGCCGAGCATACGATTCTCGACCGGTTCCGGACGGGGAACGAGGAGGTTTTCGCCGCATCGGCCGATGGCCGCGGCGTGCAGACGGTCGATGAGACGACCAATGCCCGCCAGCGTGACGTGATCACCTCGATCCTTGGCCAGCTTGATGAGCGTGAGCGTTCGATCCTGTTGCATCGCTACGGCCTGCAGCAGGGTTCGGAGCCGCTGACGCTGGAGGAAGTGGGGACGCGGTTCGGCGTGACGAAGGAGCGGATTCGCCAGATCGAAGCCCGCGCTCTCCAGAAGCTGCGGAAGATCGCGGAAGAAGAGAAGCTGGATATTCCTGGCGTCTGATTCGTCAGGCGCTGCCCGTGCCGGCGTTCTACGCCGCCGGCACGGTTTTCTGATGTCCCCGTTCGGCGGCTGGTTCCAGAAGGAACCAGCCGCCATTTTTGTTTGAGGCCTGCGACCGGGACAGGGGGGGCGCTACGAATGCAAATCGCCCACCGGCAGGGTAACCTTCCCGTGAACCCTGCTCCTGTTTTCGCGGGACGGACGATTGTCGCTGTATTCCAGCTGAGGAACTCGCATGTTTCTCGATGGTCTTTCGGTCGGCCAGCGTTCCCTCATCTCACGGGCGATTCAGCGGAATGGTCGGCCCATTCCGGCAAAGATTCGGGCCCAGCTTTCTCGATTCTTCGATCGTGACTTCGGCAACGTCCGGCTGCATACCGGTCCATCCGCCGCCCGGGCCGCGCGCGCGCTGAACGCCAGGGCCTTTGCAATCGGCGAGCACATCGGCTTCGCAGCCGGCGAGTTTCAACTGCAGAGCGCCTCGGGAGCTCTGCTCCTCGCTCACGAACTCGCGCATATCTGCCAGCAGGGCAATTCCGATGGACGATCGCTCGAGGGTGAACTGGAGCCGGACTGCGAGCGGGCTGCCGAGAGCCTGGCCAGCATGTTCCTTCATGGACTTCGCGCCGATCCAGGACTGATGAAGCTGACCGCGCCGCATGGATCCGTCCAGCTCCATCCCGGACATCCGCCGGGCGACGCTCCCTGCCCCGGCCCGCCCGAATGGATCGACATCACCAGCCTGAGGCCGATGGAATTGTGGCTCCCGGCCAACATGGCGATCGAAGCGGCCTACCTCGCCGATCCACGATTCAAAGGGCATGCAATCCTTCTCGGCTCACAGTTCAACGTCGGACCCGGCAAGGAAATCCGGATGCCGGCAGGCACCCCCAATCGCAAGCTCGCCGATCAATTCCTGGCGCAGTTCAAAGGCATCGTCAATCAGCTGGCACCCGACATCATCGACTTTACGGACAGGGCTTTTTACGAGTTCAAGACGCGAGGATTTATCGCTCAGGGAATCGCACAGCTTGCGAGCTATTACCGACTGATCAACCAGATCCGGATCTCCATCGGAGTCGTCGAAGGGGGACCGGAATGGCAGCCGTCGAACTCGTATTGGATTCCGCCGCACAGCCTACCGTTTCCCAGCGACGTGCGCAACAAGCTGGTCTGCACGGAACTGACCGACTACACGATCCCGAGCCGACAGGGACTCGTCATTTATGGGGTGAAACGCCGGGTAACCGATGAAGAGAGGAAGCGGATCCGCATGTTTGCCGCGGCCGCCGCCGCAATTGTGGAGATTGCGGCCGACTTCGCCGCAATGGCGGAGGCGATGCAGGCGGTTGTCCGGCGCCAGCTGAAGGAGGCCAATCCGGAACAGGAGTTCCGGATCGTCGCCTCGAACTCCTTTTACGAGACGATTGTGGAACTGGCGCGCAAGGCGGCGATGGCGCGGACACTGCAGCAACTGCAGGTCCAGGGATTCGATCTCCGAAATCCGGTGCTGCAACTGCGAAGTTTTGGTTGGAGCATCGTCGGACTTGCCGAGGGAACACACGCCGTCATTGGCATCACGCTTTATGCGGCAGCATCGCTGCCGTTGATCCTGGGAGTTGGAGCGGTCGGTGGAGCAGGAGCGGCAGGGGCAGGTGGCGCGAGCGCCGCGACAGGGTTGACCGCCGCCGAGATCGCTCAGATTCTCGGGGGAGGCAAGGCAGCGAACGATGTGCTCCAACCTGCCGTCGCCGCGGCCGTACTCCTCTACGTTGCGGGAAAGACGAGCACGGCCCAGGCCAGCCAATGGAAGGATGTCAGCACTGTTCAGTTGGTTCCAGTTGAGAAAGTTGAGCCGCCCGGAAACTTCGCGGACGGAAGAAATGTCACCGTGAACGGTCAGCCGTTTCGTGAGATTGCACGAGTCCAGGCGGGCGACGGCCTCGGCGCCCTTCAGAACCCGTAGCCTGCAAGACGACGACGCCGGACAAGCGGGTCTGGGCGGAATCCTGACATCGCCTTTGCGCTCGGCTGGGCACGCAGTCGCCTGCTGGCACCATCTCGTCGAACATCGCGGGGCGTCCGGCTCCATTGAGCCGGACGTCTTTTTCTTTTTTTGCGCGTCCCCCCGGACGCCTGTCACCTGGTGGTGGCGACCGCCTTGAACTGGTCGGCTGTCATCTCCTCGACCGCGCCATTCTGCAAAAGCACTCGGCCGCCGGCGGTCGGCGTTTCTTTTTCGTACGCGATGACCGCTTTGGGAGCCGTACCGCTTTCGATGTCGCCCTCGCTGGCCATCGGAATCCCCCAGACGACGACGATCTTTCCGGATTGCACCATCTCATAGCTCTGCGGGTGCGCGGAACGACCCGCTGACAGATCGGTGAGCTTGGCAGGCGGCCGCCGCGCGCCACCAATGCGAAGAAGGTCGCCGACCTCCTGAAGCTCGGTCGTAGCCTGCACAGAGGGCCCGTCGCCGGACCGATCGGACGAACATCCCCAGGCGAGGGACAATCCCAGCGCCACGAACGCCACACGTTTCACCCACATCTGGAACCGCCTCGTGAATACCAATGCGTTTGAGTCCGGAACGACAGGTCCGGAGGAGTTTCAGGCGATGCAAGGGCGGCGGGCCCCTGGACCCGCCGCCGCTCCGGCTCGTCTCAGTCAGAACTCGCCGACCACCTGACCGTCGCCCCGCGAGCCAACGCCCTGCCACGTAGCGAAATCGATATTCTCACTGACGAACCGCACCGAACCATCCGCCATGCAGACCTGCACACCTCCGGTGTGGTAGCTGCTCGAGGCAATGTGGGCCTCGTTGAACGTGTCCGAGACGCAGTTGTACTTCTGCGATCCGCCGACCGGGACCAGCTTGTTCCAGTTGGGCGGCAGGGTGTGGGTGTAGAACGTCTGGCCCAGGAGGGCCCGCGAGAACTGCGTCCCGGCGTACTTCATGCCTCCGGTGAAGTTCGATCCCGTGCAGGAACCGATGTTCCGGCCGTCCTGATCACCGACCATTCCGACCTGCACGGCGGCATTCACCGTCGATGAATAGACGACGACGGTGTTGTCGCGCCCGGACGGGGTGGGATTCTGAGGCCAGGTGGTCCGCATCACCTCGGCAAACATGGCGGTGTTGCTGGTGCCGTCGGGAATGTCGGCGAATCGCTGCCCCCGCAACAAGGCTTTGTTGTCATAGCGGCCGTCCGAGAAAATGCCGGCTCGCGGGCCCGCCTTGTTGGCGTTGAAAAAGCCGTTGGCCGAGGCCCCAAAACTCGCCGAATAACTCAGCCGTCCTTCGCCCCGTGTGGTCTGGCCGGCCGGAAGACCGGCGACGGAAGTGACGTACTTCACCATCGAGGAGGGGTCGGTCGGGCAGAGGAAGAACGGAATATCGCCGGCGCGCGCTTCGAGGTTCACAGCCGTGGTGGCGGCCGTTGCTCCGGTGACCGCGGCGCCCGGGATGTCATGAAGCGCCGAATCGCGCCACGTCGTGTAGTTGAAATCGAACTGGTTGTAGCGGTTGGCCTGTTCGACGTAGGGGAGAATGAGCGCCTGCGGGCTGGCATCGTTGATGCCAACGATGCCACTCGACGTGACCATCATCGTTCCGTACTGGGGCGGAAAGTAGGTGAAGGTACTTTCGAAGTTGTGGGCAGCGAGGCCCATCTGCTTGAGGTTGTTCTTGCACTGGGTCCGGCGAGCGGCCTCTCGCGCCTGCTGGACTGCGGGCAGCAGGAGCGCGATGAGAATCGCGATGATGGCGATGACGACCAGCAGCTCGATCAGGGTAAAGCCAGATCGTTGATCACGACGAAGGGATCTGGACCTCGAAACGACAAGATGGGACCGCAACATAGGACTCCTCTGCAGGGAAATCAGAACCACGGGGGGCGAGCAAGAAAGCCCCGAAGAACAGAAGACGATCAGGCAAAAATGCCTGAGAGCGCGTCGACGGCATCAAATCACAATGGAATGTGAGGCGCCGGCTGGAAGGGAGCGCTCCATGGCCGCCAAGCGAAGTGGACCCGAAATCAACAGCGTCAGATCGGAACGCCTCAAGCGACACCGCGGAGTGTGTCTGCAATCGTTCGCGATTTTTCGAGTGCGGCTCGAATCTTCAGGCGCTGTGCCGTCGTTGTCAAGATGCAGATCCGGCCCGACAACTGGAAACGGACTTCCCGCAATTCGCGCGCGGCCAATCGCAATCGACAGCGTTTCGCCGTATAATGAGAGGTGAATTTCTCGAGTCTCAAGGACTGATTGCGATGCCGCTGACGCCTGACCAGGAAAAGATCGGTAAGGAAAACTTCTCGAACGCCGTCGGTGTGTCCCGACGCGAGTTCCTGGCCGGAGTCGGCGCGGGCGCAGGGGGCCTTGGCGCGGCCTATTTCGGCTACAAGGAGCTACAAGGAGCTGGAAGGCAACCCCGTCAAAGTCGGTTTCATCGGCACGGGTGACGAAGGGAACATCCTGCTGACGGAGCACCCGGACAAGTACATGGACGTGGTTGCCGTCGCCGACCTCCGGCCGCACAACCTCGATCGCGCCTTCAAGGGTGATCCCAACGACGTCCGCATCGGGCTGCAGCGGAAGCTCGGAGCCGAGAAGGCCAAGAACATCAAGGGCTTCAAGAGCCACAAGGAACTGCTGGCGAACGCCAAGGACCTGGGGATCGAGGCGGTCGTCATCGCGACGCCTTTGAACACCCATGCCCCCATCGCGATGGAAGCGATGGACCTCGGGCTGCACGTCCTCACCGAAAAGCTCATGGCCCGGACGGTGACCGAGTGCAAGCAGATGATCCGCAAGGCCAAGGAGAAGAATCTCCTGCTGGCGGTCGGCCATCAGCGGCACTACAGCGTCCTGTACGAGAACGCCAACCAGCTCGTGCAGAACGGGCTCCTGGGAGACATCCGGTACATCCGCGCCCAGTGGCACCGCAACAACAGCTTCCCGAACAGCGACCAGTGGCGGAACAGCATCCCGGCCGCTGACAAGGCCGTGGAAGCGGAACTCGACAAGACGATCAAGGAATACGGGTTCGACTCGCTGAAAGAACTCGTGAGCTGGCGTCTGTACGCGAGCACGGGGGGCGGCCTGATGGCCGAGCTGGGAAGCCACCAGCTGGATGCCTGCAGCATCTTCCTCGGTAAGGTCCACCCGCTGGCGGTCAGCGGATACGGCGGCAAGAACTTCTACGGCGTCAAAGGTGTCGGTTCGGCCGACAAGCAGTCGGACGACCGCGAAACGGACGACCAGATCTTCGTGACGTTCGAGTTCCCGGGAAAGAACTACGACCCGAAGACGAATGACCGCGACGTCTGCATCGTCACCTACTCTTCGATCAACACGAACAAGTTCGAGCCTTACGGCGAGCTGGTCTACGGCAGCCGCGGCACGTTGTTCATGAAGACGGAAAAAGAAGCGCTGCTGTGGAAGGAAGAAGGTCGCGGCAGCGAAGGTGGCGGTCCTGACCAGCGGCTGTGGGTCGTTTCGACGAACCAGACTGGAAGCCCCGGGGCGGTGCTCGCCGCGTATGAAACGTCCGCCGGCCCGAAGGCGGCCGCGAATACGGGCGGCGATCTCGCGACGAACGTCAGCCGCGGCTACAAGGAAGAGATGGAGCACTTCGCTCACTGCATCCGGACGCAGAACTTCGCCGGCCCGAAAGAAGGGGGCCTGCGTTGCCCCGGCACGACGGCCATGGCGGACGCGATCATGGCGATCACGGCCAACCTGGCGATGAAGCACAAGAAGCGGATCGAGTTCAAACCGGAATGGTTCGACTACGAGAGCGACGCCGTCCCGGAGACGGACAGCTCGCTGGCGTGATCTGCGGAATCAAAGCCCGGCCCTGTCGCCGGGCTTTGAAGTTTTCATGGATGTTGGAATGGCCAAGAAGTCTGCACAGCCGTCTCGCCGCCCGGTTTCCCGTCGCGATTTTCTCGCGGTCGGAGGACTGAGTGTTGTTGGTTTTCCGGCGGCCGAGCGGGCCGCGAAGCTCCGCGCCCAGCTTGGGCGCGGGCCGAAGACAGTCGTGCTCGTCGTGATGAACGGCGGCGCGAGTGCGCTGGAGACGTTCGACCCGAAGCCGACTGCGGCCAAGGAATCGCGGGGCCCCTATCGGGCGATCGAAACGGCGGTCAGCGGTGTGTTCCTCAGCGAAACACTTCCGCGACTTGCCGAACGGGCCAGGAGGTTTTCGCTCGTCCGGTCGGTCTACCATTCGGCCGCTCCGATCCACGAAACAGGCCTGCAGCTTCTGCAGGGCGGGACCCTCGGAAGCCGGAAGGGTCCGGGTTCGGCGTTTGGAACCCGGATGCCGCAGACCGAATCGCTCAGCGATGAAACAACGGTGCCGGCGTATGTCGTCACGCCAGCCCGCCTGCATCTGGATCCCGCCCAGGCGTTCCCTGCGGACGGCCCTGGCGCCGAAGGCGGATTTGCCCCTGCGATCGTGCGTGACGGGATCGTGGAGGCAGCCGAAGCTCCGCCGCGAACGGTGTACGCCGAACGTTTCGACAAGCTGCCGTATGAAATCCAGGAAGCGTACGGGCACACGAGCTTCGGCCGTCGGCTGTGGAATGCGCGGCAGCTCGTGGAGTACGGCGCGAGCTGGGTGACGGTGAATCTGTTCGAGACGCTGAATGGTCACGCGACCTGGGATGCCCACGGGGCTGGCTCCGCTCCCGGAACTCTCCAGGACTATGGCCGGACACTGTGTCCGCAGTTCGATCGGGCCATGTCGGGGTTCCTCGATGACCTGCAGTCGACCGGGTTGTGGAACGATTGCCTCGTGGTGTGCACCGGTGAAATGGGACGCGCGCCACGCATCAACCGCACGGCCGGGCGCGATCACTGGACGCGCTGCTGGTCCGCACTGATTGCCGGCGGATCCGTCCCGGGGGGCCAGGTGATCGGCCAAAGCGATTCCCGCTGCGCCGAGGTGGCTGACCACCCGGTTCCGCTCCAGGAACTCAGCCAGGCGGCGTTCCGCGCCGCAACCGGGGCACCGACCGAAACGCCCGAGGGGGCGTCGCCGAGCGCGCTCGCTGCAGTCGGCCTTTGAGTCGAACGCGTTCTCTTGTGGGGCGCGTCAGGCCGCGAGCCTGGTGCGCTGCGGCGCCCGGATGGGTCTGTTGACATCCGGCCCGCGAGTCGCAGGAACCTGCTCCCGCTGACGGCCGGCGCTGGAAACGATGGCCACCACGCCCCACACGAGGAGGACGCGTTTGAGTTCGCTCAGTTCGTAGCCCAGGTCGTTGCGGTGGATGTAGAAGGCCCAATAGGCGGTCGCCAGCGCGACTCCGCATCGGTTCGAGGCGCGTGCGGTCGCCATCGCTCGTGCGGCGATTCTCAAGGTCCCGATGAAGCCTCCAAGGAACGCCAGAAACAGCGGCCAGCCGCCCGCCGCATACATCTGGGCCCAGATGTTGTTCGCCATGCCCCATTCGACTTCGGGAAACAGGGCGGGCTGGAACAGGTTGTTGAATGACCGGAAAACGAGTCCCGCCTCACCGCTGAAGAAGGTGAGCTGTCCGACGACCGAATAGAGGATGTAGTCCATCTCGGTCTCGAAGCCCGTCCGGACGACCTCATTCAGCACGAGCTGCGTGGTGAAGGGCTCCGAACTGATGACGGCGTCCAGATAGAACTCGGAGTCGACCAGCATGGCGAGGATCTGGTCGAAGTCGCCCATCTTCACGAGCACGTAAATGCACTTGTAGACGAAAACCGTCATTACCAGGAGCGCTGCGCAGGTGATCGCGGTGAAGTTCCGGATGTAGAGTCGCTGTGGCCCCTGCCCCTGCAGATGGACGAGGAAGCTGGCGATGATCGCCATCACGAAGTAGACACGGAGCCCGATGTAGACGGTAAACAGCAGCAGGACCCCGGCGACGAGACAGGCCGTCCAGCGTCGTTGCGCGACGGCGAGGGCAGCCGCGAGGGCGGCCCCGACGCCGGTCAGCATGGAGAATCGCGAGGCTCCGTCGAGCACGTCTTCCTTGTAGGCGGAGAACAGTCGAGCGCCGCCGACATACACCGCGATCACCAGTGCGGCCCCCGCCAGTGCCAGGGCCACGCTCGTCGAGAGGCCATCGCTTCGGAGCGGTTCGTCGCTGAGCGAACGGCTGCCACCGAGGTCCCAGGTCCAGGCGCCCAGAAAGATCGCGCCGAGCACCGTCGACATCACCGCATAGGTCTCAGGTTCGATCGGAACGGGAAGCTCGTCGTTGAATCCGCCCGGCACAGATCCGAAAAACGCCGGGAGGAAGTAGAGGCACGCACCGGCAAACGCCAGGCTGAAAACGTCGCAGCGGCGATGGGCCGTGAGCAGGTAGCAGAGTCCGATGCCGGCGACGATCAGGAATACGAGCTGCATGTCTCGACCGCCGTGTGCGGCGCTCCCCCCGCGAGAACGATCACTGTGACTGCAAGGGGCCCCCGCCCTGCCCCGGGCTTCTATGAGGAATTCCGTTCGCCGGTCAATGTCATTCGCGGAGAGCCGTTGCCCGAAGACGGAGTTCGATTCATTGCGCCGTGCCGCGAAAAACGGATCCCGCTTGACCATTTCCTTGGTTTTGTGGGAAGAATCGCCAGTTCTGGAGGGGATGCTGCCGCGGTCTTTCAGGACCGGGTCACGAAAATCAGGATGGGGAGAGGGGCGGCCACGGATGGTCGAAGTGCGAGCCAGGGATGCGCAGAGCGCTTTGCGAGGGGTTCCTGAAGCCGGGGAACGTCCGCGCGGATTGTTCGTGATCCCCTCCCTGCGCTGCGGTGGGGCCGAACGTGTTTTCACGCTGCTCCTGAATGGACTGTCCGCCGCGGGAATGGACATGCATCTCGGCCTCTGCCAGTGCGAAGGCTACTGGCTCGAAAGGCTGTCTCCCGGAGTGACCGTCCATGACCTCCGCGCTCCGCGAGCGAGGCAGGCCGGCTGGTCGCTCGTGCAACTGGCCAGGAAGCTTCGTCCGCGAGCGATTCTGTCGACGAGTTCTCACCTGAACACGGTGGCCGGGCTCTGCCGTCCATTCCTGCCACGTTCCACGCGTCTGTTTCTGCGAGAAGTGAGCATCAACCATTTCGAGCCGGCCCACCTGAGAGGGCTCCGTGGTCCGCTGCTCAAACGGGCGTATCGCTCGGCGGACGCGGTCGTCGCGCTGACGGACGGGATGCGCGGGATGATCGAAGAACGGCTCGGCGTGCCGTCCGCTCGCATCGTCCGGATCTTCAACCCGGTCGAATCGACAGTTCAAGCCAATTCTCTCGCCGGGCAACACACGCGCGCGGAAGCAAAGCGACTGGTGGCAGTCGGTTCGCTGACTCCCCCCAAAGGATTCGACCGACTCATTGCGGCGTTCCCCGCCCTGCTCGAGCGGTTCCCCGGATCGATGCTCACGGTTCTGGGTGAAGGACCGGAGCGGGGAGTACTGGAGCAGCAGATCCGCGATCTCGGACTCGCCTCCCGGATCGACCTGGCGGGTTTTTCGGCCGACGTCGGGACGCATCTCGCCCATGCGGACCTGTTCGTACTGCCGTCGCGCTTCGAGGGGATGCCCAACGCCTTGCTCGAAGCGATCGGGGCCGGGCGCCCGACAGTTGTGCTGGATCATCCGGGGGGGACGCGCGAGGTGATGCAGATCCTCGGCCAGGAACATCGGATCACGACGTCGCTCGAGGAATGGAAAGACGACTGGTTCGCCCCCGTCGCAGAACAGGTTCTGGAACGTGCCCGGCTGCACTTCGGGTTGGAATCAATTGTGAAGCAGTATCAGGACCTCCTGTTCGCCGATTGTGCTGGCGCTCAGCAGGCGGCGTGAATCCCAGGTCTCACCGACGGAACTGAACGATGTGCGGATTCGCGGGATTCTGGCAACCGGTGGTCGGGCGGGCGCTCTCCAAAGCCGCCCTGTCCGATCGTGCGCAGCGCATGGCCAACACGCTCGTCACGCGCGGCCCGGATGATCTTGGCGTGTGGTGCGATGAGCCCTCGGGCGTGGCCATCGGATTCCGGAGGCTGGCGATCCGCGACCTGTCAGCGGCAGGGGCTCAGCCGATGGTTTCGCGATCGGGCGCCACGGTGCTGGCGTTCAACGGGGAAATCTACAACGCGGGGGAGCTGAAACGGGGACTGCTCGAATCGGGTGTGAACGATTTTCGCGGGCAGTCGGATACGGAAATCCTGCTCGAAGCCATCGAAGAATGGGGCCTCGATGCGACGCTGAAAAAGTGCGTTGGAATGTTTGCGATCGCCGTGTGGGACCTCCGCGAACGGACCCTGCAGCTGGCGCGTGATCGGTTCGGAGAAAAGCCACTGTACTACGGCGTCCAGAACGGCATCCTGCTGTTCGGTTCGGAACTGAAAGCCCTCGAGAACCATCCGGCCTGCGCGCGGGATGTGGATCGCGCATCCCTGACGGCCTTTGCCCGGCATGGCTATGTGCCCGCCCCGCGCAGCATCTACCGCGGCATCTCCAAGCTGCGGCCGGGAACGATCCTGTCGATCTGGGATCGCGACGTGACGTTCAACCGGCTTCAGACTCCGCGCCCCTATTGGAACATCGAAGAGCAATTCGCGCTCGCGCAGCTGGCCCCCTTTGAAGGGAGCGACGACGAGGGCGTCTGTCAGCTTGATCATTTGCTCTCTGATTCGATCCGCGGGCAGTCGGTGGCGGATGTGCCGCTGGGAGCGTTCCTTTCCGGCGGGATCGACTCATCCCTCGTCGTCGCCCAGATGCAGCGACAGTCGAGGCGGCCGATCCGCACGTTCACCATCGGCTTCGATGCGGCGGGCTTCAATGAAGCGCCCCATGCCGCCGCCGTCGCACGGCATCTCGGGACGGATCACACCGAGCTGTATGTCACCGCGCAGCAGGCGATGGACGTCATTCCGCGGCTGCCGGACATCTACGACGAACCGTTCGCGGATTCCTCACAGATCCCGACCTTCCTCGTGTCTCAACTGGCCCGCCAGTCGGTCACCGTCAGCCTTTCGGGTGACGGTGGCGATGAGATTTTCGGCGGGTACGCCAGGTTCGCAGGAGCCGATTCGCTGTGGCGGGCCGTCGGCTGGATTCCGTCTCCGCTCCGGCAACTGGCGGCACTTGGAGCACGGACAATTCCCGGACTGGGGCGATCGGGCCGCGGATCATTCCTGAGGAAGGTTTACCACGGCTCGCAGGTCGTCGGGGCGAAGTCATTCCAGGATGCGTACAGGCAGATCCTGTCGTCGTGGAAATCGCCGGAGCAGGTGGTGCTGCAGGCCGACGACCGCCCGGGGGCGAGCCTCGCGCGTCCCCTGCGGGATCGATACCGGGAAATGATGCTTCTCGACTCGATGCACTTCCTGCCCGACGACATCCTGACGAAAGTGGACCGGGCGACGATGTCCGTCAGCCTGGAGTCGCGATCACCACTGCTGGATCACCGAATCGCCGAGTTCGCCTGGCGGCTTCCGATGTCGATGATTTTTCGCAACGGCGAAGGGAAGTGGCTGCTGCGGCAGGTGCTCGAGAAATACGTTCCGCGGAAGCTGTTCGACCGACCGAAGATGGGCTTTGCAGTGCCCGTCAGCGCCTGGCTGCGAGGCCCTTTGCGGACGTGGGGCGATGACCTGCTTTCGGAAGGCCGCCTGCGGCGCGAGGGCTACTGGAACTCCGCGGTCGTTCGCTCCGCGTGGATGGCGCATCTAGCCGGGAAAGTCGACGCCTCTGCGAGGTTGTGGCCGATCCTGATGTTCCAGTCGTGGCAGGATCGCCAGCGGACGGATATCGCACACCGTCGGGCCGCCTGAATATCGAACTCCCTTTCTCCATGCACGTCTGTCATCTCATCACCGGACTCGGCATTGGCGGCACGCCCGTCATGCTGGCGAAGCTCGTCGAAGCACTGCATCCGCGTGTGCGTTTCACCGTGATCGGGATGACGGGCGATGAAGGCTGCGCTCCGCGACTGAGGGCGATGGGAGTGCCGGTTCACACGCTGGGCATGAACCGCGGGCGACCGCACCCGAAGGCATTGTGGCGGCTGTGCTCGCTGCTGCGTTCCGATCGTCCCGACGTCCTCCAGACATGGCTGTACCATGCCGATCTGATGGGGCTCCTGGCGGCGAAGGCGGTAGCCGGATGCCCGGTCGTCTGGAATGTCCGTCATGCCACACTCACGCCAGGTCTCGACAGCCGTTCGACGCTTCTCGCGGCCCGAGCCAGTGCGAAGCTCTCCAGCCGCGGCCCCAGTGCGATCGTCGTGAATTCACAGACCGGGCTCGATGTGCACGTTGCCGCGGGCTACGCCGCGACGCGGATGCGGCTGATTCCGAACGGGTTCGATCTTTCGCGTTTCCGGCCGGACGACGACGCGCGAAGTGCGCTGCGTCAATCGCTCGGGCTGGCGGCATCCACGCCTCTGATCGGCCTGATGTCGCGCTATTCCACACTGAAGGGACAACCGACGTTCGTCGACGCCATGAACCGGCTGCACGCGGCCTCTCCGGACGCGCATTTCGTGCTGTGCGGCACGGACATCACGCCTGCGAACGCGCCGCTCCAGTCGCTTGTGCAATCGACCGCCTGCGCCGATCGGTTCCATCTGCTGGGCGAGCGCCGTGACATTGCGGAGATCCAGGCGTCGCTCGACATCGCCGTCAGCGCATCGACCAGCGAGGCGTTTTCCAACTCCATCGGCGAGGCACTGGCCTGCGGCGTGCCCGTCGTCACGACGAATGTCGGCGATTCGGCCAGCCTGGTCGGCGATGCGGGACGCGTGGTCGACATCGGAGACGCCCGCGCCATGGCGGCGGCGTGCCTCAACATTCTTCAGCGGACTCCGGAAGACCGGAAGGAGTTGAGTCGCCGGGCGCGTCGCCGGATGGAAGAGCACTACGAGATTGGCGTGATCGCCCGGCGCTATCACGAGTTGTGGATGTCGGTCATCAAGGCATCGGGACGCAGGGCGGCCTGAGTCGTGGATCGCGGATCGGCTTCAGAGAATCTGGAAAGGGAGTTTGGCGCGTGCGGATTGTTGTGATGGGAGGCCTGGCCCGGTCGCTGGTGAACTTTCGCGGTCACCTTCTGAAGCGACTCTGTGCACTGGGGCACGACGTCATTGCCTGCGCCGGCGACAACGATCCGGCAGTCCGCAGCCAGTTGCAGGCGTGGGGCGTCCGCTTCCGCGCTGTTCCGCTCAGCCGGACCGGCCGCAACCCGGTTCAGGAACTGGCCGTCGTCAGGAACCTCACGCACGTCCTCGCTGAAGAACGACCGGATGTTTACCTGGGCTACACGGTGAAGCCTGTGATCTATGGCGGCTGGGCCGCGGCGTCGGCGGGGGTTCCCCGCCGCGTGGCCCTGGTCACAGGTCTGGGTTCGGCGTTTCTGCCGCGAGACTGGAAGGGGCGGGCCTTGCGCCGCGTTGTTGTCGAGCTTTATCGTTCCGCACTCTCGCGCTACCAACGCGTGGTGTTCCAGAACTCCGACGACTGCAACGAATTCGTCAGCCGCCGTCTCGTCGCGGCCGACCAGATCGGGCGCGTGAACGGCTCGGGAATCGACCTTCGCGAATTTCCGGTCGCACAGCTGCCGGACGACCGGCCGCGGTTCCTGTTGATCGCCCGCCTGCTTCGCGAAAAGGGAATCGCCGAATACGCCGAGGCGGTCCGGCAGGTGAAACAGGCATTCCCCCAAGCCGTCTGCCAGCTGCTCGGGCCGCCTTACGACAGTCCATGTGCGATCCCCCTCTCGCAAATTCGGGAATGGGAGCGCTCGTGCGGACTCGAATACCTCGGCGAGACAGACGACGTCCGGCCGGCGATCGCTGCCAGCAATGTGTACATCCTTCCTTCGTATCGCGAAGGTGTCCCGCGGTCGACACAGGAGGCGATGGGAATGGGCCGTCCGATCATCACCACGGATGTGCCGGGCTGTCGCGAGACAGTGATCGATGGCCGGAACGGGTTGCTGGTCCCTTCCCAGGATTCCGCCCGGCTTGCGGAGGCGATGTTGCGACTTGCAAGTGATCCGGCACTGCGAGCAATGATGGGATGCGAGAGTCGTCGTCTCGCTGAAGCGAAGTTCGACGTGCACCAGGTCAACCAGGAACTGGTCGACCTGCTTGTTCCCGAAAGTCCTCTGAGCGCCGCTGCCTGAAGGAACCGTGCCGTGTATGTTCGATTTGGAAAACGACTGCTCGATCTCGCGCTGGCGGGAACGGCGCTGATCGTGTTCTCGCCCGCGATCGCCCTGGTGGCCCTCCTTGTGCGGACCCGGCTGGGCTCACCCGTGCTGTTCACGCAGGTGCGGCCCGGAAAAGACGGACTCCCGTTTCGGATGATCAAGTTCCGCACGATGACGGATGCTCGAGACGCGTCCGGGCAGTTGCTCCCCGATGACGTTCGGCTCACTCGCTTCGGACGTCTTCTGCGGTCCACGAGCCTCGATGAACTGCCGGAGCTGTGGAACGTCGTCCGCGGGGAGATGAGCCTCGTCGGACCACGCCCCCTGCTGATGCAATACCTCCCTCTGTACTCGGAGGATCAGCGACGTCGACACAACGTCCTTCCGGGACTGACGGGCTGGGCCCAGGTGAACGGCCGGAATCGGACCACATGGGAAGAACGGTTCGCCCAGGACACCTGGTACGTTGACCACGCGTCGCTGGCAGTCGATCTCCGCATCCTGGTGCTCACGGTGTTGAAAGTGGTACGGCGAGACGGCGTCGCTGCCGAAGGGCACGCCACGATGCCAGCCTTCCTGGGAAACTCCGCCGAACAGCGTCGAGCGGCCTGACATCGCTGACGGCTTCCCCGCTCGTCATGGATCCGCGGTCACCGCTGGCCGGGTGTTCAACCAGAACGCCGCTTCCAGTTCGGGCGACAGGCGGCCTCCTGAAACCTCGAGCGTCTCGGAGCGTGACTGACCTGTTCGGCGATCGGGAGGACTTCGACGCTCGACCTGAATCCGCGCTGTGCGGCTGAGCGCCGCGGCAAGCGCCAGCCGGAATCGCGGCTGGGGATAAACGGGGCAATGCAGCTCCGCGAGTGACCAGGCATCCACATCGACCGGATGCCAATCGGACAGTGGGGCGGCTTCGCCGACATAACGCCGGGCCTCCTCCGGGAGGCGGTCGACCTCGTCATGGTGAACAAGAATCGTCGTCCATCCACCGCGCGCCGAGTAGACGGCCCATGAAGGCCACACGTCCCAATATCCCCAGGGCTGAAATGCGGGCATGACGACGACGCCCGCCAGCATCGCGGCCACGATCCGGTCGCCGCTGGAACGGTCGGCCGGAGTCGAATCGCGTGGGCCGGTGACTTCGGCAGTCCAGGGAACGCCTCGAAACAGAAGCAGGTTCTGAACGATGAAGAGGACGTTCCAGATCTGAACCCCGGACTCATGGCCCAGCCCAAGCGGGCCAACGGCGAGGAGCAGCAGGGCATGCATGACGATCGACAGCCACAGACCGATCCGTCGTGTTCGTGGAATCGCAAGGGCCAGCGCTGTCGCCAGTTCGCCGGCCGGCATGATCCACGGAGCAGGCCCAACGAGACGGGGCGGAAACTGCGCAGGATCGATTCGCAGGGCCGAAAGAAGTCCGCCCCACAGGATCTGGCCGGGACCGCCCACGAAGCCGACATCGAGCTTTGAAACGGCAGACCAGAAGTAGATGGCGATCGTGAGCCATTTCAGACGCGTCGCAGCGCGGCCGGGCGCCGAGAATGCCGCAATCAGCCCGGCGACGCCCAGATGGTAGGCCCACACCTGGAAACAATGCTGGTTGAGCATTGCGGACGCCAGGACTACCGCCACGACCATTGCCCACACCGAGCGGACCGGTCCGAGGCGGACAAAGGCGATCGCCGCCACAAGGAACCCACCGAACAACAGTGGAGCGAGCCAGGCTCCCGCACTCGTCAGCCATGACACCGCGGGGACGCGGGGAAAAGCACCGCGTCCGGTCCAGAGCGGCAACGTCGCGCCGACAAGAACCGAAAACGCGATGAAGTAGCACGACGAAAGCCGCCGCAGGTCCCCTCCCCTCTGGCAGTTTGCACTCATGAAATTGCAACCTGCCTGGAGAGTTCCTGCAGCGGCTTTCCTTGGCCGATCCACGGATTGCGCCGCACCGGCCCATTCCGATCAGCAAAGTTCAGACGCCGCGACGGTACGCCCGACGTGACTGCCGCGCCTGCGCCTTCGAATAACGGTACGTGGGCTGGCCGTAGGTGTATCCGCTGAAGCCGGTTGTTCCCGTTGCCGGGGCTGCCGCAGCGGGCTTCTTGGTCAGTTCGTCGCGAACGCGCTCGAGGAGCTGCTTCGTGAGCTTGATGCCTTCAATCTCGTCGACCTTACCCCCTTCGTACTCGATGCCGACCCAGCTGTGGTAACCGGCATCCAGGACGATCTTCATCATCTTCAGGTAGTCGGTTTCCTGATCGCCGTTGGTGGTGACCAGGGGGCGTTCCGGGTCGAAGTCGTGCGACTTGGCGCTGACGGCCTTGGCGTACGGCATGAGTTCCGTGACGCCCTTGTAGCGGTCGTACCATTCGCCGTCTTTCACGCGGAAATTTCCGAAATCCGGAAGCGTGCCGCAGTGCGGGTGGTCGACGAGCTTCATCACACCGGCAAGCCATTCCCCGTTCGACGACAGCCCGCCGTGATTCTCGACGATGACGTTGAGGTTCTTCTTCTCGGCGTACTCGGTCAGCCGGTGCAGGCCGTCGGCCGCCAGCTTCTGCTGCTCTTCGAACGAGCCCTTGCTCGCGGCATTGACGCGGATCGAATGGCAGCCGAGGAATTCGGCGGCGTCGGCCCATTTGTAGTGGTTCTCGACGGCGGTCGTCCGCTTCTTGTCATCGGGGTCGCCGAGGTTCCCTTCGCCGTCGCACATGATGAGCAGGCTCTTGACGCCATGATCGGCGGCCCGCTTCTTCATTTCGGCGAGGTACTTCTCGTCCTTCGCCTTGTCCTTGAAGAACTGATTGACGTACTCGATTCCCTCGATGCCGAAGGTCTCTTTCGCGGTCTTCGCGAAGTCGAGGTTGTCGAGCTTGCCGGCGCGGAGCGTCTTGTGAAGCGACCACTGTGCCAGCGAAATCCGGAACAGCGGCCCGGTGGCGGGCGCTGCAAACAGGCGCGGAGTCGCGGCTGCGGCAACAGCGGCGGCGGCAACGGACAGGAACGAACGTCGAGACAAGTTCATGGAAAGCGCTCGCGGTGTGGGCGACTGACGGTGGGAGGAGGGATCAGCGGTCTGCCAATGCAGAACGCCCCGGCATCAGCCTGCCGGGGCGTTGATTTTAAGTGACTGGCTGCGGAAATCGACTCACTCCGCGGCCGAAGTCATCAGCCCGCAGTTTTCTGCGGTGGCTCAGTAACAGGCGCCGACGTATCCGCCCGAGCCGTAGTTCCAGCCGCCGCCGTAGCCGCTGCTGTAACTGACCGTGGTCACGGGATAGCCATAGCTGGCGACGCCATATGACGGATAACCGCCGTAGTAGCCGCCATAACCACCACCGTAGATGGCCCGGCGATAACCGAATCCACCGTAGTAGGGATAGCCGCCATACCCGTAACCGAACCCGCCGTAAGGCCGGTAGCCGCCGAAGCCGACGTAGAAGTTATTCCGATAGGGCCGATAGCCCCATCCGCCGTAACCCCAGCCGCGACCATAGTAGCCGCCCCAGCCTCGGTTCCAACCACGGTTCCAGCCGCCATAGCCCCAACCACGGCCATAGCCATAACCGCCCCAGCCGCGACCATAGCTGCCGCCCCAGCCACCGCGTCCGTATCCGACGCTCCAGCCGAAACCGCCGCCACGCCCCCAGCCGCCTCCGCGGCCCCATCCACCGCCGCCCCAACCGCGCCCTTGAGCCGACGCCACACCGGCCGTACCGAGCACAGTCAACAGGGCTGCCACACACAGCACCTTCTTCACAGGAAACATAATGTCCCCTTCCGCACAAAATCCTTTTCTTGATGATCAACCCGCTTCCTGCGGGCCACCATCGGTGACGTCCATGGCGAGGTCCATTCACCGCCTCGCAACTTTGTTTATTTTCGTAGACACCCCTTGATTTTCCAGTCGCGAAATCGCTCTTTCTCAGGAATTGCCAAGACGTTAGCTTACCTCTTCTTCAGGTTTCGGGAGTCACTGGCGTCAGGGAGGACGCACTCGCATGCGCACTATTGCGATCATGAATCAGAAAGGTGGCGTCGGGAAAACGACCACCAGCGTGAATCTTGCAGCCGGTCTGGCGCGGCAGGGACAGAGGGTGTGCCTGATCGATCTCGATCCGCAGGCCCATTCGTCCATTCACCTTGGGATCGAAGCGGCCGGAAGCCCGGACACCATTTACCAGGTGTTCGCCGGTGGACGGACCTTCGACCAGGTTCGTCAGCTTGTCAAAGAAAACCTGTGGGTCGCCCCCTCGGATCTCGATCTCGCGGCCACGGAGCTGGAACTGGTCGATGCGGCGGGACGCGAATTCGTGCTGAAGGCGGCCCTCGAGCGGGCCGACGCCGAGCAGCAGTTCGACTACATCGTCATGGACTGCCCGCCTTCCTTGAGCGTGCTGACGATTAACGCCCTCTGCGCGGCGAGTGAAGTCATCATTCCGCTGCAGCCGCATTTCTTTGCCCTGCAGGGGCTGTCGAAACTGCTCGAGACGACTGCACTCGTCACGCGCCGGCTGAACCGCCGGCTGCGCGTCTCGGGAATCCTGCTCTGCCTGTACGAAACCGGAACGCGGCTGGCCGCCGATGTGACGGATGACCTGATGCGGTTCCTCCAGGCGAGCGACCCGCAGTCGCCGTGGTCGCAGGCCCGCGTGTTCAACAGCCGCATCCGCCGCAACATCAAGCTCGCCGAAGCGCCAAGCTTCGGGCAGTCGATCTTCGACTACGCTCCGGGCTCCTCCGGCTCGATCGATTACGGCTCTCTGGTGAGTGAAGTGGTCTCCGGGGGAATTGCGATCCCGGCGCCGCTCGCTGCTGCCGCCTGATCCTTGATCTCGTGAGGCCGGCGCGATGATGGCCAGGAGGCTTCATCCTGTGGAGTTTCTGAGCGATCTCGGCGCCGGATTCCCCTCCGGCGATCGCATATTGATGCGAGAACTGAGCGCTGCAAGAGTTGATGAAATGCCATCAGATCTTGCAGTGTCTTATGATTCTCTGGTGATCGGCATAGTCATTCAGGCCGTCAGCGCCGTCTTATGAGTGTAAACCGTGTGGTTGACAGGGGGTTGTCGCAGGCGACAATCCCGGTTTCCCATACGGAGTGCACACACCATGGCAAAGAAGTCTGCAGTGAATAAGAGCCAGGCGATCCGCGACGCCCTGGCTGCGAATCCTGACAAGTCTCCTTCCGAGATCGCCGAAATGCTGAAGTCGGAAGGGATCACCATCTCGGCCCAGTACGTTTCGACAATCAAATCGAACGCGAAGATCAAGACCAAGCGTCGCGTGATGGTTCGTCGCGGCCGCCCGGGGCGAGCGGCGGGAGGCTCGAATTCCAGCATGAGCACGATGGACGCGGCGCTGTCCCTGATCAAGGCCGCCGGCGGACTGGAGCAGGCCAAGAACGTTCTCTCCACGATCGAGCAGATCAGCCAGATCGTTCGCTGATCCCGCTGCTGCGGGCCATGGTGAACATCAAAAAAAGCCCAGGGGAGAGATCCCCTGGGCTTTTTGCATTCTGTGCGGCTTACTCGGTGATGATGTCCCGCACGCTCTTGCCGCCGGGAATCATCGGCAGCACGTGTTCCTGGTAGGGCGTGATCACGTCGAGCAGGTAGGGCTCGGGGCTGGCGATCATTTCGGCAATGGCCGCCGGCAGTTCCTTCCTGCTGCGGACATGGCGGGCCTGCAGGCCGAAGCCCTTTGCGATCTGGACGAAGTTCGGATAGGTGGCTTCATAGAAGTCGCCGCTCCCTTCGCCGAGCCATTCCGGATGGTCGATCGGGCCGAGGTAGGTATGAGCCCGCTTGCCTTCCATGAAACGGTCTTCCCACTGCATCACCATGCCGAGGTGCTGGTTGTTCAGCAGCAGGATCTTGATCGGCAGCTTCTCGCAATGGAGGGTGGCGAACTCCTGAATGTTCATCAGGATCGAGCCGTCGCCGTCGATATTGATGACCAGATCGTTGGGATGCCGCGCCTGGACGCCCATCGCGGCCGGGAGACCGAAGCCCATCGTGCCGAGGCCCGAGCTGCTCAGCCAGTGCTTCGGTTTATCGAACTTGAAGAACTGCGCGGCGAACATCTGGTGCTGGCCCACGCCGACGGCAACGTACGGGTTGCGGGCCTTCGACTGACGCCAGAGCTCTTCAATGGCGTACTGCGGCCGGATCGCGTCGCCTTCCGCCTCCTTATAAGAAAGCGGATAGCGTTCCTTCCATTCGTTGACCTGCGTCCACCACGCGGCCGTGTCCGGCTTGTCGGCGTCGGTGTATTCGGCGTTGAGCTTCGTCAGGAAGTCGCCGACATCGCCGATGATCGGAATGTGGGCTTCCTTGTTCTTATGCATCTCGGAGGCGTCGATATCGACGTGCACGATCTTTCCGTGCAGCGCGAACTCTTCCAGCTTCCCGGTGACGCGGTCATCGAACCGCACGCCGAGCGCCAGCAGGAGGTCGGCCTCGTTGATGGCGTAGTTCGCGTAGACCGTTCCGTGCATGCCCAGCATGTGCAGCGACTGCGGGTCTTCGCCGGGGAAGGCGCCCAGGCCCATGACCGTCATCGTCACGGGGATGTTCGACTTCTTCGCGAACTTCGTCAGTTCGGCCGCCGCGCCCGAATTGATCACGCCGCCGCCGACGTACAGGATCGGCTTGCGCGACCGCTTGATCGCTGCGATCACCTGCTTGATCTGCTCTTTGGAAACCGGCTTCGGCTCCGGGTTGTAGCCGGGCAGTTCGAACGGCGGGTCCCAGTCGATCTCACCTTCCAGAACCGAGAGCTGAACGTTCTTCGGGAAGTCGATCAGGATCGGGCCGGGCCGGCCGGTCTTCGCGAGATAGAACGCCTCTTTGACGATCCGGGGAATGTCCCGCAGCGTCTTCTGGACCGATTCCGGGCAGTTCGGATCTTCGGCCGTAATCAGGTAATGATGCTTGGTCACCGCGCGGCAGATCTCGACGATCGGCGTTTCCTGGAACGCGTCGCTGCCGATGACCTGCTGCGGCACCTGGCCGGTGATGGCGATGAGCGGAACCGAATCCATCTTGGCATCGGCGATCGCCGTGACGAGGTTCGTGGCGCCTGGACCGCTGGTGGCCATGCACAGACCGACGTCATCGCTGGTCCGCGAAACGCCCTGGGCGGCGAAACCTCCCCCCTGCTCGTGCCGCGGAAGGATGGTGCGGATCTTCTCACGGTGCCGCCGCAGAGCCTGGTGGAGCGGCATGCTGGCGCCGCCCGGGTAGGCGAAGATCATCTTCCCGCCGTTGCGCACGAGCGCCTCGACCAGGACATCAGCTCCATTCAGAGTTTCGGTTTTGGTCGTCTGTGAGGCGGGTGCGGTGGCCAAGGGAAGTCCTTTCGTCTCTTTGACTTCAGTACAGCGGGTTTGCGAACGCTCAGGAGTTCACAGATGCGAGGGGGACATCCCTCGGGAAGAGCTGGTTCGCTGGCAGCAATCCGATTCTGGAAAGCCGATAAGTGTACCCGCTGAAAGTGGCCGTGCCAAATTATTCGCATTGCGTCTGCGAGATGGCGACGACGGAGAGACGAAGGCCCGGAATCTGCGCATTAAAAAGCACGCCCGGTGGCGTGCTTTTGCTTCCTGATCGTCAGGACCGTTACGGCTCAGCGCGGTTGACGCTCTTCGCGGCGTCGGTCACCTTGTCGATGACCTTCTCGGCGGCCTGTTTCACTTTCCCGGTGGCCTGGTCGAGTTTGCCTTCGCGACGCAGCGACTCGTCATCGGCAATCGCGCCGGCGGCTTCCTTCACACGCCCCTGGATTTCCTGCATTTTTCCAGACATCTTGTGACTCCTTTTTTCAGGTTTCGTTCTCGGGTTTTCGCGGCGCCTTTGGCCATCCGCTCAGCTGCGAATGTGCTTAGAGCATCTTCGCCACAATAAAGATCAGGCCGGCGCCAAGGATTCCTCCTCCCGCCAGCAGATACACGATCGAGAACCCGGCAGCGGTTCCGGTAGACGCCGCCAGGGCGGTGGTGAGCAGGGCCATGATTGTCTCCCATGAATCTGGTGAATGTCCGGTTCTGTCCGACGATCTCGCCGGGAACAATGTGGCAAAATGCAATCGCGATGCCGAAAACCGCTCGCAATTGGGCCAGGACGCGTAACCTGTTTTCCCCGCGGCAGTTGAATGCGTTCCGCATCACGAATTCCAGCAGAAATCCCCCCTCCAATGGGTGAACTCCCAACAGGCTGATGGTGCGGCCACCGCCCTTCATTGTTCTCTCACTGATCACTGATTGATGATCACTCCCCTGAAGCCGACGCCAGCTCTCATCCACGACTTCCTCGCCCGGCAGCGCGAATTGCCGTTCACCTACCAGGCGGTTGGCTCGACGCGAACGAGTCCCCCGGAAGGGCACGACGTAGACCACACCCGCGTGTCGCTTGGAAAAGGAGAAGCCGCCTTCGAGGCCGGGCGTCTCGCCCTGCAGCAGTGGAAGCAGTTCGACCTGGATTGGGTGACCGCCGGCCCCACGGACACACCCGTCGAAGTTGGCCAGCCGATCGCAGTCTGGGCCCGCAAGTTTGGCCTGTACTGGGTCAACGCGTGCCGAATCGTTTACGTGCAGGCAGAAGAGGGGCCGTTGACGCGTTTTGGCTTCGCGTACGGGACATTGCCGGGACACGTCGAAGCGGGGGAGGAGCGTTTCCTCGTGGAATGGAACCGCCAGACCGACGAGGTGTTTTACGACATCCTCGCCTTCTCTCGTCCGCGGCATCCGTTGATCCGGCTTGCCTATCCGCTGATGCGTCGACAGCAGCGACGGTTTGCGCGCGACTCCGCCGCCGCCATGCAGGCCGTCGTGACGGGCGGACGGGCAGAGTAGACATTCGCCACTGGTTGAGGCCCGTCCTTCATGACTGACGAGAGCCTCTTCAAAGCGGGTCTTCCGGGTTCCGCAGGCGATGAATGGTCCAACGCGAATCGAGGACCGCATCATCTCCTGCACAGGAGCCATGACAATGGCCTACAATTTCGAATCCTGTTGATTCCCTCCACGCCTCAGCTGTCGTCCATGTTCGTCAAGATCTGCGGAATCCGGGATGTCGCGACCGCGCGGGCCGTGGCCGAATGCGGTCCGGACGCCATCGGACTCAATTTCTACCGCAAGTCGTCGCGGTGGCTCGACCTGCCGATGGCGGAACGCATCTGCCGCGTGCTACCGGCGGAAGTCGAACCGATCGGCGTGTTCGTAAACCATGCGGTCGACGAGATCCTCGACATCGTGAGCCACTGCCGCATCGGAACGGTGCAGCTTCATGGCGACGAACCGCCGGACATCGCAGAGAAACTGATCCGTTCGGGACGGGAAGTCATTCGCGCCTTGCGTATCGATGAGGCGAATGCCGACCGGTTGCCGGAGTACGTCGCCGAATACCGGGAGATTCCGCTGCGGGCGTTCCTGGTGGATGCACGCGTCGACGGGGCCTATGGCGGGTCAGGGCGAAAGGCCCCCTGGGGTGCGATCGCGAAGGCCTGGAACTGCGACTGGCCTCCGCTGATTCTCGCGGGGGGACTCACACCCACGAACATCGCGGAGGGGATCCGCGAAGCCCAACCCTGGGGCGTCGACACCGCGGGAGGTGTCGAAAGCTCACCCGCGATCAAAGACCCGATCAAGGTTCGCGCGTTCATCGACAACGCTCGAACGGGGGGACGGTGATGCAGGACGGTGAGTCGAGAACCTGACGGTTCCAGACGTCAGACCCTCTCCACGGCCCTATGCCAGCTGCCGGAGGAAGCGCACGTCGCCGTCGTAGAACCGGCGAATGTCGCTCACGCCGAAGCGCTGCATGCAGAAACGTTCGATGCCGAGTCCGAAGGCGAAACCGGTGTACTCTTCCGGATCGTAACCGACAGCCTTGAGCACGTTGGGATCGATCATCCCGGCGCCGCCGAGTTCGAGCCAGCGGCCGCGCCAGCGCATGTCGACCTCGACCGAAGGCTCGGTGAACGGGAAGAACGACGGACGGAAACGGATCGACGCTTCACTGCCAAGGTAGGCCGCAACGAACTGGCGGAGCACCGTCTTCAGGTGGGCCATCGTGACTCCGCGATCGACCATCAGACCTTCCATCTGATGAAACATGCAGGAGTGCGTCGCATCGACTTCATCAGGCCGGTAGACGCGCCCCAGCGACACGATCCGGATCGGCGGCTGCGTCGTCTCCATCACGCGGATCTGCACGGTCGACGTCTGGCTGCGCAGGAGCTTCGGGCCGCCGGAGAGCTTCTCGGCCGCGGCGATGTAGAAGTTGTCGAGCGGGTCGCGGGCCGGGTGATCGGCCGGAATATTGAGCGCCTCGAAGTTATGCCGCTCGTCTTCGACTTCCGGGCCATCGGCCGTCGAGAAGCCAAGCCGGGCCATGATGTCGCGGAATTCCTGGATTGTCTGCGTGATCGGGTGCAGGCCGCCCAGGCGGATGGCCACGCCGGGAAGCGTGACGTCGATGCCATCGACCTTCGACTTCGGCTGGTTCAGTTCGGCCTGACGCGCCTCACAGGCAGCCGTGACCTTCTCGCGGACTTCGTTGAACCGCTTGCCGACGACCGGCCGCTCCTCAGCCGAGACCTTGCCAACGAGCGCCTGCACATCCTTCAGCCGCCCCTTGGCACGCCCCAGGAATTCGATGCGGGCGGCCTCGAGTTCAGTGGCATTCGACGCCTTCGCAATGGCGGCAAGGGCATCGGCTTCGTAGGCAGAGATTTGAGCGACAGCGTCCATCAATCACCCCGTAGGGCCGGCGACCCCGGCCAATCACAGTGCAGACTTCGAAGGATTGAACAGAAGGCAAGGAAGGAAAGGAAGGGACATCGCAAACGGTCTGAAACCCTCGTTGTAGACGCTGCCAGCGTCGATCGCTGCAGCCCGCCGCAGCAACTGAGAAGGTAAACCCACAAGCTGCAGTGCAGTTCGGTCACGTCCCAACAAACCCTTCCTTCTCTTCCTTTCCTTCTGTTCCACTCCTCCAACAAAAAAGGCCCGGTTGCGCGTGGCAAACCGGGCCTTGTCTCTTCACACCTGAACTCAGGCGGCAGCCTTCTTCACGGCGCCCATGGCGACGGCGACGATTTCGTCGAACACCGCGGGGTTGTGAATGGCGAGTTCCGACAGGATCTTGCGGTTCAGCTCGCACTGGGCCAGCTTCAGGCCGTGCATGAACTGCGAGTAGCGGAGGCCGCGGATCATGCAGGCCGCGTTGATACGCGTGATCCACAGGGCGCGGAAGTCACGCTTGCGGGCGCGACGGTCGCGGAAGGCGTACGCCCGCGAGCGACGGACGTGCTCCTGCACTGTCCGCCAGAGTGTTCCCCGTCCGCCGACGCTTCCCTTGGCTTCACGGAAGATACGATTCTTCTTCCGCCGTGTGGCCTTACCGTACTTAATACGCATATCGCACCTTGATTCGGAGTGCCTTCCGGGACCTCAATCGGGTCCTGCGGACAGGCTCACGTGCAAATAACCTGATGGACTGAAAAGACCGACGTCCGCCTGAAACAGGCGTGATTCAGACGCCGGGACGCAGGGCGTCGACGATCGTCTTGGCGGCAACGCCGTCCACAACTCCGTCCTGACGGAGATGACGCTTCCGCTTGCCCGTCTTCGGGCCGAGAATGTGGCCGCGATTGGGGCTGCGATGCTTCGCCTTGCCCGAGGCGGTCACCTTGAAGCGCTTCGAGATCCCCTTGTGTGTCTTCTGCTTCGGCATGGTTTGGCCGTCGATACTTCCGGACGCAAAGTCGAAAGGGCGGAGTATAAGCGGACCTGCCTGATTCTTTCCAGCATGATTCGAGGATGTTTTTCGACGGAAATCCGGATTCCGGCAATGGCTTCGGAAAGGCGCGGCATCCCGGATCTTTCCTCCAGCCGCCCCCCGCACTGGCCGTCGATCCCGGGCGCCGGGATTCGCAGAGGCCGGGGGGGAACCGGTTTGCTATGGTCATCGGAACGCCCCGCCTGAATGACCCGCCATGCCTGATGACCTGCTGCAACCGCTCCGCGAAATGCTGTCGGAGGTTTTGCTTCGCAATCCATTCTGGCAGAAGAAGTTGCAGGGAATCGACGTCGCGACGTTGCAATCGCCCCACGACCTGGACCGCCTCCCCTTCCTCTTCAAGCCGGAACTGGTCGCCGACCAGGCGGCGCATCCCCCCTATGGTTCCAACCTGACCGATCCGCGCACCCGGTACACCCGGGTGCATGGAACCTCAGGAACCACCGGGCGGCCTCTGCGTTGCCTCGACACGGCCGAGAGCTGGCAGTGGGTGCTCAGTTGCTGGGAGCAGATCTACTCACTGATCGGCATCCGCGACGACGATGTGTTCGCGTTCCCGTTTTCGTTCGGTCCGTTCCTGGGATTCTGGGCGGCATTTGAAGGGGCCCAGAAGATCGGGCGAATGTGCCTCGCTGGCGGCGGGCTGTCCTCGGAAGCCCGCCTGAGGATGATCGAAGAAAACTCGGCCACCGTCGTTTGCTGCACCCCGACCTATGCCCTGCGACTGGCGGAAGCGGCCGCCGCGATGGGCATGGACCTGGCGAACGGCCCGGTCCGGGCCATCGTCGTGGCGGGTGAACCGGGCGGAAACGTGCCGGCGATCCGCGAACGAATCGAATCGGCCTGGGACGCGACCGTTTACGACCATTGGGGAATGACCGAAGTCGGCCCGCTGGCCGTCGAACCGGCGAACGATCGCGGCGGCCTCCAGATGCTGGCCGGCAAGTGTCTCGCGGAAGTCATCGATCCCGCGACCGGCAAATCACAGACTCCCGGCGAACTCGGCGAACTCGTCGTCACAAACCTTGGCCGCTGGGGCCAGCCGATGATCCGCTACCGCACGGGCGACCTCGTCCGCGAGCGCCCCGGCAGCCCACCGCTCTCACCCTATCTCGAAGGCGGCGTCCTGGGCAGGACCGACGACATGTTCATCGTCCGCGGGAACAACGTGTTTCCGACGAGCGTGGAGGCGGTACTGCGCGAATTCGACGATGTCGTTGAATACCGCATGACGTTGCGGCACAAACGCGAAATGCCGCACCTCATGATCGAGGTCGAGCCACGCCCGGAGTGCGACACAATCGCCGCCCTTTGCGAACGCATCCACCGCCGGATCAAGGATCGGCTGAACTTCCAGCCGGAGATCCTCGCCGTAGGAGTCGGAGAACTACCACGTTTTGAGTTGAAGGGGCGGCGTTTTATCCGTGAGCAGTCTTGAGGAGTGGCCATGTTTGAGCCTCCTCTGTTCCTCTTCCTCGCGTGCTTTTGGGCAGCCCAGGCGATTCTGGTATTCAAGGACTGGCTGGCCGATATCTTCGCGCCTCGGCGCGAAGAACTCACGGAGCCGCTTCACGACCTTGAACCATTGCTCGACGCGAAAGAGGTCGAGAGTTGGCAGTTTGAGCCAGAGTGCCCGGGAGTTGGACTTCGCGACCTGTTTCGCTTCCCAATCTGCATTCTCTATTGGGCCTTACTCTTCCTGTTCTGGCCGGCACTGATAACGGGAATGTTTCTCAGCGCGTGGGAGAGCTGCGCAGACCGGCGCAACTGACATTCGGCCAGGCCCGATTCAAACGAAAAAGCACCAGGCGTCCGATGCGAGGGGCCCGGTGCTTTGCGGTCCGAAACGAGCGCGCGACGCGGCTGTGTGCAGCCGGAGGCGTCGCGGGCGCTCGCGTGAATCAGATCACGCCGCCGTGTGTGCGGTAGGGCGTTTCCAGATCGGGCATATCGAGGCCCCAGATCCGGTCCCAGATCTCAGGAATCTGGCGGTAGCCTTCCGAGGTGTAGATCAATTGCCGAACCCGCTCGTCGGGTGACGCGCTCCAGATCGGAACGACGCAGCCGGACTCCACGGCCGAGGTGGCGGCAAGCAGGGCCAGCAGGAACAGCTTACGCATCGGACTCCTCCATGAGTCCGCGACCGCCTCGGGCGGTGCGGGGGGCACACCAATTCCGGCATTCAGGACGCCGGAACATTGCAACTCGTGATTCCGTATCAGGTTGCTCCAAGCCCATCCGCTGCGAGTCGATCGAAGAACTACAGGTCGGTGTCGGACGGCTCGCTGCCCATCGGGGCATCGCCATTCGACTCGACGGGCGGCACGTACGCCGGAGGCAGGCCCTGGGCTGCGCGAGCAGCTTCTTCCTGTTCCAGACGCAGCACCCGTTCTTCCATCTCCTTGCCGGGCTTGAAGGTTACGACGTATTTCTCCGCGACGTCCACACGCTCGCCCGTGCGAGGATTCCTCGCCTTCCGGGCAGCACGCTTCTTCACTTCGAACACGCCGAAATTCCGCAACTCGATGCGATGCTCTTCGACCAACGTCTCGATGATCGCTTCGAATGTGGACTGAACGATCTCCTTCGTCTTCAGCTGAGTCAGCTGATGCTTGTCGGAAATCGTTTTAACTATCTCTTTCTTCGTCACGTCAGAAATCCCCCAGGACGGGCTGATCACCGACGAAACTGTATTGGCGCTCTGAACTTAGTGTCAAGCGGCCAAACGAAATCCCACCGCCTGAGCGGTGTTCTCTGCCGGTCCGCGTTCCGGTCGGATCGACCGGCCGGCCTCCAGCGAGGCAATGGCCGATGCACCGTCCGTGACGTCACACTTGATCCATTGATCGTCCTGTCACAGACGTCAACTTCAGCCCTTTCGACAAAAACAGAAAACTTCGCCCGACTGATCGGGTCGCGGATGTTCGCAGGCTGCAGGCAGGCCTCAACTTGACCCGCGGTTGCAGCAGCCGTACCATCCGCTCAATCTACATTGGGCATCATAGGTTACGTCAAATCGATGTGCGGCAGGGAGCGGCGGTCATAGTGAGTGAACCACAAGGAACGCATACCGCGTTCACAACGATGGGCCTGAGTGCCCGCATGCTGAAAGCGCTGGAGGGCGTCAATTACGTCACTCCGAGCCCCATCCAGGCCGCTTTTATCCCGATCGCGCTCACAGGGCAGGACTGCATCGGGCAGGCACGAACCGGCACGGGAAAGACCTGCGCGTTCGTCATTCCACTCCTGGAACAGATCGACCACTCGCGTCCGGCGGTGCAGGCCCTGGTGCTCTGCCCCACTCGTGAACTCGCCGAGCAGGTCGCCGTGGAAGCCCGCCGCCTGGCCTCCGAACACCTGTGCGAGCCCGCCCTGCTCGTCGGCGGAAAACCGGTCGGCAAACAGATCCGGGATCTCGATCGCTCGCCGGCGATCGTGGTTGGAACACCCGGCCGCGTGATCGACCTGCTGCAGCGCGGCAACCTCAACCTCAAGGAACTGCGAATCGCCGTCCTTGATGAAGCCGACCGGATGCTCGACATCGGGTTCCGGCCGGCGATTGAGAAAATCCTCAGGCAGTGCCCGACCGACCGCCAGACGCTGTTGCTTTCGGCAACGCTTCCTCCGCCGGTCGAACGGCTGGCCCAGAAGTTCATGAAGTCGCCGGAGATGGTGGATCTCTCGGGCGATTCAATCTCGGGCGACCTCGTGCAGCAGTACTACTGCACGGTCGACCGTGAGAAGAAGTTCGGCCTGCTGGTGAAGCTCCTGCTCGCCGAACGGCCTCACCAGTGCATCGTTTTCACGCGCACCAAGCGGAAGGCCGATGAGCTGTACCGCCGGTTGAAGCGCCGCCTCCCGGAAGTGGCTGCGATCCACGGCGACCTCCAGCAGTCGGAGCGCGACCGCGTGATGAAGCGGCTGCGAAGCGGCGAGCTGCGGCTGTTGATCGCCACCGACGTGGTCGGTCGCGGGATCGACATCAGCAGCATCTCGCACATCATCAACTACGATGTCCCCGAGTCGTGCGACGACTACGTCCACCGGGTCGGACGGACCGGCCGCATCTCGTCGGAACGCAACGGCCGCGCCTTCACCTTCGTCACCAAGGAAGAGGGCGAAGAACTGACGCGCATCGAGATCCGCATCAACAAGATGCTCGACGAGTGGCGTCCGCCCAATGACGCCTTCTTCACACCGAGGGAAACGCGATACGTCGAGGCCGAAACGCCGGCGCCAGCCCGCAACGACGAAGATTTCGCCGACTTTTTCGTCGCCTGATCTCTCGACCGATCGGTCACTTCAGCGATCACGTCCCGCAGACGACGTCTGCGGGACCGGGCTCCGTGTTCCATTTCTTCACCGGGACACGTTCAATGCCGGTCGTCTCCTGCGGACGTTGCACCCGTTCCGGAGAGAGGGCCCAGGCCATCAGCTCCAGTGCGGTCACAAGCCGCGGCCCCGGCCGGCTGAGAAACGCCGAACCGTCCAGAACGAAAATCTTGCCGTTCTGCACGCAGGGCAGGTCGTGACCAGCGACATGCTCGAAAAGAACTGGCAGGTCTAATTTCGTCCGTTCGATGCTGAAGCCACAGCACGAGATGAAGCAGACATCCGGCCGGGCGGCCACCACCTCTTCCCACGATAACGTGACCGAACGCTCTCCCGGTTGTCCGATCATTTCACGACCTCCGGCCAGTTCGACGATCTCGGGAACCCAGTGACCCGCCGAGAAGGGGGGATCGATCCATTCGAGCACGACCACACGCGGCCTCTCGGCAGCGCCGGGATCGCCCGGCTCCGCGACGCTTCGGATCACCGAATCGATCCGCTCCTCGAGCCCTCGGCGTGCCTGCACCCCGCGGCTGGGGGCGCCCGCGGCGGCCGCAACGGCCTCGAGCGAATCGAGGACCTCGTCCAGTCGCTGAGGCTCCAGGTTCACGACCTGCGCCCCCGTCGGCAGACGGCAGAGGGCATTCCGGACGTCTTGTTCGGACACGGCACACACGTCGCAGAGCGACTGTGTCACGATGAGATCGGGCTTCAATTCGACGAGAAGGTCGTGATCGAGCTCGTAGAGCGAATTCCGCGTGGAGAGCTGCTCGCGAACCTGCGCATCGATGTCGGAGCTCGACGCGGTGGGGGACAGCCGGGTTCGAGTCAGATGCGGGAGCCCTGAAACGCCGGCGGGGAAATCGCATTCGTGAGTCACCCCCACGAGCTGGTCGCCAAGCCCGAGTTCACAGACGATTTCGGTGGCGCTCGGCAATAACGAGACAATCCGCATGAATTCCGCGTCCCTCCAGGCTGCTGGTCGGTGGGGTAGGAGTACCCGCTCACGGGCATCCCGTGCCAGTGACGGCCCCCTCTCGGGTCCGGAACACCGGGGTACGGCCGTCATTCGCACTGCCGGGGCCCCTCAACAGACGTGCGGAATTTCGGTTCTCGCTTATCTGTCGACTCAGGGCGGTGTAGAGTAAAGAGCTGGTGCGAGGTCGATCGAGGAACCTATGCAGCGAACACGGTGTGGGCTGTTGGCGATCGTGTTGTTGACCGCGACCGCGGTGCGCGCGGCTGAGCCAGACACAGCGAAGCTCAAGTTCTTCGAATCGAAGATCCGGCCAGTCCTGATTGACCAGTGCTACGAATGTCACGCCGCCGGCGCGAAAGCCGTTCGAGGCGGCCTGCTGCTCGACTCGCGAGAAGGGCTGCTCCAGGGAGGAGATAGCGGCCCGGCGATCGTGCCCGGAAAACCGGACGAGAGCCTGCTGATGTCCGCGCTGCGTTTCGAAGATTTCGAAATGCCGCCCAAAGGAAAGCTGGGGGACGACGTCGTCCGCAATTTCGAGCAATGGATCCGCGAGGGGGCCGTCGATCCCCGCACCGGCTCCGGGCCGTTGGTCGCGAAGACAATCGACATCGAAGCCGGACGTCAGTTCTGGGCCTTTCAGCCGATCTCCCGGCCCATGCTGCCGGCGGTCGCAGATTCCCGTTGGTCCGGCTGCGGAATCGATCGGTTCGTGGACGCGAAGCGCCGCGAGACAGGCCTCGAAGCCGCGCCTGCGGCGGACCGGGTGACGCTCATCCGGCGGGCCACATTCGACCTGTGGGGGCTGCCTCCCAGGCCGGAAGAGATCGCCGCCTTCGTCAACGATCCGGCCCCCGATGACGAGGCGTTTGCCCGCGTCGTCGATCGCCTCCTCGCGGCGCCTCACTTCGGGGAGCGCTGGGGAAGGCACTGGCTGGACGTGGCCCGATACGCCGACACTACGGGCGGCGGCCGCTCGATGTTCTTCGGGGCCGCCTGGCGATACCGGGACTACGTCATCAACAGCTTCAACGTCGACAAGCCGTTCGACCGTTTCGTCATCGAACAGATCGCCGGCGACCTCCTTCCATACGACAACCACGATCAGGGAAGGGATCAGCTCACGGGCACCGCGTTTCTCGTGCTCGGCCCGACCAACTACGAAGAGCAGGACAAAGAACAGCTGCGGATGGACGTGATCGATGAGCAGATCGACACCCTGGGCCGGGCGTTCATGGGGATGACGATCGGCTGCGCGCGGTGCCACGATCACAAGTTCGATCCGATCCCGACGCGCGACTATTACGCGATGGTGGGCATCTTCCGCAGCACGCAGACCCTGATCCACGACAACGTCTCGACCTGGGTGAAGCGTCCGACTCCTCTGCCGGCCGAAGAACAGGCGGTTCTCGAGAGCCATGCCCAGGAAATGGCCGCGGTTCAAAAGCAGATGTCGGCCCTCGAGCCGGAGCTGAAGAAGATGCGCTCGACGGCCGCCCTGCCGGAAGCCGGAAAGCCGCACATTGTCGACGATCCCCTGTCGCTTCCGGGCGTGGTCGTCGACGACTCGAACGCGGAAGTCACCGGAGACTGGATCAGTTCGGGCTTCCTCAAGTCATACGTCGGTTCGGGCTACGTCCACGATGGCCGGACCGGCATGGGCGAGAAGAAGGTGGTTTTCCGGGCTGACCTGCCAAAGTCCGGCGTGTATGAGGTGCGCGTCGCCTACAACTTTTCTCCATCGCGTTCGTCGAAGACTCCGGTCCGCGTGATCCATCGCGACGGGGAAACGCTGGTCCGCGTGAACCAGCAGCAGCAGCCCGACGTGGATGGCCTGTTCCAGTCCGTCGGTCGCTTCACGTTCACGAACGACGTGGCCGCCATCGTTTCGATCTCGAACGACGGCGTTGATGACGGCCATGTCATCGCAGACGCCATCTGGTTTGTTCCCGCTGCCTCCGACGACGCGTCGCGGAATGGCGCGGCCAACGAGGTCGCCGTCGCTCCGACCGACGACGCAGTCGAATCCTCCGCCCGCCGCGAACGGATGGAGGCCCAGCACAAGGAGCTGGCGAAGTCGCTCGCGAAACTGAAGAAAGAAGCTCCACCTGCTCCGCCGCTGGTCCTGTCGATCCAGGACGAACAGAAGATGGCGGATTACCACGTCTGCATTCGCGGCAACGTGCATCAACTCGGGGAGACTGTCCCCCGCTCGTTCCTGCAGGTGGCAATGCGCGGACCGGCGCCGCAGATTCCCGAGACGGCCAGCGGGCGGCTCGAACTGGCCCAGTGGATCGCCGGCCCGGACAATCCGCTGACGGCCCGCGTTTATGTGAACCGCGTCTGGCAGAAGCTCTTCAACGAAGGGATTGTTCGATCGGTCGATAACTTCGGAATTCCCGGAGACCGGCCGACGCACCCCGAGTTGCTCGACCACCTCGCTTCGGAATTCATCGCGGACGGCTGGTCGACCAAGGGGCTCATCCGGCGGCTGATGCTGTCACAGACGTATCGCATGAGTTCCGACCGGCAGGAGAAAGCGGTTGGGGCTGATCCCGAGAACAAGTGGCTGGCCTCGCAGAACCGGAAACGGCTCGATGCCGAGGCGATTCGCGATGCGCTGCAGATGGTCAGCGGCACGCTCGACCTGACGATGTCGGGAGACATGATCCGCCCCGGAACGAAGGCGGAATACGGTTACCAGTTCGACGAGGGACGCCGCAGCGTCTATCTGCCGGTCCTTCGGAACTGCCTGCCCGACACCTTCACGACGTTCGACTTCCCCGACCCGAACCTGTCGACCGGTAAACGGGCGACATCGACGCTCCCGACCCAGGCGCTGTACCTGATGAACAGCGACTTCGTGCGGAGTTCCGCGGCGACAACGGCGGCCTGGGTCATGAAGTCGGCCACGTCTGATGAGGAACGGCTCAATACGCTCTACGAATCCGCGCTGGGGCGACGCCCGAGCCCGGAGGAACGCTACGCCGCGATGACCTATCTGAAAGATGCCGGGGTCGAACTGACGAGCGATCGCGCCTGGACGAACCTGGTGCAAACCGTCTTTTCCAGTGTCGACTTCCGCTACGTCGACTGAAGCCGACTGGCGAACTCCCGAGAACAAGCCAGCGTGTCTGGACATTCGAACTCGGCCGTCACACTGCTGAACATCGCCCCCACAAGGGTCCGGCCAGCGCCCCCAGGCTCCTGGCACGCTCAATTCTGCCCCGCGCGCAACCTCTCCCGTAGAGGGAGAGAGTTCGTTCTTTGGCAATTCAGGACAGACGAGTGCTGACCGGGCGAGTCGGAGGGCAAATGACCTCCAAAAACTTGTCACACATGTCACAGGTGTCACAGGTCACGAATCCCCAGGGGTTCAGACCATTTTCTGCTGTCACAGGTCTCCGTCACAGGTCGTCACACGTGGCCCATCAGCCCGCCGCAAAGGGCCTTCAACAGCGGAGACCGACATCCGGCGCAGGCTTCGAGCCCGCGGCGTGTGGGATTGGCTGGACGATCTAAGGCCGCGGCTGACCGACTTCACTGGAATCTGAGGAGAGCGGCAGCGAAGGAATCACCTGTGGAAGAAAGGCGGCCATGGCGTCTGCAGCGCGCATCGCCTGGCCTCGCAGTTCCCAGAGGTTCTGCACGCTGGACGGTTTGCGGAACAGCGATCCCGCCACCACTCCCCAGCGTTTGAAGCCCTGCGCGGCGAAAATCGCCAACGCCTCGGCGGGCAGGTCGGCCGTCAGGTCGTCACTGATCCCGCGAATCGCCAGGAACTTCTGTCCGGCGGCGCGGCAGGTATCGGCCACCGCGAAACTCTCGAGGTCGACGGCAAGGCAGCCCGTTTTCGTGGCCGCCAGCTTCTTCTCCGTCACCGTTCGCAGGATGTGGTCGGCACAGAACAGTGGACCGGCATGCAGGCCGGTATCGGGATCGGCCTCGAATCGGACGTCGAATTTCAGTTCCCGGGCGTCGTGGGAGCGAATCGAGGTGGCAACCACCAGATCCCCCAGGACGACGGTGGGGACGATCGAGCCGGAGAAGCCCACGGAGATCACCCAGTCGGGGCGATGGGCATCGAGCAGGGCGCGAGTGCCCCGCGCAGCGAGTGAGGCGCCGGGGCCCGTCTCGACCACAGCGATCCGGAGCTGGCCAAGCTTTCCTCCGCGAAACACGAAGGGGCCGCCGGTGTACTTGTGCACCTGCTCACAGCGATCGAGAAAGGGAGCGATCTCCATGTGCAGCGCCACCACGATGCCGATGTCGGCACGGGCGGTGTCAAACTCGGGTCCAGGCGGAACGGGCGGAGGCGGCAGCGTCACGGTCTCGCGCCTTGAGGGCGGGAAAGTTGAGCAGCACCGGCGGCGTCGCCGGGCGGGTGGACGCACGCTGTCACGGGGACGCGGCGCACGCGCATCATTCCGCCTGGAACCGTCGTTGAAAAGGGTCGCGGCCGCGCGTGGGAGTCACGCAGCCGGCTCGTCTGGAATCCGCGCGGCCAGATCGCCCGCAGGATCGTCATCCCCGACGGCCGCTACGGACGGCATCCCCGGGGAGTGCATCGATCTGCGAGGGGACGATCAATAACCGAGGAACGTCTGGCGGAGCCACGCGTTCTTGGCGCGCTCGAGTTCCATCAGCCGGGAGAACGCTCCCTGTGAACGGCCGGTGTTATAGCTGTAGTTGTAGGTCCGGGCCGGACGGTAAGCCGACCGGTAGTAGTATCGCTGAGCCGCCTGGGCTTCCGAAGACGCGACGACGGCGAAGGCAGCCAGGACGAGAAGAAACCGCTTCATGTGAGTCACCTTGGGAGGGAGGGAAAACTTCCACGCCAAGGGAATCGGTCAGACGGCCGGGCTGCCATCGGCAAATTCTGCCGGGAAGACACGCAGGCTGGGGCCTGCCGGCAAGCCACGCGACTTCTACCTGTTGTAGCGGTTGCTCCAGAGGCCCCTGCCAAGGGGCCGAAGTGAAAGAGTTCAGGCCGCCTCGAGGAACCACCGCGGCGGAGAGAATTGACGTAACTGGTTGATTCCCAGGAGTTCCAGCCACGTCAGAAGGCGGTCGCGACTGCAGGCGGGGACGGCCCCGCAGAAGTAGTTGAGGTTTTCCCACCGGTCTTCGACGAATCGCCGCGTCAGAAACTGCAGCGCCGGGTCACCGGGGTCGGCCGTCAGCCGGCCGAAGCAGTCCTCTTCGAATTCGATGTACCGCCGGCGGCCGTAGAGGTGTTCCAGCCGTTTCCATCGGAGAAAGGTCGCCCAGTACCGGTCGGACCATTCTTCAAGCGCCTGAGGCCCGACATCGCGTCGACAGCGTTCGCTCTCCAGCCACTTGAAGCGGTCTGCTTCCTGAAGGGCTTCCTCGTACAGGCTTTGTACCCGCGTGCTCTGATCGTCCAACATCCGACACTCGTGAGAGTGATGTCCCAGAGCCGACCCCGGCCAACACACCGGTCCCCTGGCGGGCTCCTTTTCATCACTCGGCGAAAGTGACGGGAGAACGTTAATGGCGGCGATACGCGGCTTTCAAGTTTGAGCACGTTCCGGGCCTTCCCGATGTTGAAGCGCTGAATTCAGACGAAGGTTGAGCCAACCTCGTGAGAACGCGCAGGTATATTTCATGAAGCCGGAACAGTCTCCGCAGTTTGACGTGCTTGACCAGTTCACGTCACTCCGGAGAGTTCCGTCTGCACTGGCTCGGACGATCGAATCGCTTGCAGCCAAACTGCCGTCGCGCTCGATGACAACGCTGGATCACTTCGCGCGGCCTGTTCATCCAGGCCGGCTCATGGAGGAGGCGGGGACTCGTGTACGAGAAGTTCTTTTCGCTGTCGCATCGTCCATTCGCCGCTGCACCCAATCTGGAGTGCATCGTCGCGCATGAGGGCTACGTCGACGCAAGAGAGAAGCTCCTGCGCTGCCTGATGGATGGCTGCGGCACGGCCGTAGTGACGGCATCGCCCGGCCTGGGCAAATCGCTGCTCTGCCAGGACCTGCAGAGCCGCCTCCGGGGGATGTTCACCGTCGCCTACCTGTGCTCGGCCCAGTTTCCCAACCGGAAGGCCATGCTGCAGGCGATTCTCTTCGAACTGGGGGCGGAATACCTGGGATTGTCGGAAGACGAAGCCCGGCTGTGCATCATGCAGGCGGCACAGGAGGCGGCCGATCGAGGTCGCAGCCTGATCGTCATCGTCGACGAAGCGCACCTCGTCTCGACGGAACTCCTGCAGGAACTGCGCGCAATCGCCGAGCCGTCCCCCCGCTGCGCCACGCCCGTGCGGCTGATGCTGGCAGGCCAGCTGGAACTGGAGGAGCGTCTAGCCGACCAGTCGCTCGATTCGCTGAACCAGCGGATCGCGTGCCATGCCATTCTCGAGCCGCTGACACAGGCCGAGTCGGCGGAATACATCCTCGAGCGACTGGCGATCGCGGGCGCCAAGACGCAGCTGTTCACCGAGGAGGCGATGGCCTTCATGGTGAAGGCGGCCGACGGAAACCCGCGCGCGATCCACCAGCTGTGCGATCACTGTCTTCTCTCCGCCTATACGATCGAAGAGAAGCCGGTCTCTGTCGAAACCGCCCGGAATTCGCTCGAAGACCTGCGATCGCTGCCCCTCCACTGGAACGACGCCGGACTTCTGGACGACGCCTCGGGGATGGACGACGAAACGTTCGAAGATTCAATGGAGGACGACTTCGTCGCGACTGTCCAGACACCACTCACCGCCGCTGGCGACAGCGACCTCGAATCCGTCCAGGAGCCGTCGGAGGTCGTTTCGCACGATCCGGGACCGCTGTGGGGCGATTCGCCGGACGTGGGAGTATTCGAAGTCGGCGGTAATGCGGCCGATTCCCACGAGGAGCCGCATCTCGAAGCTCCACTCGCCTCCCAGCCGGAACCCGAGATCTCCGACGCGGCGCTGTTCGCTTCGGTCGCCCCCTGGCCTGCCGTCCCCGTTGAAGCGATCGGCTCGCATGAACTTGAACTTCCTGCTCCGGAATCGGTCGAGGCGGAACCGGACGAGGCGACGCTGAAGCTCTCGACCCAGATCGATATCGAACTCTCGGAGCCGGTCAGCGCCGAAGTGATGTCCTCGTTTGACGTCATCGAGCCCGAAGGTGACGAGGAGCCTGTCATGGAAGCGCCGGAGCAGGAGGCCGCGATCGCGCCGCCCGAGGAGCCTGCGCCCTCCGCCGAACACGCATTCACGCTTCATCAGCCGGCCGTGGAATGGTCCGAGCCGGATGACGTCGACGAGAGTGAAGAAGACACGGCCATCGAGGCGCACTGGTCGCGGCATGTCCAGTTCCTGGACGAGCTCGAACCGGACGATTTCGACGACGAAGAAATCGTGATCAATGACCATTATGCGGCGCTCGACCGCGCGTCGCAGGCGCTCTCGAGCTGGCTGCCGCAGGCCCCGGAACTGCTGCAGTTTCTTTCACAGTACGCGATGAAGGAACAGCCGCGCCGCGCTCACGAACCGACCTCGTCGATGCATCAGTCGGCCGTCGAACTGGCGGAGCCGGAGGAAGCGGGCCACGAGGAAGAACTCCTCGCAACGATCCGCGGACTGCAGGAACAGTTGCGACAGGCGTCCGTCGAGCGGCCGATGCCGGTCGATGGCCGTGAATCGTGGCGGCAGCCGGTCGAATACGACGTGGTGCAACCGCCGGAGGAATCGGCTCACCATGTCGCTGAGCCGGTGGTCGAGACGTCGCCCGCGCCTGCGGTGATCGAACACGAGGCTCCAGTCGCTCATACGACGGCCCCGGAGCCGGTGAAGTCGCGGTTCGCGCAGCTCTTCTCGCGAATCCGGCAGCGACGGCGCGAAGTCGAGGATCGGCTCCGAAAGAATACGGACTGGATCTGACCGGCGAACAGTTTTCTGACGCGACCAACGGAGCCGAGACCCGCGGTTCAACTCCCGGGTCTCGGCTTCTGCCTTGCGCATCGGTTGCAAGGCGCGCGGTTTCCGCGAGACTGACACGTATCCGCTCGCAACTCCGCGCCAAAAGGTTTCAAGATGGCTCGCCTGCTCACCCGGCTTCTTGCTGCGATTGTCCTCGTCCAGAGTTCGCTTCTCGGCGCAGCAGAAACCAGCAAGCCCAACTTCATCTACATCCTCGCCGATGACCTTGGTTACACCGACGTCGGGTGGCACGGGGATGAGATCAAGACGCCGCACCTGGACCGCCTTGCCAACAACGGCGCCAAGCTCGAGGCGTTTTACGTCCAGCCCGTCTGCTCGCCCACCCGGGCCGCACTCATGACGGGGCGTTACCCGATGCGGCACGGCCTGCAGGTTGGCGTGGTGCGTCCGTGGGCCGCACACGGACTTCCTCTCGATGAACGCACACTTCCGGCGGCCCTGGCTGAAGCCGGCTACGAGACGGCAATCTCCGGCAAATGGCACCTCGGCCACTTCAAACCGGAGTACCAGCCGACGAAACGCGGTTTCCAGCACCAGTATGGCCACTACAACGGCGCGCTCGACTACTTCACGCATGATCGCGACGGCGGTCACGACTGGCACAAAGACGACAAGGTCAATCGCGATGAAGGGTACAGCACGGTCCTGATCGGCGACGAAGCGGTCCGCCGCATCAAGGAACGGGAGAAATCGAAGCCGCTGTTCCTGTATGTCCCCTTCAACGCCGTTCACTCGCCGCTTCAGGCGCTGGAGAAGGATCTCGAAAAGTACGCCCACATTCAGGACAAGAAGCGCCGCGCCTACTGCGCGATGATGTCGTGCCTGGATGACCAGGTCGGGCGCATCGTGAAAGCCCTCGACGACGAGCAGATCCGCGACAAGACGCTGATCGTGTTCTCCAGCGACAACGGCGGGCCGCTCGGCCTGGGCGCGACGAACGGAACGCTCCGCGCCGGCAAAGGCTCGCTGTACGAGGGGGGCGTCCGCGTCTGTGCGCTGGCCCACTGGCCGGGAAAGATCAAAGCCGGGACGGTCGTGAACGAACCGCTGCATATTGTCGACATTTACCCGACGCTGCTGACGCTTGCCGGGGCATCTCTCGAACAGAAGACTCCGCTCGACGGCCGTGATGCATGGGCTGCCATCACTCAGGGCGCCAAGTCAACGCGGACGGAAATCCTCCACAACACGACGCCGACGACAGGGGCGATCCGGATCGGTGACTGGAAGCTGATCCTGAACGGAAACGCCCCCGTCGACAACGTGGAAACGAGCGGTGCGCCGATCCGCCGGCGCCAGCGCATGGGCGAACGGATGGAGTTGTTCAACATCGCCGAGGATCGCAGCGAGAAGAACAACCTGGCCGAATCGCATCCGGACAAGGTGAAGGAACTGAAGGCCCGTTACGACGTTCTCGCGGCCGAGGCCGTTCCTCCGAAGAACGAGCCCAAGCCGGCGGGTTTCCAGGTCCCCAAGGTCTGGGGCGAAGCGGGACAGTAATCCCGGACGTTCCTCATCAATGCAATGCCCGGCCTGCGTCAGGCCGGGAACGTTTCTCGCTGCACCGCCCGCCATGTCCGAATCTCCGGCGAACGAAGTCGATCGCCTGCGCCGCGAAATCGACCGGCACAATCGCCTGTACTTCATCGAGGCCGCTCCGGAGATTACGGACCTCGATTTCGATCTGTTGCTCAAGCGGCTGCAACAGCTCGAGCAGGAGCATCCCGAGCTCGATTCGCCCGACAGCCCGACGCACAAAGTTGGCGGCGCACCGATTGCCGGATTCACGACAGTGCAGCATCGCATCCCGATGCTGTCGATCGACAACTCCTACGATGAGGCCGGAGTCCGCGAGTTCGACCAGCGGGTCCGCAAGGCACTGGGCGTCGAGAGCGTGGACTACACCGTCGAATACAAGATCGATGGCGTCGCCGTCGCGCTCGTCTATGAAAAGGGACGGCTGGTGCAGGCGGTCACGCGGGGCGATGGCAGGCAGGGGGATGATGTCACGCACAACATCCGCCCGATGCGGAGCGTCCCGGATCGCCTGGTTGTCGATGATCAGGCCCATCACGACGCGAAGACAATCGCCACAGCACTGTCAGAAGCCGAGCACATCGAGATTCGGGGTGAGATTTTCATTGCCAATCGCGATTTCGCACTCCTCCGCAGTCAGCAGCAGGAACGGGGCGAATCTCCGTTCGCGAATTCACGAAACGCCGCAGCCGGAGCGCTGAAGCTGCTCGACCCTGTCGAATCGCAGCGCCGAAAGCTGCGGTTCTTTGCACATGGAATCGGCGATCGAGCAGGGATCGAGTTCGACACCCATCTGCAGTTTCTGGAAGCTCTCCGGGCGTGCGCCGTCCCGACCACGCCACGCGTCGAACGCCGGACGGGCGTTGATGCGACGCTCGAATGGTGCGGCCAGCTCATGGAGGGGCTTCACGATCTCGATTTCGAAGTCGACGGTCTGGTGATCAAGGTCGACCAGCTGACTCTTCGTGAAACCCTGGGGACCACCTCCAAGAGCCCCCGCTGGGTCGTCGCCTACAAGTGGGAGAAGTATGAAGCGGTGACGCAGGTCCTCTCGATTGATGTGCAGGTCGGAAAGACCGGGGCGCTCACGCCCGTGGCCAACCTGGCGCCCGTCGAGATTGCAGGGACCACGGTCTCACGCTCGAGCCTTCATAACCGCGACGAACTGGAGCGACTGGGCGTGCGCATTGGCGACTGGGTCGTCGTCGAGAAGGCCGGCAAAGTGATTCCGCACGTGGTCCGCGTCGAACTCGAACGCCGCACGGGGGACGAAGTCGAGTTCCAGTTTCCCGAGAAGTGCCCCGAGTGCGGCGGCGACGTCGCCCGGGACGAAGGAGGCGTGTACGTCCGCTGCATCAATCCCGATTGCCCCGCCCGGTTGCGGGAAACGCTCCGTTTCTTCGCCTCGCGACAGGCGATGGACATCTCCGGCATGGGCGAAAAACTTGTCGAACAGCTGACGGCGGAAGGGCTGCTGACCAGTCTTTCCGATGTCTATCGACTCAAGGACAAACGCGAGCGACTACTCGAGCTCGAACGACTCGGCGAGAAATCCGTCGAGAAGCTCCTCGAAGGCATCGAGATTTCCCGCAGCCGGCCGGTGTGGCGACTGCTGACTGCTCTCAACATCCGCCATGTCGGCGTCAGCACGGCTCGCGCGCTCGAACAGGAATTCGGGTCAATCGACTCGATCGCGCGGCAGCCTCTGGAGGAACTGGCAGAGACCCCCGACGTCGGCAGCGTGATCGCCAGGGCCATCTTCGACTTTTTTCACTCGGAGTCGGGCGAGCGCATTGTTCAGGAGCTGAAGGAGCTCGGACTGAACTTCGGAGAGGCGCGTCCCGAAGAAGAGCGCCAGGCCCGGAAAGCAACAGCCGCGGCATTGGCCAGCGCGTTGACCGGTCCGACCGCCGACAAGCCGCTCACCGGCATGTCGATCGTCGTCACGGGAACGCTCGCGAAGCACAAACGCGACGAGATCGAAAGCATGATCCGCGATCTCGGCGGCAAAGCGTCGAGCAGCGTCTCGAAGAAAACGGCCTTCCTGGTCGCCGGCGAAGAGGCGGGGTCGAAGCTGGAAAAGGCCAGAACGCTGGGGGTCGAAGTGATCGACGAGGATGAGTTCCTCAAGCGAATCGGCCGGAGCTGACTTCCCGGGACGCCGCTGGAGGGAATGCTGATCGCCCAGGAGGTCGATCGGACCGCGGCATCTCGCGCGGTCCGATCGGGTCCACCTTTCGTGCGGCGTGGCTCAACGTGTCGCGTGCAGGGCCAATGGGCCGCCGACGACCACCGAGTACGCCGAAAAGCCGGCAGCCCCGGCTGTCACAAATGAGTAGTTTCCGGGAGAGACGTTCAGGAACCGGAACGATCCGTCGGAGCTGACGGATGTCTGTTTCACAATCGCGCCGTCCCTGACCAGAAAAGCGGTCATGGGGGTCTTGTTCCCGGACTTTGACAGGTTGAGTCGACCGGGAACGCCGCCATCGGGTTCGATGGTCACGGTGTGATGCTTCAGGCTGGTTTCCGGGCCTTCAGCCTGCGTGCCCTGCTGAACCAGAGAGGTGTCGGCGACCGTTGGCACGGGCCCCACCGACGACCGCCCTGCATAGCGTCTCGCGATGGAGTGCGCGGCGCCGAAATCCGATGGCGGAATCGCCAGCGATTCGATCTGGCTGGCGGCGGTGAGGTCATTGGGATTCCCCACCGCTTCAAGACCGTAAGTGCAATATCCTCCCGGTCCATAGGCCACCAGAGTATAGGAGCCGGGTGACAGGCGGGCAGTAAATGTTCCATCCGGGGCGGGAAGAGCTTGCGCCGAGAGAGACCCGTTGCGATAGAACGAAACCGTGATGTCGGACAGCACCCGGACGGCGCCGCCGGAGTCAATCGACTGGATCGTGCCAGTGACCGCTCCATTCACGAGCATGACTCGACCGGACCGGAGGGCTGTCTTCGATGCCGAGGCATTCACAACATTCGTCGTGGCAGCCCCTGGTGAATCGACGGCCGAGACAAGACTTGCAGAAAAGGCCACCGCGACGCCGAGAGAGACCGTTCTAAGAATTGGTCGCAACATGACGAGCACCTCAAGTTGGAGAGAGAGAGCTAGGACCTCATATCAGAGAGCAAGGACCCGCGGCCGCACTTGGTTCAATTCTGACCGACGCGTCGACGGGAATCGAGGGTGACGGGGGGCCAACGCCATCGATTGGGCCCCGATGCCCGTTCCGGGACGCGCGCGCCTTGAGACTCGCCCGACCGATCCATCAGCTGCCCGCCCCCGGCGAACGGTCAACCTCTGTGCACCCGCGCAGTCGTTCGTTCCCGCCGTCTGCAAAGAATCTCTGCCCGCGATCCGTGAAGAAGGCTCCGCCTCAGCGTCTCGACATTAATCCCGAAGGGGACTTTCTCCGGGCGCGCCGCCGGGAGCGACCTTCACATCATTCCCGGATCCTGCTGGAACACTCTCCGAGTTGTACTCGCCGCGCCGCGACTCTTCGGGCAGATGCTCGTGAAGCACGAACGTCGGGCGCGGGTGCGAGTTCACGTAGGCCGCGATGTCGAGGGCGTCCTTGTCCTCCAGCGTGGCATCGTCGAGCGGCATGGCCACCTTGAGCCAGTTGGCGAGATTGTGGTCTTTCGCCAGTCCCGCTCCGCTGTTGTACGACCGCGGGCCCCACACGGGCGGATTGCCATCATGCCCCGCTCCGTCGGCGGAGTGGCAATCCGCGCACTTGTCCACATACAGCTGCCTGCCACGGGCGCGATCGGCCGTTGAGGGGTCAATCTTCAGAGCCGGGACCGCAAGCGGGCCATGTGGACTCCTGGCATTCATTGCGATCGATTCACCGGTGGACAGCCAGGTGATGTAGGCCGTGATCGCGACCGAGGGCTTGCTCCCAAGTGGAGGACGGATTCCGTTGCAGCTGCGCATGAAGCAGTTCAGCACCCGGTCTTCGAGGGTAATCACCCGGTTCTCGCGGGGGGACCAGGCCGGATAGGCGGTTGCCGTCTTGAGGAACGTTCCGGCCGTCGGATGCTCGCCGTTGTCCAGGTGACACGAGGTACAGTTCAGATCATTCCCGACAAACGCCTTCGTCAGGTCGTGAGTCGCGGTCTTTTCGACGAGTGTCCGGCCGAGTTGGATCGTTTCTCCAAGCGGCCCTTCAGGAATTCTCCGCGTCGACGGCGCGTTCGCACTCCTCACATGGCTGAGCGGAATCGCCGTGCACAGGCCTGCTGTGAACAGCACGGCCGCCAGGCACGCTCGTGAGATATGGGAGTTCGACATCGCTTCCTGAAGGCGAAACAACGCGGGCTACGAAACATTGATCGTAGACGCCTCTCGTGATTTGGCCTGCGACCGTCGATGCCCCACAGACGACGCGCCCATGCTGACGGTTCTGCGCGTCTCAACTTTGGAACGCGTTAGTCATGCCAGGCAGGTCCAGCTATGGTAACTGTCCCCCCTTGGCGGTCCCCGCCTTCCACAAATCTCTCCGGTCGAAATGATGCCGACTGCCGAACCGTCCGCGCCTGTTCCGGAAATCGTCCCGTCAACCCCCAGTATGCGGACCCACGAAGACTGGTGGTCGATCTACTGCGGAGCGTTTTTCCTCGCGGTTGCGTTTCTCGCGGTCTGGATGGCGAAGCCGGCCGACCTCGCTGAGAAAATCTCGGCCGGTGAAACGGTGAAGGTCTCCAGCCCTCTCTCGAGGTGGCTTGCGTTTCCCGGCTCGTGGACGTCGAACCCTATCGACGCCTTCATCAAGCCGGCCACCGAGAAATCTCCGGCCATGAACGTTCTCCCCGGCATGCTCGGGGCATTCTTCGCAATCGGAATCGTCTTCGGCATCGCCATGCAGGTTCGCCGCGGAGAGGGCGAAAAGTTTCTGAGAGCATTCCCCGTCGTCTTCCTGCTGGCTGCCCTGTCGTTCGTTCTCGCGGGGCAAAGCCTGATCAAGGCGTACAATCTCGAATACGCTCTCTGGGCCCTGCTGGTGGGACTGGTGATCTGCAACACCATCGGAACTCCCGACTGGCTGCGTCCAGCGGTGGCAACCGAGTTCTACATCAAGACGGGCCTCGTGCTCCTTGGGGCCGAAGTTCTCATGAGCCGGCTGCTCGCACTGGGGGCTCCGGGAGTGTTCGTGTCATGGGTCTGCACGCCGATCACCCTGATCGCCACCTACATCTTCGGACAGCGGATTCTCAAGATCGAGTCGCGCTCGCTGAACATGGTGATTTCGGCCGACATGTCGGTCTGCGGCGTCTCCGCGGCGATCGCCACGGCCGCCGCCTGTAAGGCGAAGAAGGAAGAACTCTCGCTGGCGATCGGCCTCTCCCTGATTTTCACCGTCGGGATGATGGTGGTGATGCCAGCCATCATTAACGCCGTGAACATGGATCAGACCCTCGCGGGCGCCTGGCTTGGCGGAACGATCGACTCCACCGGCGCCGTGGCTGCGGCGGGTGCGCTCGTCGGCACACAGGCCCTCGAAACTGCGACCACGGTCAAGATGATCCAGAATATCCTGATCGGAGTCATCGCCTTTGGCGTCTCGGTCTACTGGGTCACGTTTGTTGAGCGAAATCCAGGGGGGCAGCGGCTCGGCGTCGGCGAAATCTGGAAACGGTTTCCCCGCTTCATCATCGGCTTCTTTCTGGCTTCGGTCGTCTTTTCAGTCCTCTTCAGCACGCTCACAGGCGGCCCCGAATTGATTGGCGCCATGACCAAAGGGACCACGATCCCGCTGCGAAGCTGGCTGTTCTGCCTGGCCTTCGTGAGCATTGGCCTAGAAACGAACTTCCGCGAACTGGCTCCCTATCTCAAGGGTGGAAAGGCGCTCACGCTCTACGTCGTCGGCCAGACACTCAACCTCTGCCTGACGCTTGCGATGGCCTGGCTCATGTTCCGCGTGATCTTCCGCGAGGACCTGCCGACGCCATGAATTCCGCGGCCCCTCTCAAGCAGTCCCGCGGCGGCCTCGCCCTGCTCACCAGTGGCCTCGCGATCGGTCTCGTCTGGCTCGTCGTGCTCCCCTGGCTTTCCTCGTTGCCGAGCCAGAGCGCCTACATCGACTGGCTTCGCGCCAAGCGGATCGACCCCAGCGCCCGATACTACACCGAGGTGGAAGCGATGGAGCCCATCCTCCAGCGTTTGAACGAACAGACAAGAGCATCGCGAGCGAAATAACCGTCAGTCTGTCGTCCACTCCGACTTCAACAGGCCCAGGATCAGCGAGTCCTGCACTTCGCCGCCAACGCGCCAGCGCTCGCGGAGCAGGCCCTCTTCACGAAATCCGAGCCGGGTTAACAGGCGTCGGCAACGCTCATTTCGCGGATCGGTGTCGGCTTCAATCCGCTCAAGCCCAAGCGTGTCAAACGCGAACGCCACGAGGGCCGACACGCCCTCGCGCGCCAGTCCTGTCCCCCAGTAGCGGCGATTCAGGGCGAACCCGATTTCCGCCCGCAGGTTGGCGTAGTCGAGATTCAGCAGCGTGCATGTCCCGACAACCTGATTGGACACGCGGTCCGCAATCCCCCACTGGAACAGGCGTCGGGCGGCGAAATGGTCACGGATCTCCTGGAGCAGGGCGACCGCGTCATCCCGCGACGACATGGGCAGTGAACTCCAGAACCGCATCACTTCGCGGTCGGAGAACAGTTCGAAGAGCGAATCCGTATCCCCTTCGGAGAGCGGGCGGAGCACGACGCGTTCAGCGGCCACTACGGGCAGGTCGCCCCCCCAGTCATCGTGTCGCCAATTCATAACTCGCCTTACGCCTGCCACCGGAAAACGAAAAAAGGCCGCACCAGTCTGACCGGTGCGGCCTCATGTTCAATCGAGCGAGCGTTCGACAACGCCCGGACGCAGTCACTTAGCGGTCGTAATCAACGACCAGCAGTTCACCGCGCTGCTTGATCTCGACTTCGTACTTTCCGAAGTCGTAAACCACGCCGTTTCCGCGACGGGTGCAACGGATGTCAGCGACCGCACAGGGCGGAACGCAGATCTCGACGCACACCTGGCAGCAGGGGTTGCAGGGGTCGGCAACGGCCACCTGCATCGGCACGGCACAGGGATGAGCCTTCCAGCCCTGGCGGACCTTCACGTTGTGGTACACGGCCGGGGCGATGTGCAGGGTCTGCACGGGAACGGCAACGTCCTCGGGAGTCGACTGCGGCGCGATGATGATGGGCGCCGGCATCGGCGTGGGCGAAGCCATCGGCGGCAGGTCGGCCGGCGTGGGCTGCGGTTCATAGGCGATGCGACCGCGATAGCCCTCGGTGACCCGCAGGACATCCGATGCGGGATCGGCGTTTTCAACTTCCGTCCGCCCCACGAGACGGGCCCGCAGGTTGAACAGGCCGCCGTTCGCGACATTCGCGACCAGCGTGAGGCCGGTCATCAGGACAAAAAGGGACTTCCGCATTCTCAAATCCTCCAAAGTGCAGACGCCGGCGACTCCGACCGCCAGCGACGGGCATCTCAGCCCACCCAAAAACGATGACCCCCCAAAGGGTCGAGTCCGAACATGGCGCGTTTCCGCCGTGTCGTTGAAAAGAACTCTAGCTGCTGAAGAGGTGCCAGTCACGCAAAAAGTGAGTAGTCTAGCGAGGTTGGGTTGACAGTCGCGAGCTGATTGTTCCAGTAGCAACGATTCGTCCGCCCGCCTCACCGCACTGCTCCGGGGGCCTGCCGTCGCCGCCCCTGGACCATTTTCCCGCCCGCCACCTGGCCTGCATCCAGCCCCCGCCGCAACCACTTCCGAGAAACTCTCCTCCGGCCTGCAACACGTTCGCGATTCGACGATGCGGATGACCGGCCATCTCCATACAATTCCCCATCATGTCCACTACGTCAGTCAATGCTCCCGAACGGACGGCGGAATCGCCGCTCCGGAATGCTCCGATGTCTGAAGAAGTCAAAGTCAGCAAAGTCGAAATCCTGAAGGAAGGCAGCCACGCGCTGCGGGGCACGATCGTCGAGGAGCTGTCGCCGCAGTTCGTCGCCATGTGCGAGGACAACTGCAACGTTCTCAAGCACCACGGTTCCTATCAGCAGGACGACCGTGATTTCCGCGGGTCCGACGGCAAGCATTACATGTTCATGGTCCGCTCCCGCATCCCGGGCGGACGCCTCACCGCACAGCAGGTGCTGACCGAACTCGATCTCTGCGAGGAATTCGGAAACGGAACCCTCCGCATCACAGACCGCCAGGGCTTCCAGCTCCACGGCGTCCTCAAGAAAGACCTCCGCTCGGCGATCAAAGGGATCAACGACGCGAAGCTGACGACGCTCGGCGCCTGCGGCGACGTGAACCGCAACGTCATGTGCTGCCCCGCGCCGTACAAGAACAACAAGGTTCACCAGGAGATGCAGGACCTGGCGAACCGGTTGGCGAACCATCTCCGCCCGCGCACCTCGGCCTACTATGAAATCTGGCTCAAGCCGCAGGACGGCGAAGAGCAGGACGCCGAGAAGGTGCACGAATACCTGTGCACCGTGCCGACGGGCCCGGAACACGTTGATGAAGAGCCGATCTACGGCAAGGTGTACCTGCCGCGGAAGTTCAAGATCGGCATCTCACTTCCGGAAGACAGCTGCATCGACGTCTATGCCCAGGACCTCGGCTTCCTGGCGGTTGTCGAGAACGACCAGATCATCGGGTACAACATTCTTGTCGGCGGCAGCATGGGCATGACGCCCGCCAACAAGAAGACGTTCCCGGCCGTCGCCAAGCGGATGGCCTTCTGCACGCCCGACCAGGTCATCCAGGTGGCCGAAGCGATCGTGAAGGTGCAGCGGGACAACGGCAATCGTGAGGACCGCAAGCAGGCCCGCATGAAGTACCTCGTCGCCGCGAAGGGCGTTGAGTGGTTCCGGAAGCAGACGGAACTCTACTGTGGCTTCCCTCTCGCCGACCTGCACCCGACCGACGTCACCGGCTGCGACGACCATATCGGCTGGCACGAACAGGGCGACGGCAAGCTGTTCCTCGGGATTAACGTCGACAACGGCCGGCTCAAGGATGAGGGCGACCTGCGTCTGAAAACCGGCCTTCGCGCCGTCCTTCGCAAGTATGGGATGGACTGCCGCAACACGGCGCTGCAGGGCTTCATCCTCTGCGACATCGATCCTTCGGAAAAGGAAAACATCAACCGCATGCTGGCGGAACACGGGATCCGGAGCGCCGAGGAATGGTCAATTCCCCGCCGGCTCTCGATCGCCTGCCCGGCCTATCCGACGTGCGGCCTCGCCGTCACCGAAGCCGAACGGGCGATGCCCTCGGTGATGGACGCCATTGAAAACGTTCTGGCCCAGAACGACCTTCTGGGAGACCGGATTGCGGTTCACATGACGGGCTGCCCCAACGGCTGTGCCCGTCCCTATTCGCCCGATGTCGGCCTCGTCGGCAAGGCCCGGAATAAGTACACGATCTACCTCGGCGGCAACACGAACTGCACGCGGATCGGTTTCCTCTGGCAGGACATGGTCCCGCAGGAGGAAATCGCGACTCGGCTCGCCCCGATCTTCTCCCGCTACCGCAACGAGCGACAGGCCGGGGAATGCTTCGGCGACTTCTGTCACCGGCTTGGCAAAGAAGGACTGGCTTCGGCGTAGAACTTCTCAGACCTCAACCTCCTGGCCAACGATGAAGGGCGGTCGCAGGATCGCCCTTCACGGAACACGCTCGTCTCCGATCGCTGCCGAATGACGAATACGCCGGAATTCCAACGAAACGGTTACCATCTTGCGAAGGGAGCGGTTGGCGATGCGCCGATCAGCGAGTGGCTTCGTGCGGCTTCCCGGCGGATGGAGAGCGCTCCGGAGGGACTCGTCAGCCGCCACGGCGAGCCCTACGCGATGCGGGGAATCGTGGCCCAGTGCCCCTACATTGCGGCATGCATCCGGGAATCGATTCTGCCCCGGCTGATCCGGCCGCTGCTCGGGCGGGAGGCCCGGCTGGTCCGCAGCCTGCTGCTCGACAAAACTCCGGACAATAACTGGGGCGTTCCGTGGCACCGCGATCTCAACATTGCGGTGAAGAACAAAGGGGATGTTCCGGGCTTCAACGGCTGGCGTGAAAAAGGAGAAGGCTGGTACGTCGAGCCTCCCTTCGAGCTCCTTCAGAAAATGGTGACGGCGCGCATCCACCTGGACGACTGCCTCGCCGATGATGGGCCCCTGTCCGTCATTCCCGGATCGCACGAATGGCCGTCGCTCTCGTGGGAATCGATTGTCGAGCGTGCCAATGACGCCGAGGCGAGCGAGATCCATGCCCACCGCGGCGACGCCCTCCTGATGCGTCCGTTGCTCGTCCACTCGTCCCATCGGGCGCTGAAGCCAAGCCATCGCCGTGTGCTGCACCTCGAATTCTGCGCTGAAGAACTCCCCGCCGGTCTGGAATGGTGCGACTGACCTGCGAGAGGAGGTCCTTCGGACCTGGTTCCCGAAGACCTTCCAAACCTGCATCGTCGGCCCCGCTCCGGTAATCTGCACGCACTCACTGGCAGACCGTCCCACTGCGACCGGAACTCCCTCGTGGCCCACCTCGACTCTGCGCGCCTGCTGTTGATCGCACTGCTCCTCCTGTCGCCGAGGATGGCTCGGGCACAGCAGGACAAGGCCGCTTCACCGAATCCGAATCGTGTCCCGGACGTCGCAACGGACCTCCAGTACATCGACACGGGCTTCGAGAACGCCTCCCCGCTGTGGTACGAGGTCGAGCCCGACAATGTCATCAAGGTGCACCTGCTGTACGACCACGAACGCGATGCGCCCAACCGCGCCAACCTCCACTTCCATTTCAAGATCCACGCCAGGCCGGGCTCAAAGCTCACGCTCGAGTTCGACAACCTGGACAATGTGTGGAACCGGATGAAATCGCCCGTCTCGAGGGAGCTGAAACTCGCGTTCGTTTCCCCGGACGACCTGGATGACGACAGCTGGGAACCGGTTCCGATCCAGCAGTTGGCCGCGGAGAACCGGTCGCGGCTGACCGTGGAAATGACAGGCCCCGTGCTCACGATCGCCCGAGTCCAGCCCTATCTCCTCCGGCATCTCGACCGGATGCTCGTCCAGCTGCGCAATCATGGCGACGCATCGCTCATCGACATCAAACTCATCGGTGAAACGGTCGAAGGTCGCGACCTCGAGATCGTCCGGATCGGCAAGGAGACGGCACCTTACCGCGTCTTCCTCCGGGCCCGCGCTCATCCGTGGGAATCGGGAGGCAACTGGGTCCTGCAGGGCCTCGTCAATCAACTGTTGAGCGGCGACGAAGTCGCACAGAAGGCGCTCGAGCGATACTGCGTCTACTTCCTGCCGATGGCCAACAAGGACGGAGTTGTCCGCGGACGCAGTCGGTTCAACCTGCGGGGACGCGACCTGAACCGCAACTGGGACGTTCCCGCCGATCGGGAACTGGCACCTGAGAATCATGCTCTCGAGAAGTGGCTCGAAGCGCAGATCGCGGCCGGGCGGAAACCGCACCTCGCCCTGGAGCTTCACAACGACGGCAACGGCAAGCTGCACATCAACCGCCCGCCCGGCCCGGACGGGGAACGGCATTACGACCGCATGAAGATCCTGGAAGAGTTGCTGCGGGCGCGCACCTGGTTCCGGGAAGGAACCTCGATCAGTCCCGGCGGGGGTGGGACGCTGGGGGCTGGCTGGCTGACGCGGTACGGCATCGATGGCGCCGTCCACGAGCTCAACTGCAACTGGCTGGAGGGAAAGCAGGACTTCCCCTCACGCACGCACTGGCAGGACTACGGGGCGAATCTCGTCTCGGTCTTCGACGACTACTTCGCGACAGTGAAGCCGTAGGACTCTGAAAGCCCCATTCCCTCGAGTCGACGAGGGAAGCTGCAAGCTCCGCAACGTGATGGCAATGTTGTCGGCGAGTCTTAAGGCGCACGTGTGGCGCCTCGCCGGGGAGCGTGTGCGAAGCGCGATCTCGCGCGGCGAGGCAAAGCCCGTGTCGATGGGTGCTGCCTCCGACGCGATTCCGGGGCCCGCAAGGCGATTCGCTCACCGCCCGGCGGTTCGACTCCTCAATGCTCAGCGCGAACCCGGAATGACCGGCAGCACGATCTGCGAAGGCCGCCCGGCATCGTGGTAGACCGTATTCACGCAGGTCTCGATCCGCCGATTCTGCGCCAGCGGCTCGCCCGTATTCGGGTTCACATCAAACCGGGGAAAGTTACTGCTCGAAACGTCGACCCGGATCCGGTGCCCCTTCTTGAACACATTCGACGTCGGATAGAGCTTCACGGTCACCGGATAGACCGTTCCCGGCTCCATGAGCCTCTCCTCCTTCAGAGAATCCCGGAACCGCGCCCGGACGATGCCGTCCCCGATGTTCATGTCGAATCCGCCGGGAGAATCGGCGCTCGGCGGATAGACGTCGATCAGCTTGGCCGTGAAATCGGTGTCGACGGCCGTCGACGAGATCCACAGCTTCACTTCGATCTCGCCGGTGACCTCGGTGTCGGCCGCGAGCGGTTCCGTCTGGAACACGAGGATGTCGTTCCGTGCGGACAACGGAATCAGCTTCAGCCAGTTCCAGACATGCGGCCCCCCTTTCTGGTCCCAGGCCCCCTGCAGCATGATGTCGTTCTGCGATGAGATGTTGCCCCCGATCGTCGGGACCGGGTCCTTCGGATCGAAGGTGAACGAGGTCGCCGACTCGCCTGCGCCCGGCTTCGTCGTCGACAGGCGTCCTTCCGGGCTGAAGTAGAAGGGGGTGGCCACGGCGCGGGCCAGCGGCCACTCGTTCTCGTTCCGCCAGGAACCGCCGTGGTTGAGCCTTCCCTTTTCGTCCCTGGTTCCGTCGCCCGTCCCCATGACGAAGATCCGCACCTTCGTCTGAAACGGATCGACCTTGCCGACGCCGCTGTCGTCGCCATTCAGGAAGTGGTCAAACCAGACCTTCCGCCACGCCAGCGGATTGGAAATCGCCGCATCCTTGCCGAACGACACCTGCCCGTGCGAAGAACTCCCCTGTGCTCCGTGAATCCACGGGCCCATGATCAGATAGACATCGCTTTTCAGCCGGCCGCTGAGGGCCATGTAGTTGGCCGTCGTATTGCCGGCCCAGGAGTCGTACCACCCGCCGACGAGATAGACCGGGATCTCCGAGTACTGCTCCGGGAAGTCGACGATGTTGTTCTGGCTCCAGAAGGAATCGTTGGCCCCGTGGCGCATCGCCTCGATGAGCCAGCTTTCGTATTCGGGCGCCAGCTTCAGTGGCGTGGTCCCCGGCCTGGGAGGCTGGAGCTTCAGGTATTCGTGCCGTTCAGCGGCCATTTCGGTGAGCACGGCGGCGGTCGCAGGGTCCTGCGCGGCATGACTCCCCTTCCCCGCGTTGAGCATGATCCAGTTCCAGAACCGCATCTCGAACGCGCCGGCGTTCCGCATGCTCTGCCGTCCCATGTTGGAAACGGCGTCGACGGGAATGACGGTCTTCAGGTGGGGCGACCCGGCCATCGCGACGGCATGCTGGGTTCCGCCAACATAGGAGGTTCCCATCATGCCGATCCGGCCGTTCGACCACGGCTGCTTCGCAATCCAGGCGCAGCAATCGACTCCGTCCGGACCGTCATCGGTCATCCAATGCCACGTTCCCTCCGAGGAATACCGCCCGCGCGTATCCTGGATGACGACGGCATAGCCATGCTCCGAGAAGTATTTCCCTTCGGCCGATTTGCCCGTCCCCTTGTTGTAGGGAGTGCGGATCAGAATCGTGGAGGCTTTCTGTGGCGATTCCCCCCGGGCCGCCCTGGGGAGATAGACGTCTGTCGCCAGCTTGACGCCATCACGCAGCGGCATCATGACGTTGAGCAGCACGCCGCCATCCGGCCGCACCTCCTGGGCGGTGGCCGGAGATGCGGCGAACACAGACGCAGAAGCAACGACAACGAAGCAGAGAAGGCGACACAGCGAATTCATGGGAGACTCCGGCAGGGTGCCGGAGGATTCTCGCATGACATCGCTGTGCAGGCGAGCAACGGCGTCCGCCTACTGCACGAGGCTCCATCGCAGGAACGCTTCGATGAATTCATCGAGCTTGCCGTCGAGCACTTCGAACGGATTGTTCGTCTTCAGTTCGCTGCGGGTGTCCTTGACGAACTGCTCCGGCTGCAGGACATAGTTGCGGATCGTCTGACCGCCGAAGCCGATCTTGCACTTCGCCCCGCGGCGGGCCGCCACGTCCGCTTCCTTCTTCTCCTGCTGCATCTGGTACAGCTTGGCCGCCAGCATTTTCCGCGCGGCCGCCCGATTCTGGTGCTGGCTCCGCTCGTTCTGGCACTGCACGACGACGTTCGTCGGAAGGTGCGTCAGCCGGATGGCCGAACTCGTCTTGTTGACGTGCTGACCGCCAGCTCCGCTCGAGCGGAACACGTCTTCGCGAACGTCCTGGGCGAAATCGATCTCGATCGGCGCGTCGTCGCCAAGGTCCGGCGTCACGTCGACCGCGGCAAACGACGTATGCCGCCGGCCGGCGGAATCGAACGGGCTGACGCGGATCAGCCGATGGTTTCCGGTTTCTCCCTTCAGCAGGCCGAAGGCGTAGTCCCCTTTGATATGCAGGGTCGCATTGCGGATGCCAGCTTCTTCGCCGTCGGACTGGTCAAGCACCTCCGCCTCGAATCCGCGCTCCACCGCCCAGCGGATGTACATCCGCATCAGCATCGAAGCGAAGTCGGCCGATTCAGTGCCGCCTTCACCCGCCTGGATCGTCATGAAAGCGTTGCCGGCGTCTTCCGGCGCCGCCATCGCCGTTTGCAGTTCGGCCGCATCGAGTTCTTTCTCGATGTCGGGCATCATGCCGCGAATCTCTTCTTCCGCCTCACCCGAGTCATCCTCGTCGGCCAGCTCGACCATCGCCTCCAGGTCGTCGCCGCGCTGCATCAGCCCCTTCACGGGCTTGAGGAACGAGTTGGCCGCGCGCAGCTCCGCTACGGTCCCCTGTGCCTTGTCGGCGTTGTCCCAGAAGTTGGGGGCCGACATCAGTGATTCAATTTCCGCGACGCGGTTCAGCCGGACGTCGTAGTCAAAGAGAGTCCTTTAGTTGGACGATGCGCTTGCACAAGGCTTCTGCGGCGAGGCGAAGCTCTTTCTCCATGACTCTCAACTCCAGGCAGGACGTAACGTGTCGGCGAAGTATAGGACGCGGTCAAGACGCCGCAACCTCGGTCGCACTCACGCCATCAGCCCGTCGACCACCGTGCCGTGGATGTCGGTCAGCCGGAAATCCCGGCCCTGGAAGCGGTACGTCAGCTTCGTGTGGTCGATCCCCAGGCAGCGCAGGGCCGTCGCGTTCAGGTCGTGAATGTGGACCGGATCCTTCACGATGTTGTAGCAGTAATCGTCCGTCTCTCCCCAGCTGACGCCCGGCTTCATCCCCCCGCCGGCCGCCCACATCGTAAAACACCGGCCATGATGGTCGCGGCCGTAGTTGTCGGCCGTCAGCGCCCCCTGGCTGTACACGGTTCGCCCGAACTCTCCTCCCCAGATCACGAGCGTTTCATCCAGCAGCCCGCGCTGCTTGAGATCGGTGATCAGCGCAGCGGCCGGCTGGTCCACGTCGCTGCACTGCCCGCGAATCTGCTTCGGCAGGCTCGAATGCTGGTCCCATCCGCGATGCATCAGCTGGATGAACCGCACGCCGCGCTCGGCCATCCGCCGGGCCAGCAGGCAGTTGCGGGCGAATCCGCCATCGACTCCGTCATCCTTGATTCCGTACATGTCGAGCGTTTCCTTCGATTCGCTGGACAAGTCGGTCAGGTCCGGGACGGACGTCTGCATGCGGTAGGCCATCTCATACTGCGCGATGCGGGCGTCGATTTCCGGATCGCCATAGGCCTGCGATGCGATCTCGTTGAGCTGCCCGATGCCGTCCAGCATCCGGCGCCGCGAGTCGCTGTCGATCCCCGGCGGATTCGACAGGTACAGCACCGGATCATCCCCCGAGCGAAAGCGCACGCCCTGGTGCTCGCTCGGAATGAATCCGCTCCCCCACAGCCGCGAGAAGATCGGCTGGTCGGTCTTGTTCCCGCTCCCCTGCGAGATCATCACGATGAACGCCGGAAGGTTTTCGTTGGCCGAGCCCAGCCCGTACGACAACCAGGCCCCGAAGCTCGGCCGGCCCGGCTGCTGCGAGCCCGTCTGCAGAAACGTCGTGGCCGGATCGTGGTTGATCGCCTCCGTGTTCATCGACTTGATGATCGCGATATCGTCGACGATCTTCGCCGTATGCGGCAGCAGTTCGCTGACCCAGGCGCCGCTCTGTCCATGCTGGGCAAACTTGAAGATCGGCGCAGCACACGGAAATGCCTTCTGTCCCGCCGTCATGCCGGTGATCCGCTGCCCCATCCGCACCGAGCCCGGAAGCTCCGTGTTGTTGTAGTCGGCCAGCTTCGGCTTGTAGTCGAACAGGTCGATATGCGACGGCCCGCCCGACATGAACAGGTAAATCACCCGCTTGGCCTTCGCCGGGAACTGCAGCGTCGAATGCGCGCCCGGACCGGCGAACACCTGGGGATTGAGCAGCGATGCAAGGGCCGCTGTCCCGAATCCCGTGGCCGTACGCCCAAGGAACTGCCGCCGGGCGATCGCCTGGCTAAGTGAAGGTGTCATCGAGTCACCGTAAGTCTGAAGGTCGACGCGACTTTTTTCGCGGAGTGCGTCCGGGTACAGAGTCGATTTTCCGAACCAGGTCAGGGGGTTTCCTGCAGCATCGCGGCAAATGCCTCGAACGACTCTGCCACCGGCGTCGTACAGTTTCGCTCATCGAAGTCCAGGTAGTCGAGGCCTTCGCTCTCGCATCGCAGCGCTTCGTCGACGCCAAGGTCGTTGTGCCAGATGGCGACGGACGGGCGCTTCGCTGAGCCTCGATGATTGAAACAGAGATAATCGAGGTGGTCGCACATCATTTGATCGGGCGAGTGGGCTCCGCGATAGAGGGCCGCAAACAGCATCAGTCTCGGCCCGCGTCCTTCCGATGTGTTCGCCGTCGCGTCCAGGTTATGCCGATTGAGGATCAGGCGCGAATCCTTTTGGGGATCGGCAAACCACGGTGTTCCGGGCCCCGAGAGCGTTTCATCCGTGTGGAAATTCACGAACCGCCCGCAGCGGTGGAGTCGCCGCTTGCCGTCACTGAAATACTGTCGAACCGGCACTCCGCCATGGCATTTCCGTAGCTCGGCAACGTAGTTGGAATCGAGTGCAAAACCGCGCAGGTGACTCTTACTGCGCACGACGTCTTTCAGCATCGCATCCTGAATTCGACCGGTGCACGTTCCAGTCAGCCGTTCGATCATCGGCGCAGTCCGGTTACCTGAATCGACTCAACAGCGATCAATTTCTCGTAACAGCCTCGTCCAGGTTCAGCACCGCACTGGACATCGTCGTCCACGCGGCAACCTGGTCGGCCGGGAGCGTCGTATTGCGGGGCGATTCCCCGACTCCCAGCAGCTGCTCGGCCGCCTTCGGATCCTCGCGGTATTTCTGCTCCTGATCGCGAAGCAGCGCCATCAGGATCGCGTGTTCGCGATCGGAAGGGCGGCGGGCGGTTGCCAGGCGGAAGAGGAAGTCAATCTTCGAATCGGCCGTCTCCCCCCCCTCCGTCAGGATCCGTTCGGCCAGCTTGCGCGAGGCCTCGATATAAGTCGGGTCGTTGAGCAGCACCAGCGCCTGGAGCGGAGTGTTCGTCCGCGCCCGGCGCACCGTGCACGTCTCCCGGTCCGGGGCATCGAATGTTGCCAGAGTCGGCGGCGGACAGGTTCGCTTCCAGAACGTGTACATCGTCCGGCGGTAGAGGTCACTGCCGTGGCTCTGGACGTACTTCTGCGCCGTGAAGCGATCCCCATCCTCCCGGGACATCAATTCTTCCCACAAGCCGGCGGGCTGATAGGGGGACACGCTCTCGCCACCGATGCGATCGGAGAGCAGCCGGCTGACTGCGAGCGCCTGGTCGCGAATGAACTCGGCCTGCAGCCGGAAGCGGGGACCGCGCCCCAGCAGCCGGTTCGCGGGGTCTTTCGCCAGCAGTTCCGGAGTGACGGCGGAGGTCTGTCGATAGGTCGCTGACGTGACGATCTCGCGAATGAAGGCTTTCACGTCCCACGGGACGCGATTCGGGTTCGACTCCGAACCATGCGTGAATTCCCAGGCCAGCCAATCGAGCAGTTCGGGATGGGTCGGCTTGGCTCCCTGGGATCCAAAGTCGTCAGCCGTCTCGACGAGTCCAGTCCCGAAGAACATCTGCCAGTAGCGATTCACCGTGACACGGGGCGTTAACGGCTGCTCGGCAGCGACGAGCCACCTGGCGAGCCCCAGCCGGTTCTCTGGAAGTCCGTCGGCCAGGGGAGGCAATGCGGCGGGCGTCTTTGCCGAGACGCGTTCCCCTTTCTTGTCGTACTCGCCCCGCATAAGAACGAACGTGTCGCGCGGCTTCGGCATTTCCGCCATCACCATCGCCGTGGGAATCGCCTTCTCGATCCTGGCCGATTCGTCACGCAGCCTGGCCAGTTCCTGGCCCACGGATCTCAGCGATGGGGAGACTTCACTGCGGTAGTAGTTCCGCAACGCGGCCTTGTCTGCTTCGGTTCGCTCAGCGGGGGCCTTCTGCAGGATCAGTCGGGTCGGCCTCGGGATCGATGCCAGGTCATGCACGGCCGCGCTGTCCGTCAGCGACAGGCGGACGCGTCCGGGTTGATGCTGCGTGAAAGGGGAATGGAATTCGAAGACGATCTCGACCCGCCCGGCGGACTTCAGGGGTTCCTCGAATTCCAGCGCGATTGAATGGGGCGATCCGACTTCGGGATAGATGGCCCAGCCGCTCTTCGGATCGCCGTCGATCGCCTTCGAAGCCGGGAATTCCTTCTGCGAGAAGTCGCTGGAGGCGCTGCGGAACGAGATGGGGACTGCGGCGTCCGAGCCGGATCGGACCGTGCAGCGGACGTCCGTCATGACAATGTTCCCGTTGCTGGATCGCCCGGGCCCTTTGTCATTGAGATCGTCATCGGGCAGGACCTCGAGTCGAACTCCGGTGACCGCGTTGCCCGGGCCGTCGAACTCGAACGTATAGGCATCCTGTTGCGGATTCTCTCCCGTGAAACGCCAGGAACCGTCTTCCTGAGCCACGACTTGAGCGCCTCCGTTCGAGACCAATGTCGCCGCGGCCTCGCCCTGCGCCGGAACGAGCGACCACTTCGGGCCACCCGCCGCGAATGTCTGCTCCCATTTCGCCTGCGCGTCATCCAGTTCCGCATCGGGCTCATTCAGGGACGCTTCGCGCTTCGCGATGCGACTTCTGATCAGTTCGAGCTTCTCCGACTGTTCCTTCGTCGGCAGCGCGATGACCGGCGCCGCGTTGCCATCCTTACCATCCAGCCCCTTTTCCGGAACGTTGTGGAAGAAGGCGTACAGCCCGTAGTACTCCTTTTGCGAGAGTGGGTCGTATTTGTGGTCGTGGCACTGGGCGCACCCGACGGTCAGTCCCAGGAACACCGTGCCGAACGTGTTCACCCGGTCGACGATATAGGCGTTGTGGTACTCGTCGGGGATCGCTCCTCCCTCGAAATTGATCATGTGATTGCGATTGAATCCGCTCGCAATCTTCTGCTCGACAGTCGCGTGGGGAAGCAGATCGCCCGCCATCTGTTCGACGATGAACTGGTCGAACGGCTTGTTGTGATTGAAAGCATTGATGACGTACTCGCGCCACTTCGTCATGTCGCGCGCGGAATCGATGTGATAGCCGTGGGTATCCGCATAGCGCGCCGCATCGAGCCAGTCGAGGGCCATCCGCTCGCCGAATTGCGGGCTCGCGAGCAGGCGATCGACGACTTTCTGGTACGCGTCCGGACTCTGATCCGCGAGAAACGCGTCGATCTCCTCGAGCCTCGGCGGCAGTCCCGTCAGGTCGAACGTCACCCGCCGGATCAGCATTTCGCGTGACGCTTCGGGGGACGGACGAAGTCCTTCCGATTCCAGGCGCGCGAGGATGAACCGGTCGAGATCGTTCTTCGGCCAGCTGAGGTCTTTCGTGGCCGGGACCGGCTGGCGGGTCGGAGCGACGAATGACCAATGCTCAGCGAAGTTCGCGCCTTCGGCGATCCAGCGTTTGAGCGTCGCCTTCTCACTCTCCGAAAGCTGCCGGTTGCTGTCGGCAGGCGGCATGACCTCAGCCGGGTCTGTCGAGAAGATCCGCTTCACCAGGACGCTCGCGTCGACGTTCTCGGGAACGATGGCGATCGCTCCGGATTCGGTCGGCTTTAATGCCGATTCGCGGACATCGAGCCGCAGCCCGGCCTGGCGCGCCGCTTCATCGGGACCATGACACGCAAAGCACTTGTCGGACAGGATCGTGCGAACATCCCGATTGAAGTCGAGACGATCGCCGGCCGCCCGGACGCTCGACGTCCAGTTGCCGAAGGCGATCACGGCGACGATCAGCAGCGAGCGACTGCGATCCAACATCTTGTCCTGCCTCACCAGTCCGACAAGTTGACGACAACAAACCTGCAACCGAGGGAAACCGACGACGATCCGGGCAGTCGCGGAGAACACTCCACTCCGCCAACTGGAGGTTGCCACGTCACGTTCCTTCAGTGCCAGGGGCTCTGTGCAGACCGACAATTATTCTCCACCGACGGTGACCTTCTGGCCACCCTTGTTCGTCCACGCGAACCGGAACAGGTTCCGGCTGTCGGTGTATCGGGCGTCGCTCGAAGTGGAACCGAGCACGACGACAATCCGCTTCCGCCCGTCGCGTTCACCGATGGCGACCAGACAGGCGCCCGCCGGCGTCGTCGTCCCGGTTTTCATGCCGAGATAGCCTTCGGTGTCGAGGAGCCTGTTCGTGTTTTTCCACAGTTCGTAGCGCGTATAGCCGGAGGCGCCTTCGAGCTTGCCGGCATGCTTGCGAGTTTCGACGTATTTCAGGATCTGCCCGTCATCGATCAGGGCCTTCGCCAGCATCACCAGATCGCGGGCTCGCGCATGATGTCCGTCCGAGGAAAGGCCATGGGGGTCGGCGAACCGCGTGCCGGCCATTCCCAGTTGCTCCGCCGTGCGGTTCATTTCGGCGACGAACCGGACGACCGGATCAGCCGCCTCAGGCTCATCGGCCGGCCCTTTGAACCGGGCACCGAAATGCTCGGCATAGGCAGTGGCTGCATCATTCCCGGAGGGAAGCATCAGTCCATACAGCAGTTCACCGACGCTGATCCGTTCGCCGGCGCGGATGTCGGCCGTCGAACCGGGCGTCCTGTCCGCGCGTTCGGAGATGTCCATCATTTCGTCGAGGACTGAAGGATTCTTCGCCGCCTCGCGCAGAACGATGTACGCCGTCATCATCTTGGTGGTGCTCGCCATCGGCAGGGGCTGATCGGCGTTGCCGCCGGCAATCAGTTCCCCCGATTTCGCGTCACCAATCGCCCAGGCCTTGCATGTCACGAACGGCGCTCCGTCGAGGGGATCGAGCGGCGTCTTCTCCGGAAGACTCATGTCGAGCTTCGCAACTTCCGTGACCATCATCCGGTCCGTTACGAGGCGGCCGAGCGCCTTCCAGGTGTCCTGGTTGACGACTCCCGTTTCCGGAAGCGACTTCATCTTCTGAAACGCGATGACCGCCGCCTCGGTGGACGGGCCGAAATCGCCGTCGACAGCCGTGGCCTTCTCTTTCGGAAGCCGATCATTGAGCGTCCGCTGCAGCGTCTCCACGAGAGGGCCACCGGCGCCCACCTTGAGTTCAGCCAGCTGCGCACTTCCCGGGCGTCCCGGATTGGACGGCCGGCTGAATCGATCGAACGCTTCCTTCGTGATGCGGGCGATCAGGTTCTGCGCCGAATTCTCGAGCGTCCAGCTCTGGTCGGTGTTCTCTGCGGTCAGGACGGCCACGAGCAGCGGCCCCCCTTCCACGTCGATAAACCCGGCGGCCGTTCGGATCCTGTCGACGGCCCCCCCCTTGTATCCATACTTCGCTGTGGCCGGCAGGTGCTTCGAGAACGTCTCCTTGTCCGGATTCGACCGCAGGTGGGCGATCATCGCCTTCGTCGACTCTTCGTTCGCCAGTTCGCCCTTCAGCAGACGTTCCAGGATCGAAACCATGTCCGCGGCCGTCGTGCTTCCCAGTCCGTACTTCACGCTCCGCTCGGGAAACACCGAGAGGTCCCGGCGGTAGACCTTCGAGTGGATCTTCGTTTCCGGGTACCCGAGTTCCTCCATCGCCTTCGCCGTCGCAGGAATCCCGATCGCATCCAGGACCAGGTTCGTCCCCGTGTTGTCCGAGTACGCCATCATCAGCCGCACGGAGTCCCGCACTGAAAGCTGGGTTCCGGCCGAGAAGTGCTGCGTCAGAATGCCCGAACCGGGAACTTTGTCCTCTTCCTTGAGCGTCGCCAGCTTTTTCAGATCGATCCGGCCCGCATCGGCCTGGCGGTACGCTTCGACCATTACCGCCAGCTTGATCAGGCTGGCGGTCGGCATGACCTCCTTCTCGTTCAGGAAGAAGGTCTCTTTCGAGGACGGGTGCGAAACGGCAACGGCCACCTTCCCCTTGTGGGCGGCGGCCAGCTCGCGAATGCGATCCTTCCAGCGATCCGATTGGGCTTCAGCAGCTGAGGCAAAGAAAACAAGCGCCACTAGGGCGACAGCAAGGCGATCAGGGCGCAACACGGCAACAAACGACAACATAAGGGAACCCTCAAAGGCGGAATTGGCTCCGCGAGCGGCACCCGTAGTGTGCAGGAGAGGGTGCACAAACGAAAGCGTTCCGGGAGCGATTTCAGGCTCCGTCAGCGCGCAGCCGGCAGGACCTCAGGCCGGGTCCACTCGAACCGTCAAAAACGCCCCGGACACTGGCCGATCAGCAGATCGATTCTGGATGCCCCGCTACTTCCGCAGGTCCAGCCGACCGATCCGCGTTCGCCCCACGGCCAGGTCGTCGATCCACAGCGTCTGCGGATGCGGGAGCAGTCCCGGCCCGAAATAAGGCGCCATCAGGAACTGGTTGAAACGCATCTTCGGAAAATCGGTCGACCGCAGCACAACGTCCGTCTTTTCGACCACCAGCTTCCCATCGAACCAGCCGCGGACGATACCGTCCGGGTTCGGACGGTCATTGATCATGTCGAGGGAATTCAGCTTGAAGTACGCCTCGACGCAGTGCCACTTGTCGTCGTTGAACAACACGTCCTGGCTGTCGAAGAATTTTCCGTTATAGCCCCCCTTCAAAGCTCCCTGGGTCAGGCCGTGAGGCGCGTCCTTGTTCTCGATATCCTGGGCCGCCAGCCGGAGCTTTCCGCCAACGGGCTCGATATACAGCGTCAGGTGTGTCGCCGCCGGCCCCGCCCACGCGGCGTTTTCCGTGGTCAGGATATTGATCAGGTGCGGGTGGTAATCGCGACCGCTCCATCCCCAGCCCTTTGAGAGCTTGAGAAAGAAGCGCACGCTCACTTCATCCGCCGGCTCGAACAGCCGTCGGACGGGCGACGACCCCTGCACGGTGGTCCGGCCGTCGACCCATTCGTACTCGAGGCACCCATCGCCTGATGCGGCATTGCCGGCGATCCGGAATTTCGTGCCGTCATACCACGCGCGCTTCACCAGCGCGTCGTCTTCAAAGGCTTCACGGAACTGCACTGCGGCGTGCGGAGGGTCGAAGGCCGCCTCGGGCTCCGCCGCACGACTGACCACGGCCAGCCCGGCAAACGCACCGACCAGCATCAGACAGGCAGTTCGAACCATCGGATCTCCAACCTGGCCGGCACACCGGCATCGTCGTTCTGCCGGGCGGGTCTCGGCATCTGGAACTTCGAAGGGACCATCGCGCCGCACAGAATCGTCGCAAGCTCCCGCTGGCGAAAGAGTTCCTGCCCCGCGCGCAACCTCACCCGTAAAGGTAGGGAAATTCGTTCATTGGCAACTCGAAACAGACGCGCGATCACCCGGCGAGATTGTGTGACAGAAACACACAACTCTCGTCACAGGTGTCACACATGTCACAGGTCCAGAATCCCAATGATTCAGGCCCTTTTCGTCTGTCACAGGTCGTCACAGGTCGTCACAGGTCTCCCGCCGCGCAGGTCTCAATCGGGACACCGACCGGCCGCGTCAGTGGAGGCCCCCACTGCGAATGGAAACGTCGAGGCTACCTAGAAATCGGCGTCGAGCACGATGCGATAGCGGGCCTTGCCTTCCTCGAGTCTTTGGAAGGCCTCGTTGATCCTCGACATCGGGTAGTGCTCCGTCTGCGGAGTGACCTTTTGCCGGGCCGCAAATTCCAGCATGTCGCTCATGTCGACGGGCGAACCCGTCGGCGAACTGGAGACACACTTCTGACCGAAGATCAGAGAAACGATCGACAGCGCCATCGGCTCCAGGACAGCGCCGACGATGTGCAACCGGCCCTTGGGGGCCAGCGTGGTAATCAAGGCATCCCAGTCCATCGGGACATTCACGGTCACGACCAGAAGATCGAGCGTTCCAGCCAGCGACTTGATGGCGTTCGAGTTCCGGCTGGAGACGACGTGGTGGGCTCCGAAGCTGCGGGCCTCGTCGAACTTGCTCTCGCTCGAAGTGAACGCCGTGACGTCGCAGCCATAGGCCTTCGCGAACTTCACCCCCATGTGACCCAGCCCGCCGATTCCGACGATCCCGACGCGGCTCGTCGGCTGCGCATACATCGCAATCGGATTGAACACGGTGATCCCGCCGCAAAGCAGCGGACCAGCTTCGGCATGATCCAGTCCTTCCGGTATCGGAAGCGTCCAGGCCCAGTGCGATCGAACAAGGCCCGCAAACCCGCCGCGATGACCGATGATGGTCGGCTGCGCCTGCGAGCAGAGCTGGTGATCTCCCGACATGCACTGGCGGCAATGCATGCAACTGGCGGAATTCCACCCGATTCCGACGCGCTGGCCGACGGACACCGATTTCACGGCCGAGCCAATTGCGACCACTCGCCCAACCACCTCGTGCCCCAGCACAGCGGGGTATTGGGACATTCCCCATTCATTCTTCAACACGGAAATGTCCGAATGACAGATCCCGCAATGCTCCACCTGGACCTCGACGTCGTCCGCTCCGATCGGCCCGAGGTCGATCTCCTCCCGCACCAGCTTTTGCCCGGCTGCATGCGCCACCCACGCTGTCGTCTTGGACATCTTGATTCGCTCCGTTGGAGAATCGAGCACGCAGAAACAGTAGTCGACTTCGGGGCCTCGACCAGCCTGCAGGCCATTGAGGCTTCACGGATTCCCGGCCTCCCGTCATAGAATGCCCGCATGAAACCCGAATCCTCAGGCGTCGCCTACCTCGTCTTCGATATTGAAGCCGTCGCGGACGGCCGCCTCGTCTCCGAGATGAAGTACCCGGGCCAGGGGCTGATGCCTGCTGACGCCGTCGCGAGGTTCCGCTGTGAACTCATGGAACAGACGGGCCGCGACGTCTTCCCGCCGACCTTCGTCCTTCCCATTTCGATTGCCATTGCGAAAGTCGCTCCCGATTTCCGGCTGCTCGACGTCGTGACTCTCGATGAGCCCGAGTTTCGCCCTCATGTGATGGCCCGGCAGTTCTGGCAGGGCTGGCGGCATTACGGCCGCCCCACTCTCGTCACGTTCAACGGACGTGGATACGACGTTCCAGTCCTCGAGTTCGCCGCTTATCGGTACGGCATCGCGCTGCCAGACTGGTTCAATGTCAGTGCGCCGTCGTATGAGCAGTCTCGCAACCGCTACAACACCCGGTCTCACCTCGACCTCTGCGACCTGTTCTCAAATTTCAGCGCGACAAGGCTGAGCGGCGGACTCAACCTCTTCGCCCGCCTCGTCGGGAAGCCCGGAAAGACCGGCGTCGACGGCTCGCAGGTGCAGGATATGTTCGATGCGGGCAAAACGGCCGAAATCAACGACTACTGCCGTTGCGACGCCCTCGACACGTATTTTGTCTTCCTGCGGAGCCGGGTCATTCTCGGCCGGCTGTCCCTGGAGGAGGAGCAGGTAATCGTCAACGAGGCCAAGGCCTGGGTGACTCAAAAAGCGGACACCATGCCGGTTTTCAGGCATTACCTCAACCACTGGGGCGACTGGACCGCTCCGGAAGGCTGATTGCGAGGACGGGGCGAATTCGCCAACGCCGGCCGAAGTTCCGGCGTACGGCAGGACTGGACCTCTTCGTTGTTTACGTGATTCCACCGGAAGCCTTTGCCGCCAGCGCCTTATGCTCCGATCCCAGTTCCGACGCGGATTCACGCTCATCGAGCTTCTGGTGACGATCGCCATCATTGCGATTCTCGTCGCCCTGCTCCTGCCCGCCGTGCAGCAGGCCCGGGAAGCGGCCCGCCGGGCCTCATGCAAGAACAACATGCACCAGTTCGGGGTCGCACTGGGCTCCTATTTCGACACGTTTACCATGCTGCCGGCCGGATGCGTGAATCCCAGGGGACCGATCGCGCATCGACCGGCCGGCTTTCACCATAGCTGGATCTGGGCCCTGCTGCCCCACCTCGACCAGAGGTCAGCCTCCGATGGTCTGGACCAGAACCTGGGCGCGTACGACGTCGCGAACAGGCCAGTCGCCAGACTCGTCCTGCCGATCCTCCTGTGCCCCAGCGACACTCCGTCCCGGACGTCCATTGATCGCGTCATGCGAGGCGCTGGCCTCAATAACTACGCTGGCGTCCACCATCCCGTGGAAGCGCCGATCGACACCACCAACCATGGCAGCTTCTACGTCAACAGCTTCCTGCGTTATGAAGAGATTCCCGATGGCACGGCCTACACGATCGGCCTCGGCGAGATTTTTCGCGACCCCACCAACCTGGGGTGGGTTTCCGGGACCCGCTCGACGCTGCGAAATACCAGCGGCATCAACAAAACGAAGGTGGGCATCCGGCCCTACGCCAACGACCCCGCCACGATCGTCGACCAGAAACAGGTCGAAGATTCCGCTCCACTCGACGAGATTTTCCCGCTCGGTCCAGAACCAGGCGGCGACGAGGATGCCACTGAGATGCTGCCGACACCCGAGGAAGGAGCGATCCTGCGGCCGCCAGCCCCTCCAGTCGCCGTGAACCTCGACTACTCAGTGGGAGGATTCGACAGTCGACACGCTGGTGGCGCACAGTTCCTTCTGCTGGACAGCAGTTCCCGCTTCATCTCCGAGAACATCAGCCCCGGACTCTTTGAGCAACTCGCCGATCGAGCCGATGGTGGCGTGACTGCGGAGTTCTAGGAGACATCCGAGAGGCTCCGCCTGAAACATGAGGCGTGCCGGCCTCAGACAAAAGACATGTCTCCGCGAGGCCGAGGACGTCTTGACTGCGGACTCGCGGCCGCTGGACGGAGTGTGCGGCACACACCTAAAGTCGACCTGCATCAATTCACTCCGCCTGCAGGCCGTCCATGTCGCTGCTGAAACCTTCCGAACTCGAAGCTCAGATGCGCTGGCGCTATGCCTGCAAGAAGTTCGACTCCGAGCGGTTCATCCCGCCCGAAATGTGGTCAGCTCTCGAAAACTCTCTGATCCTCGCCCCCTCTTCGTTCGGACTGCAGCCCTGGAAGTTCGTCGTGGTGAGGACCCGTGAACTCAAGGAACAGCTGATGGGCGCCTCGTGGGGCCAGACGCAGGTGCGCGACTGTTCGCACCTCGTCGTCTTCGCCGCGCGACATCCCATGAGCGAGGCCGACGTGCACCGTTTTCTCGACCGCATTGTTCATGTCCGCGGCGTGACACGGGAATCGCTCGCCGGATTCCAGAAGGTGATGCTCGCCTTTCTCGCCAAGCCGCCCGAAGGGCTGTCGCTGACAGAATGGGCCGCACGTCAGGCCTACATCGCCCTGGGCACCTTTATGACCGCCGCCGCCGCCCTCGGCGTCGACACCTGCCCTTTGGAGGGGATCGCCCCTGCGAAATACGACGACATCCTCGGCCTTCCCGCTCTCGGATACCACACGATCGTCGCCTGCGCAGCAGGCTATCGAGCGGCCTATGATCGTTATGCGACGGTCCCGAAGGTACGATTCGCGACAGAAGATGTCGTGCTTCACCGCTGACCCGATTGGACTCGGGAACAACCAGATTGTGAGACCATCAATGCGATTGTGGCTCCTGGTGGGAGTTCTGTCTGTCCTGACGCGAGCAGCGCACGGCGAGGAATGGCGTCCCCTGTTCAACGGACGCGACCTCACCGGGTGGCGGGCCAACAACGATCCCGACTCTTTCAGAGCCACCGAGGGAACGATCCGCGTTCAGTCGACGGCTAGCACCAGCGCGCACCTGTTCGTTGTGAACGGAGAGACGGGAGAACCGGAGAAGTTCAGGAACTTCGAACTTGAGTTGTGGGCCCGGGCCGAACCCAATTCCAATGGCGGCGTGTTCGTCCACACCGACATGAGCACCCGTGACGCCGCGCTCCATCTGGCACGCGGTTACGAGGTCCAGCTGAACAGCTCTCAGAAGGAAAAACGCAAGACCGGCAGCCTGTACGCGATCGTGGACTACGATCATTCGCCGCTCGACGAAACGAAGTGGTTTCGCGTGAACATCATTGTGGACGGCAAGCGGATCCGGATCCTGATCGACGGCAAGCAAACCGTTGACTACACCGAACCCGAGAACGCGGAGCGTCCACCGCAGAGAAAAGGACGCCTGTTCTCGCCGGATGGCGGCGCAATTGCACTTCAAGCACACGATCGGAAGAGTGTGTGGTACTTCCGCGACGTTCGCATCAGGCCATTGCCCTGATGCCAATCTGTCAGCGGGACTTTATGAACTGAGGATGTGATGAAACGACTCGCCCTCTGCGTCGCGTTAACCTGCGCGGTTCCTTCGCTCGCTGCTGAGCCGGCCACTCCAGTCCCCGCGTCCGCAGTCCAACCTTCGACCGCGGAGCAGCTTGAATCACGTCTGAAAACGGCTGTCGCACTGAATCCGCAGAAGTCAGTTCTGCTGGACAAGCCCAACGGGCGGTTGTTCCTGCAGACTTCCGTTGTGCTGACCGAGGGACTGCTGGAGATGCTCCTCTGCAAGAAGCAGACGAAGGAACATGAGTCGGTTCTGATGATCGATTCATCGGCCCAGGTCATCCACGCCGGCCTCCTTGCGGCAGGCGCGGTACCGGGACGGCCCGCGAGATTCTCGCCGGAGTTCTCTCCTCCCGAAGGAGACCGCATCGAGGTTTTTGTCCACTGGAAGGACGCCGAGGGCAAACCGCATCGCGCGCTCGCACAGTCGTGGGTTCGGAGCCTCACGCGCCGTTACTACGCCGAAAAGATCGGCCCGCTCCCGGCGGGGGTGACCATTCCGAAAGAGAGCGAGCTCCGCTACGACCCGATGCAGGGCGAGCTGATCTGGTTCGGAATCATGACCGTCGAACAGGAGAAAACGCTCGCCGCGCTCTCCACGGATGAGAAATTTCGCAAGGCACTGCACAGGTTCCACGTCGACAGTCAGCCCAAACCGATGACGGCTGAATTCATCTTCGCCGGCAGTTCGTTCGTGAAGAACCCCGACGGCCAGGAATGGTATGCGGCCGAAGCGGGGAACCTGATCTGTGTCGCCAATTTCTCGGACGCGATCATCGATGTGAACATCCGCTCGAGCGACGTGAACTCCGACGCCTCCTTCGAACCCAACACGCCGGCAATCCCGCCGCTCAAGACTCCCGTGGTCGTCGAACTGATTCCCGTCAAAACCAGAACGGCGAGATAGTACAGATGTTCGCAATCGCGTTGTTCACCCTTTGCCCCAGTTCGCTTCGTTGAACTGCTGCGAATCGCCGCGGGCGATGGTCAGCGTCGTCCAGCGTTCGCCGGCGAGGACGCGCGCCGCCTGAACGATCTGGCCGCAGTGATAGCAGGTGTGCCCGAGGGAGCGCTGGATCGCGAGTGGCACCGAGTGGGGGACGCCGCGGATCATGACGGTTTTCGCCAGGTCATCGGCGTTCAGGGCGTGAATGGCGCGGAACAGACAGCTCCAGCCCAGTTCCCAGCGGTCAAGAATCTCCCGACGGTTCTGGAACGCGTCGACGAATTCATCGTCGCGATTCCGCCACGGCTTCTCACCATCCGTGGTCAGGAAATCCGTCCAACGCGAGATCAGGTTTCCCGCGACATGCTTCATGATGACGGCGACGGAATTGACCTCGGGGTCGATCGCCGTGCGCAACTGCTCGTCGGACAGTTGTCCCACAGCTTTCTCGGTCAGTTTCCTGTTGGCCTGAAAGGCGTCGATCGTCGCGTCGATGTAGAGAGCCGCCAGATCTGCCATCGGGCCTCCCCTGCCGGCGATTACCGGTCGATTTCACCCATGACGATATCGAGAGAACCGACGATCGCCGGCACGTCCGCGATCAGCACGCCCTGACAGAGCGGCGCCGTGATCGACAGGTTACAGAAGCACGAACTCTTCGCGCGGGCGCGAAGCGGCTCGGCGTCGCCGTTGCCGACAACGTAGAAGCCCATCTGGCCGCGGGGACATTCGGTTTCGAGGTACGCCTCGTCCTTCGGCAGCTTGGTCGACATCTTGAAGGGAACGCGATAATCCCCCTTCGCGGTCGGATACCTGTCGAGCCCCTGGCGGACGAGCTTGATCGATTCCGACACTTCGAGCATCCGCACGAAGAAGCGGCACCAGTTGTCACCCAGAACGACTTCTGGCGGAGCGTCCTCGAACGGCGCGACCGGGATGTCGAACTGGTACCCCTCGTACATCCGCGTATAGATCGGCTCGCCGTCTCGACGCAGATCGAAATCGACTCCGGAGCCGCGGAGCACCGGGCCGGTGCAGTTGTACGAGATCGCCATGTCACGAGGGAGAACGCCGATGCCGGCTGTCCGCTTGATGAAGATCGAGTTACGCGTCAGCAGCGTGTGGTATTCGAAGATCCGCTTCTCGAGCCAGTCGAGGAACAGGCGGAGCGCGTCGACCCACTCGATCTTCTCGTTGTGGCTCCGATGGGTCAGTTCGGCCAGTCCCGGCGGGATGGGGATGACCTTGGGGATATCGTGCGTGGCGCCGCCGATGGTGATGTAGCTGTAGGTCAGCCGGGCTCCGCAGAGTTCCTCGAACAGGTCGAGAACGATCTCGCGTTCGCGGAACGCGTACAGGAACGGGCTGAACGACCCGAGATCGAGCCCATAGGCGCCCATGCCGACCAGGTGGCTGGCGATGCGGTTGAGCTCGGCGATGATGAGCCGCAGCGTCATCGCCTTTTCCGGAACTTCGATTTTCAGCAGCTTCTCGAACGTCAGCGCCATGCCGAGGTTCATGTTCATCGCCGCGAGATAATCCATGCGGTCCGAGTAGGGGATCCACTGCGGGCCGGTGAGGTTCTCGCCGATCTTTTCGGCGCAGCGATGCAGGTAGCCGATGTGCGGCGTCGTTTCGTGAACGACTTCGCCGTCCGTTTTCAGCAGGAGCCGCAGCACACCATGGGTGCTGGGGTGCTGAGGGCCCATGTTGACGAGCATCTCGTCCGTGCGGACGTCGAATTCGATGACGCGAGGGTCTTGGAGCGTGCTGGACATTCGCAATTGATGTTCGAGGTCGTCGGTGTCGGCCCGTCAGGTCTCGCCTGCCCGGGCCGTCGATGGGGAGTGCCTGTCGGCCGCTTCTAGTTTCTGATCCCGTGGTACTCCTTCGGGAACTCGTAATCCTTCCGGAGCGGATGCCCGACCCAGTCTTCGACGCACAGGATCCGCTGCAGGTTGGGGTGCCCGGTGAAGTCGATTCCGAGCAGGTCGTAAGCTTCCCGCTCGTGCCAGTCGGCGATGGCCCAGACGTGCGCCACACTGGGACAGGCCGGCAATTCGCCGACGACGCCGTCCTTCCACCGCGGCAGCTTCACCTTGATCGTCGCGCGATGCCTGTGCACGAAGCTGTACAGGTGGAACACGACTTCCAGGTGCTCGTCGTGGCCGAATTTCGCCTGTTTTTTCGGGTCGGGCTCGCAGTAGTCGACTGCGGTCAGATCGCACAGAGAATCCAGCTTCAGCCGCTCGTCGTCGCGAAGAAACAGGGCGACTTCATCCCACCCCTCCGCAGCCACTTCGACCCAGGGGTCGGTCGCCTCGTTGTTGAGGTCTTTGATCCGATCCCCAAATCGATCGGAAAGAGCAACGGCGATCTCGTTGATGGTCACGACGGAAAAGCCACTGTGGTGAAGGGGTTCCGGAAACCGTGGGCATGACTGTCGCAGGGGAATGCCGGGCTGTCCAGCGATAGCGAACGGGCTCCGGGGCCTTTCTCAGGACCGCGAAACAGTCCCAACAGCCCGTTCCGCGGCGTGGCGACCTGTGACATGTGTGACAGCGGCGTCACACATGGAAACGGGCCTGAATCGCTGGAAATCCTGCTGGTGTGACACCTGTGACATGTGTGACACGTTCCGGCCTCCCTCCGGGCTCTGTTCTGAGTGCTTGACGACCTTCGGCCTACCCCACCGTGGGTGGTTGCGCGGTTGCCGAATTTCCGATATCGCTGTCGACTCGCCAGACGGCGTGGAAGTTGCGAACCTCCCCGAATGCCTGCTGCCCCCCTTCCTGCCCCTGGAACTCCTCCCGATCCCACCCGTCTGGCCGCCTCTTTCGGGCGGTTCTGCGACGTCATTGCCCGGCTGAGATCGCCCACCGGCTGCCCCTGGGACCGCGAGCAGACTCTCGAAACGATCAAGCCGTTCACCCTCGAGGAAACCTACGAGTTGCTCGAGGCGATCGATTCGGGGGACGACCGGGCGATTTCCGAAGAACTCGGAGATGTGCTCCTGCAGGTCGTTCTCGATTCGCAGATCGCGGCCGATGAGGGCCGGTTCGACATCATTGAGGTCATCGACGGCGTCACGCAGAAGATGATCGACCGGCATCCCCACGTGTTCGGCGATGCCGAGGCCGCGACGCCTGCGGACGTTAAACGGCAGTGGGAAAAGATCAAAGCGGCAAAGCAGCCGCGGGAGTCGGTGCTGGATGGAATCCCAGTTGCCCTTCCGACGCTGGCCCGGGCCCTGCGGATCACGAAGAAGGCGGCCCGCGTCGGCTATGACTTTCCGAACCGGGACATGCTGTTCGACAAGCTTCGCGAGGAAATCGACGAGCTGCTTGTGGAGCTATACCCCGAAGGGCATCGACCGAATGTGGCCGCGAGCGTGGAGGGGCCGGTCGTTCCCGACACGCCGATCACTGATGCGTCCCGGAAAGCCCGGGTGGAGTCGGAAATCGGGGACATTTTGTTTGTGATTGCGAATATCGCCCGGCGGTGGGGGATTGATCCGGAAGAAGCGCTCCGATCGTCGAACGAGAAGTTCAGCAGCCGGTTCTGCGCGATCGAACGAGGGCTCAAGGCGGTCGGGAAGACTTTTGAGCAGGCGACGCTGCAGGAGATGGAAGTTTTGTACCAGGCAGAAAAGGCGCGGATGAAGAATCAAGCGTCCAGGTGACTGCATGCTCGTAACAACAGACGGTTACCGGCCTGGCAATCGACGGGCAATCAACCACACCTCACAGGCGCCGAGGTGGTCGTCATTGGGGCTCAGTTTCCGCATTCGATCGCGAACCTCCAGTGCGGTTGGCAAGTCAGCGATCAGTCCCAATTCGTTGACGATTGAGGGATCAAACATCTCTGGAATTGGACCGCAATTGGTCAGCGTGCTGTTGCCGACGCATGAGTCCACAATGTCGAAGCCGCAACGAGCGAATCCCCGCGGCACGTTGTCGGAAATCTGAGGGCGCTCCAGAACCGCAAGCAGCTGATGGCACGTCGGATCCAACGGTTGACGGGCCGTCAAATAGGCAGGGTCCCGAAACAGGAAGATTCGGAAATCTTTGTGAACGTTGTGATTCCAGTCTTCATCCGACAGGTCCGACACGACATCGGGACAGAGGATGGAATCAAGAGTCACAACTTCGTCGACATTCAGGAAACCGGCGAACGCATGGACTCCCTGCCAATGCTCACCAGCACTTGGCATGAATCGCTCTCGAACAGTGTAAAGCCATTCACCCATCGCACGCCCCTTCTCAACACAACTCGCGTCACCCGCACCGGTGACGAGCAGTCTAGTGAAGCGAGTTTCAGTGTGGCGTTGGCATCTCCAGGCGCTGCCGCGCCAGATCGGCCCACGGGCCGCGGGGGTGATGCTTGAGAAAGGTTTCCCAGTGGGACCGAGCCTCTTCGAGACGGCCCATGCCGGTCAGCAGTTCGGCGACGTGGAAGTTGGCATCCGGGAAATCGGCGTGGACGTCGAGCGCGATCCGGAAGGCATCGAGCGCCTGATCGGATTCTTCCAATTCGGCGTGCAGGCAGCCCAGCTGCGTCCAGGCTTCCAGGTAATCGTGATCGTGCTCGACGGCGCAGTAGTAGCGCTCGAGGGCCGGCCGGGAGTGCCCGAGCCGGTACAGGCATTCCGCCAGGTGGAAATGCGTTTCCGGGTGCGTCGGCCGCTGCATCAACGAGCAGCGCAGGGCCTCGACGGCGAGATCGATTTCGCCGGCGGCGTATCGGCGGCAGCCTTCGTCGAACCAGTCGGTGGCCGACCAGTCGGGGAGGCCAGTCCGGGCGGGGAATTTCAGCGTCTCTTCCTGCGGTTCGGCCGGGTGGGCGGCGCCTTCCTGCTCCGGGTCGAAATCGAGAAGCCGCTGGCCGCTGGCTGCCTCCCGCAGTCCGTTCTCGTCGCGGATGGCGACGCGGTGATGATGGGCCAGCAGGCGGAGCTGCTCGAGCGGCCGGGCGCTGCCCCCCTGCACAGAGGGGAGCTTGCGAAGGCTGTCTTCGATTTCCTCGCGGGACACACCCGACGCGAGAAGTTCCGACAGCCGGCGGGCGCTTGCCGCCTCCTGGAAGTCGAAATAGGGGAGCCGGAAGACCCGCTTCACCGGCCGGATCAGCCCTGCCCGTTCCCAGCCCCGGATGACGTGGACCGAGACTTCCAGCATCTGCGAAAGCATCGCCGGGGTGTAGAGGCAGTGCATTTCGTCGCGGCGTTCGGTCAGCCCGAGGAGCTGGAGCCAGTGGGATTCCCCAATGATGCGGAGCGGTTCGCCGAGTGAACGGAGTCGCTCGGCCTGCTGAAGCTTGACGGAAGGCTGGCCGTCATCTTCGAGGGGCCAGCCCTCTTCGCCGACGACGAGCAGCGTCGTCTGCCGGCTGACGTGCTCGGCGGCTTCACCACCATGCTGAGCGACGAGATCGGCGGCCTTCGCGTGCGTCATCGAGGCCAGTACGCCGGTGAAGGAAACGCGCTCTCCCTGGAGAACGGGCGAACTGGTCAGGCTGGGGGGCGAATCTGGCATGGCGGAGACGCCCATTGTTCCGCCTGCGGCAAGAGACGCAAGCATGCTGCGCTCCTCTCGTGAATTCGGTCGTAGGTCTCTACAAGCTGAAGGTCCGTCCGCCGAGGGCGACCCTGTCAACCCCCGCCGTGCCGATCCCCCGACCGGCTGGTAAGCTGGTGGGATGCAGAAGCAACGCAACGGCTATACCTGGGCGCTTCGCGGTTTCGAGGCGGGTTTCGTCGCCGGCTGGCTCTGCGAGAACCTCCTGACGAGAGATTACGGTATCCACGTCGGCGGGCTGTTCGCCGCATTCCTTGGCGGAATCGTCGGCTTCATGGCATCAGTCGTGACCTTTGCCGTGATTGTGATTCAGACGAACGAATACCCAGCGCCGTCAACTTTCACGGATGACCAGCATGTCGGCAGCCCGGATTAAACTGACCCACTACCGTGAATTGCATTACCCATGAAAGATCACGGGAAGACCATGCCGACAACTCAGCTCGGCGATGTCGCGAAGCTGCAGGTACGCGACCTTGACGTCAACCAGTGGATCGGAGGCGTCGAGCCGCTGATCCGCAGGCGCCTGTAAGTCGACCTGAATTCGATCGAGTTCCTTCATCAAGCGAGGGCTCGAACCCACCGCATGCGTCGCAGGGTAGTATCCCAGGATCAGGTACGGTTCCACTTGAACGACTTTCTCGAAATCCACCGGCAGGTAGTACCCGCTGAAACACGAATGACCGACGAGATGCGGGCAACCGGGGTTTGAAATCTGTTCCTTCATCACCGGGTGCTTGTAGTAATCCCGCTCTGGCGGCGCATCGAACCTCGGAATGCGATCACGACAGTCGAGCCAGCGTGCATAGGCCCGCAGCGCTTCAAAGCCGGGTGACTGCTGCGAGTATTGAACGGGCCCGTCGTCGTTCCACCGGACTCTCACGAGATTCGCGGATTCGACGGCCTTGCGAATCGCGCGCGTCTCTCGCCGCGCGCGGAAGCGGCGCAGCAACGAGGTCCAATCTCTGGAGCGCCGTTGAGACGGACGGACAACCCCGTCGCTCGTGATGATCGTCGGCTCCAGACCGAGCCCCTCTTCAATGGGCGTGCTGAAGTCGCCCGTTTTGAAGCGCCAGAGGGGCATGACATACACGTCCAGCGCCATCGTCCCTCATCCCTCTCACGTTCAATCTGATCCTAAGGCGACGCTGCGTTGCCGGATCCGTATTTCAGGCAGAACAGCATCTCGCCGCGACGTGCCAGCAGCTTGCCGTCGACGATGGCGACGCCGTACAGCGTGGGACCCGATGGAGGGCCTCCGGCGCCTCCCCGACCTCCACCCATCGGACCTCGCCCTTCGCCCATGGGGCGTTCGCCTTCGGCCATGGGAGGACGGCCCTCACCGCGCGAGCGACCTTCACCCATTGGAGCCCCACCTTCGCTCATCGGACGACGTCCTTCGCCGGCGGGGCTCGCACCTTCTCCCATCGGACGATACTGCAGCGTCTCCGGCTCGTCGGTCCAGAGCTTCATCGAGCCGAGAAGCTTGAACTCGGGGCCCTTGGCGAGGGCGGTGATGGTTCCACCTTTGCCAAACAGGACCACGGCATGATCGTCGGCCACGGGTGTGCACCACACGCTCTCGGGAGTTCGCTCGACGTAGCGTTCTTCGCCGGTTTCCAGGTCGAGGCAGTAGAGGACGCCCGTCCGGTTCACGATGTAGGCGTTCCCGCCGGCCGCGATCGGCGAGCCGAAGGACGATGTGGCCCGCTTCGCTTTCCAGACGTAGGCGGCCGACCATGTTCCGCCAGACTCCGTCACGGCGACGACTCCGTTCGTTTCGGCCGGCTTGCTTCCGCCACCCTCGCCACGTCCATCGGTGGCGCCGATCAGAAACCGGCCGTTGCCGAGCGGCATCGGAGTCGGCGTGGAATTGCCGGCCAGACCTTCGAGTTTCCAGAGTGTCTTTCCGGACTCGGGATCAACGCCGGTCAGGCTTCCGACCGCGCTGAGAACCAGGTGCTGTCCTGTCGCCGTCGGAACGAGGCGTGGGCTGGCCCAGCTTGTCGCGCCGACGCCTGAAACTTTCCAAAGGTCTTTTCCTGTCTGTTTGTCGACGGCGACCAGATACGGCTCCGTCTTGCGCTCGACCCACACGAACACCCGGTCGTCCTGCTGCTCTACTGAGCCCGACACGCCGTGGTTGGAATCGATCGGTCCGAACTCGGCGACCAGGTCGCGCTGCCAGCGGATGTCGCCGTCGTGCGTCAGGGCAATCAACAGTCCGCCCTCGAGGAAGCAGATCAAGCCCTGTGCATCCACGGCCGGCGTGGAGGCAGCCCGGCTGAGCATGGCTGAATCCTCCCGGGGCGAAGGGTTCGCAAACGATTTGACCCACAGTTGCCTGCCGTCACCCACACTGTACGCGGCGACATGATACTTCTCGCGGTTCGGCCCCTCGATGGACGTCACGAACACGCGGTCCTTCCAGAGCACCGGACTCGACTGGCCGTAGCCTGCAAGCTTTGCGCTCCACAGTTGCGCGCCGAACGGCGAACCTTCCCCGGAGGCAACGGTGTCCTTGAGCTCCAGATTCCCGGAGTTCTGGAACGAGGTCCACGCCTCAGCAGCGAATGCCGGAGCACTGAAAAGGGGGAGCAGCAGGGCCGCAATCCGACAACGATCGACAACGAGCATCACGCACCTGACCAACAGAAGAAAGCAGACCGATTCCGTCCGCGTCGCGAGTGCAGGGGGAGGCTCGCCGCGGATGGACTTCACCACGTCGGGCCGACGTTTGCAACCGTCTTCCCCCTGCGCTACAACGCCCGATTCGGCAGTTTGTCGGACACGACGCGGAACTCCCCTTGTTGCCGCGTCGTCGAAAGCAGGGATCACACACGACCAGCTCAGCCATCTGTTCCGTTCCCTCGTTGTCTTTTGTTCGTTTTTCACCGAACAGAAGGCAAGGAAGAGAAGGAAGGGTTTGCAGAGGGCTGGCAATTCTTGAAAACAGCCTGAAGGCTGAACATCTACGGCAACACGATCATGGCTCGCGTCAACGACAACTACCTGAAGCTCAAGGCCGGATACCTGTTCCCCGAGATCGGCCGGCGCGTGAAAGCGTTCACCGAAGCCAATCCTTCGGCGAAGGTGATCCGGCTGGGGATCGGCGACGTCACCGAGCCGCTTCCCCCGGCGATCGTCGAAGCGATGCACAAAGCGGTCGACGAACTGGCCAAGCGCGAATCGTTCAAGGGCTACGGCCCGGAACAGGGGTATGACTTCCTCCGCGAGGCGATCGCGAAGAACGATTTCCAGGCGCGGGGCTGCGACATCTCGGCCGATGAAGTGTTCGTGTCCGACGGTTCGAAGTGCGACACGGGCAACATCCTCGACATCTTCGGCCTGGACAACAAAGTCGCCGTCCAGGACCCGGTCTACCCGGTGTATGTCGACACCAACGTGATGAGCGGCCGCACGGGAGAGGCGGACGGATCGGGGCGGTACGCGGGGCTCGTCTACCTGCCATGCACGGCGGAGAACAATTTCAGCCCGAGCCTGCCGACGGAGAAGGTCGACCTGATCTACCTGTGCTCGCCGAACAACCCGACTGGGGCCACGCTGAACAAAGAGACGCTGGTGAAGTGGGTCGATTTCGCGAAGAAGAATGACGCGATCATCCTGTACGACGCGGCATACGAGGCCTACATCACCGACAACTCGCTGCCGCACTCGATTTACGAGATTCCCGGCGCCCGCGAATGCGCCATCGAGTTCCGCAGCTTCAGTAAGAACGCGGGCTTCACGGGAACTCGCTGTGCCTACACCGTCGTTCCGAAAACGCTCACCGGGACGACTTCGTCGGGCGAACGCCGCGAGATCTACCCGCTGTGGATGCGGCGACACACCACGAAATTCAACGGGGTGTCGTACCCGGTGCAGGTGGGGGCGGCGGCGGCCTATTCGCCGGCGGGGAAGGAACAGATTGCGAAGCTGGTCGGGTTCTATCTCGAGAATGCCCGGCTGCTCAGGGAAGGACTGCAGGCTGCGGGCCTGACCGTGTTCGGCGGCGTCAACGCCCCTTACATCTGGATCAAAACACCGGGCGGCCAAACCAGTTGGGAGTTCTTCGATACCCTGCTTTCGAAGGCCCACCTCGTGGGGACGCCGGGAAGCGGGTTCGGATCGTGCGGCGAGGGCTACTTCCGGCTGAGCGCGTTCAACAGCCGGGCGAACATCGAAGAAGCCCTGTCGCGCGCCACCAAGTTGCTGAAGTAACCAGGCGAGAGGGACGTCCGAAAGGCGACCGGCGGCCAGTCGAAGAATCTGGGCGTCGGGACCAACTTTGTCGGGGCCTACTTCGTCGCGGCTTCGGCGGGCTGTGCGGCGCTGGCGGCACCGGCCGGGGCGAAGGAGTCGCGCTGGGCCATCTTGACCGACATGGCCGAGGTGGGACCGTCGTAACCGACGACATTTCCATCGATGGCCAGTTCACGCCCCAGCAGGCGGCCGTTGGCCATATCGATCGTGATTGATCCGGAGTACTGCCGCTGGATGATGAACACATCTTCCTTGGGCGTTCGCTTCGAGGTGAGGACCTCGGTGCGGAGGTCAATGGCGGCGATGCCGTTCTCCACGGACTTCAGCTTATAGACGCGCTGCATGGTGATCGGCCGGGTGAGGGGCCTGCCGGGCTCGATTTCAACGTCGCCGTTGGGAGCATCGACGGTGAACGGCTCCTTCCAGATTTCTCCGATGGCGACCGGTTTCTCGGGAAGCACCGGGAGGACGCGTGACACGAAGTCGGCCGATTCGGGAACGGCGGTTCCGGCGGGAGTCTGGTAGTTCGACGTCTCGCCGAGGGCGTTGACGGTCACCCGCAGCCAGGGGCGTCCGACTGTTCCGTGGACCACCTGAAAGGCCGCCGGCGGGTCCTGGTCCTTGGTGCTGTCATAGATGAACAGGGAGCTTCCGTTGTCGACGGACATTTTCGTCCGGTCGATGGTGAGTTCCAGGACGGCGCCGCCTTCCGGCGTCACGCTCAGGACCTTGTAGTGCTTGAGGGCGTCGACGGAGTCGTTCGTCTGGATTTCACTGACGTTCTGGAGGTAGCGCCGCGACGTCTCGTTATGCGACGTGAAATAGACCGATTCTTCCGGGCTAAAGCGGTATCGGAGCGTGTGCTTTGCGTCGTCCGCGATTGATCGCGCCGTGAAGCCCGCCACGAGGGCCAGGGCGAGCGAAATCCGTGCAGAAGCGAGAGTCCCGGCCATCTTCTCATCCATGAAGGGGAATCAATCTGCGGCGAAGTCTATTCCCAGCGCCGGAGTCGCCGCGAGACCAGTTTCAGACTCATCTTGAGTCCATCGTGAGGTCGCCGGTAGATTCCGGCCCGCTCCCGCTCCGGCCTGCGGAGTGCGCGCCCGAGCGTCATGGAGGATCGCGGTGGAATATCAGTTTCGTCCCCTGGGAAAGACGTGCGCCGGCTCGGGCAAGCCGCTCGCGCCGGGGGAACTCTGCACGTCGGTCGTCGTCGACCGGAACGGCGAACTGATCCGCCTGGATTACTCCAATGACGGGTGGACCGGCCCCCCCGAGGGGATGATCGGCCTTTGGACCTGTCAGGTTCCGCCCGCGGCCGTGATTCACGCCTCGAAAGTCGATCCGGAGATCCTGCTGCGGTTTTTCGAGCAGCTTCTCGAAACCTCCAATCCGGCCCATGCCCGGATGCTGTATGTCGTGGCCCTGTATCTGCTTCAGCGCCGCCGGCTGCGACTGGACGGGACGAAAATCGAGGAGGGAGTGCAGTACCTGCACCTGATCGGCAGCCGGGGCGAAGGCCCTTACGACGTCCGCGACCAGCAGCTCCCAGAGGAAGAAGTGAAGGCGCTCCAGGCGGAATTGAACCAGCAGCTCTCGGAAAACTGGGCCGCCTCGCAGGCAGCCGCGTAAACCCCACACGGCTGCGATCGCCGCACAACTTCGACAGGACGGAATGTTCAAGGGCCTGCAAATCCTGATTCTCGCGACGGCCCTGGGCGCCACCGGCTGCCAGTGGGCGAGCCGTTTCGGGGCGGCCCGCGATCCGTTCGGCCCGAAATCGGCCTGCGCCCTGCCTCCGGAGTCGACCAAGGACGAGATCGTCGCCTACCTCAATCGGAACGTACTGGCGGAAGAAGGCCAGCCCGGCCTGCGAGGATGGAAGTCGGACTCGGCGAAGGTCCGAATGCATGGGATCTCGGCGAGCGCCACGCTGCAGGTCGAGGCCCCACGAAACTTCCGCATGCGCGTGATGCAGCCGCTGTCGAACACGGCCATGCTCGACATCGGCTCGAATGCCGAGGGATTCTGGGTGTGGGACAAGAACGCTCCGGAACGGGTCGTTCTCACCTGCCGTCACAGCGACATCGCCGCAACCGCCGCGCACCTGGAAATGCCGTTCCCCGTGCAGCCCGAGTGGCTCATGGAAGTGTTCGGAGTGGTCCCGCTCGATCCGAACGAATTCCGGATGGAGCGGGACGTCCAGGGTTCACCGCTCGTCAAGCTGATCTCCGACTGCCGCGGACCGACCGGCGAGCCGATGCAGCGCGTCATCCAGGTCAACGCGTGCCATGGCCTGATTTACCTGCACGAGCTTCGTAACGCCGAAGGCGTCGTCATTGCGCGGGCCAGCTTCGAGAAGCACTACCACGACCCGGACACCAAGCTCGTGCTGGTGAAACAGATCCGGATTGAACTCCCCCAGGACAAGATGCTGCTGACGCTCGAGCTCGACCGGATCCAGGTGAATCCGTCGTCGTCGGAGGACAGCCTGGTGTTCTCGGTTCCCCAATTGCCGGGGCACCACATGGTCGATCTGGCGCAAGTGGCCCGCTCGCAGCGCGGCGGCCCGCCGCAGCAGTACGCCGACGCTTCCGGGGAACTCTCAGCTCCCGATCGAGCGGGGACAACGCCGGCCGCAGCGGCGCCTCCATCGGAAGCGCCGGAATGGCCTCCTCGCGAGACGGCGCCGGCCGGCGGACAGGCCCCGGCCCTGAGGTTCGAACCGGAGCCAGAAGGAGAGAACGCTGAACCTCAGTTCCAGCCGCCGGGAGGTCAGTTCGAACTGCCCAACTCGTCCGCGGAATCGGAGTTCCGGCCTGTGGGAGAGTCGATTCGAGGCCAAAGCCCCACGGCCAGTGGGGCTCCCAAGGCTGCGGAGAAGCCTGGCTTCTGGAGCCGCTTCAAGTCGGTGTTTACCGGCGGGCCTGAGTCTGCAGCTTCGCCGCCAGGAGCGTATTCGCCAAGAGCATCGCGATCGTCATGGGGCCCACCCCGCCTGGGACAGGAGTGATCGCTCCCGCGATCTCGGACACGGGGCCGTAATCGACGTCCCCGACCAGGCCCGTTTCGATGCGGTTGATGCCGACATCAATCACAGTCGCTCCCGGCTTGATCATGTCGGCGGTGACGAACTTTGGCCTGCCGATCGCGGCGACGACGATGTCCGCCGTTCTCACGACGGCCGCCAAGTCTTTTGTGCGACTGTGACAGATGGTGACCGTCGCGTCCCCGCCGGCGCCTTTCTGGACGAGAAGCGACGCCATCGGCTTGCCGACGATCTCACTCCGGCCGATCACCACGGCATGGGCTCCGGACGTCGGAATCCCCGCATCCAGGAGAAGCTTCTGACAGCCGAGGGGAGTGCACGGGACGAACCGCGGTCTTCCCTGGGCCAGCAATCCGACGTTGCTGGCATGGAATCCGTCGACGTCCTTCAGCGGATCGATGGCATCCAGGATGACCGTCTCATCGATCTGCCGGGGCAGCGGCAACTGCACCAGGATACCGTGCACCTGAGGATCGGCGTTGAGTCGGGCGACCAGTTCGAGCAACTGCGCCTGGGACGTGTCCGCAGGCAGTGTCATCTGCGAGCCCGCCATGCCGGCCTGTTCGCACCCCTTGCTCTTGCTGCGCACATACACCGCGCTCGCCGGATCATCCCCGACCAGGACGACCGCCAGGTGCGGGATGACTCCCGTTTGCTGCTTGAAAGCGGCGACTTCGTCCGCGAGTTCGGTTCGCAGTTTCTGTGAAACGGCTTTGCCGTCGATGATGCGTGCGGCCACGTCCTTCATTCCGTTCGTGCGTCATTCCAGCGGAATCGCGTCGCTCGCTCTGAGCGACCATTGGAGAGAGAGCTTAGCACCTTCGGGGGATTCCATCCGGCGTGCGTATGGCGGGGCGTCGGAGAGTCGAGCGCCCGGCCGACGTCGCCGGTCAAGGGGTCGATCGCGCCGAAACAGGGGACTGGAGGGGTGTCAAGCGGTGCAGCTTGCCTTGCTTCCCGAGGCGGTCGGATGTTGAAAAACAACGGGTTTTTCCAAGGTCCGGCGTTCGCAGGTTCATTGACAGTGCGGAAAGGCGGCGTTCTACTGCCCCGCAGAAACGGGAGTCATTCCCGCATCCAGATGGCCTACAACAAGGAAAGGAGCCACGATGGCCAAAGCTGCCGCCGCCCGGCCGATGTCCAAGTCGCAGATGATCGCTGAGCTCGCTGAAAAGACCGAGCTTTCCAAGAAGCAAGTCCAGCAGGTTCTCGACGAGATCGAAGGTCTTGTCGAAGGCGCGCTGAGCAAGAAGGGAACGGGAGTTTTCGTCCTGCCCGGCTTGCTGAAGATCATGCGGAAGGAGAATCCTGCGAGGCCTGCGAAGGAAGGTCGGAACCCGAAGACGGGCGAGACCATGATGATCGCCGCCAAGCCGAAGCGCACCGTCGTGAAGGTTCGTGCGCTGAAGAAGCTGAAGGGCATGGTCTGATTCACCGTCGCTCCTCCCTCGCCCCGGTTCGGGGGAGGGTCGGGGTGCGGGATGGCCGTACAGACGCTCAGGACCATGATCGGGCTACGACCGGAATGGGTCTCAGCGGGCTCGTTCCCGGGTCATACTCTGGCGGGCTACCGCGTCAACGGGGCGCCACGAATTAGAAAAATGCCTCGATCGTCAGCCGGCGATCGAGGCATTTTTGTTGAGATGTCACGGCGGACGTCCGTTCAATCACGTTTGACGGCGTCACCTTTCCGACGTCTTCCTGACAACCTCCGCGGGAGTTGCGTCCCGTGATCCGGGGCCGTCCGTGGGATTCCCTCAGGGGGCTGATGCTCCCGCTCGCCGGGACAATGTGGAAATGTCAGTCCCTTCGGGCGGGCTGCGTTTGCTCGCGATCAGACGTTCTCAGTTCGTCCCGACTGTGTTCCGCCAGGCATTTCGGCGACCGGATCACCAGCCGCGTGATTTCCGGACGTGCCCCGAATCGAATCGGGTGCATCCCGGCCAAACCACGGGATACGTGCATGACGGTCGAGCCCTGAACGTAGACCCCGGACGGGAACCGGCAGCCATATCGGCTCGGCGCGTAGACCGGCCCCACGACCGGCAGAATGATCTGCCCGCCATGCGTATGCCCCGCGAGGATCAGATCCACCCCTTCCCCGCTGTGGTGCGGGAAGCGATCCGGTGAATGCGCCAGAAGCAAGCGCGGCAGCGCCCGATCGTCCGCTGACCATCGCGGGACAGCATTCAACCAGGGAACCTCGTCTCCTCCGACCACGACCGTCGCCGGACCGACGTCCAGTTTCGCGGTCTTTCCTCCCAGATCGTTCCAGCCGATGGCGACCATCCTGCTGCGGATGTGGGCGTGATCGATCAGTGCATCGTGGTTCCCCAGGATGAACCAGTTGCCCAACGGTGCGGACAGTGAACCGAGCGTCGTGGGGAGCCAATCGAGACAATCGATGTCGTCGCTGAGGTCCCCGGAGAAGCAGATCATGTCGGCCCGCACCCTCGAAGCGGCGGCCGCTGCGGTTTCGTAGAACTGCCGCGAGAATGTCGAGCACAAGTGCCAGTCGCTGAGGTGCAGGATCGACAGGCCGTCGAGTTCTGCAGGCCAGTTCGCCGGAGCGAGCTGTTTCTCGGTCGTCTCCAGTTCGAACTGCTGGTTGAGAGGAAAGCGTGTCAGTCGCTTCGTTGCGGCGGAAACAAGTTCCGTGCGGCCGCCAGCCGTTTCCGCAGAGCCCGTGTCTTCCTGCTTCGCAGATCCGCGCGGCAGTGCGATCAGCGCGACCCGTGTGCCGGCCGTCATGCATCGCCGTGTGCGAATCCACCAGGCGCCGATCGAGTAGATGAGTCCTGCGAGCCCTGCCGAGCAGGCCAGAAACACGACAATCCAGGGGGGCGACAGCTGGCCCCACTGACCGCTGAAAAACGCTGACGGGCCGCTGAGCCCGATTCGCCAGTAAACGAGACATGGAAACGCAAAGATGGCGACGTCGTGCGTGGCGCGGATGCGGTGGAGTGTGCGGATCGGAATCGGCAATCCGTACACCCGATTGACGAGCGTAATCCACAATTCCGCATGCCCGGCCGTGACCGCCAGGAACGCAAGCAAACTCCAGAACATGCGGCACACCTCCTCGCATCCGCTGGCCCGATCCCGAGCGGCCCGGCTGACTCGTTCCCTCGAAGGTTAGCACACTCGCGAAAACCGGCCGCCGCCAAACGGCTCGTCGCCGTCTTATGCCGCGGCCCGCGCCATCCGGTCTGCTGAGATCAGGACGGCAATCACCGCTTCACTAGATTCAATCCAGGGGGCAGGACGCCGACAGACGAGGCGGACACCATAGGGCTGGGCGGGATCGACGGTGATCCGCAGGTCCTCGCTCCCCAACGGCTCGCATTCGACTTCCGGGTCGAACTGCATTGCGGGCTGAATCGGGAGATGCACGATCGCGGTCTGCTGGCCTGGCTCGAACCGGACGCGCAGACAGGCCTCCAGGTGGTCGCGGCCCTCCGCGACGTACCGGCTGAGCGTCTGGTCGATGTGATCGGGGAGCGAATCAGCTGCCGCCGGTGTGTTCGCCTCAGCCAGGTCGCCCAGCTCCGCCCCAATGCCGCTGAACGCAACCGTCTGGGCATGGGGTTCCGCCGTCGGGATCGGCTCGTCAGCGGCGGCTGACCGGGCTGGTGAATGACGAATCGCGGCCCAGCTGACAGCGGCCGCCGAGGCTAGAACTGACAGGAAGCAGGCAAAAGCGAACTGCGCCGGGCCGGCCTGGCGAGTGGTGGAAAGCGTCGAGAACGAGGTCAAGCCGCTGAAGGTGAGAGCGAGGGCATAGGTCGCCTCAGCCGACATGGCGGACGTGGCGCCGACCTGGAGAACCGCAATTCCGCAGGCACCGAGGCCCCCGACGACGAACGCCGTGGCGAGAGTCCACCAGGCCGAGAGCGCGGGCGGGGCGGCTGGAAGCCTGGCCAGGAGCACGGCGGTCACAAACAGGGCGGCGAGGAAGCACAACGTGGCTCCCAGTCGCCGCCATTCGCGTTCCAGCAAAGACGTGTCTCGCATGCCGTTCCCTCCCTGGAACAGTTCGAGCCGAATTCTTTCCAACACGAGAGATCGCGGGGAGGCCCCCCGCGATGTTCTCCCGTGCCTACTCTATCGCAGCCAGTGGCAGCTCGGGAACCTGGAAATCAGGCTCCTGCCGCCTTGCGGAGTTCCTCGACCTTGTCGGTCTTCTCCCAGCTGAACTCCGGCTCTGAGCGTCCGAAGTGTCCGCCCGAAGCGGTTTTCTGGAAGATCGGCCGACGGAGGTTCAGGTGCTCGATGATTCCCTTGGGGGTCAACGGGAAGACTTCGCGGACGGCCGCTTCGATCTTGCTCTCGGCGACCTTCGCGCGGCCGCGGGTATCGACGTGGACGCTGACGGGGTCCGCGACGCCGATCGCGTAGGCGAGCTGGATCTCGCACTCCGGCGCCAGGCCAGCCGCGACGATGTTCTTGGCGACGTAGCGGGCCATGTAGGCGGCCGAGCGGTCGACCTTGGTCGGATCTTTGCCGCTGAAGGCACCGCCGCCGTGACGGCCCCAGCCGCCGTAGGTGTCGACGATGATCTTCCGGCCGGTGAGGCCAGTGTCGCCGTGCGGGCCGCCGACCACGAAGTTCCCGGTGGGGTTGATGTGGTAGGCCGTTTTGGACGAGAGCAGCTCGGCCGGAACGACCGACTTCACGACCTTCTCGATGATGTAGTCGTGGATCTCTTTCTGTGTGACCTTTTCGTCATGCTGGGTCGAGACGACGACGGCCGTAATGCCGATCGGCTTGACGCCATCGTATTCGACGGAGACCTGGCTCTTGCTGTCGGGACGGATCCACTTCACGTCCTTCTTCTCGCGCAGTTCCGTCAACTTGTTCAGGATGCGGTGAGAGAGGGCGATCGGGAGCGGCATGAGCTCGGGGGTCTGATCGCAGGCGTAGCCGAACATCAAGCCCTGATCGCCGGCGCCGCCGGTGTCGACACCCTGAGCGATGTCCGGGCTCTGCTGATGGACCTTCAGGAGGACTTCGCAGGTATCGGCGTCGAAGAACATTTCGGGGCCGACGTAGCCGATGTCGCGGATGACCTTGCGGGTGATCGCTTCGTAATCGACCTTTGCATTGGCGGTGATTTCACCGGCCACACAGACGAAATTCGTCGTGCAGAGGGTTTCGCAGGCGACGCGGGCCTTCGGATCCTGGGCGAGGATGGCATCCAGAACACCGTCGGACACCTGGTCGGACACCTTATCGGGATGTCCGCTGCTGACTGACTCACTTGTGAAAATAAACCGCGACATTCCGCACTACTCCAAGACTCCAGGGGGGCCAAAAGACTGCGTCCGCCGCACGAAAGCCCCACCGACCTGGCGAAGCGAGCATCCTAAAGTGACGCCAGTCCGATCGCAAAGCATTAAATCCGCGGACTCTCGGGCAAGAAACGGTCAGGCCGGCCCATTCCCTGCATCCGGGTTTCCCGCCGCGCGGTCGCGGGCGCCGGTGCTTCGCGGCAACAGGGCGAGTCACTTTTTCACAACAGGTCGTCTCTCGTCGCCGCAAGTCATTTTGCGGCAACGGTGAATTGGCCAATGTTAAAGAAAGTGACCAGCCGTGCGCGGAGTTCGCAGGCTCGGGCGGGGATTGGGGAAACTGCGGAGGTATTCGACGCCGAGGGAGCGAGGAGGGCGCGTTGTGTGGGTGGTGTGGGTGGTACTGTACTCCTCGCCCTATTTCCCGCCGAAGTTTTGCGGATGGAGCGGGTGGGTGGTGCGGACTTGGGGTCGTAGGAGCCGGCCGGGCCGGGGTGTGTGACGACTGGTTGACGGTGGTTGTGTTCATAGGTCCTCCATCATGACGGGGGCGGTTACGCGGGTGGGGCCGGTACTCGGAAGTGCTTTGGCGGGTGGGGATTGGGGCGGGGTGATTCACTTTTCCACAGTCGGTCGTCTCTCGTCACCGCAGGTCATTTTGCGGTAACGACGCAAGGCGACGACGAATTGGCCCATCCTGAGAAAGTGACGAGTCCTGATCACGGCAATCACTCACTGGAGTTATCGCCTGCCAGCAGCTACACTCCCCGATTCGATCAAACGATCCTCAACCCATTCAGCGTCGCTGCCAGAAGTTAGACGAGACCCATGCCCAATACTGCGAGCGCCAAGAAGGAACAGCGGAAGAGTGCCAAGCGGCGGCTTTTGAACCGCTCCCAGCGGTCGGCCCTGCGAACGGCCGTGAAGAAGGCCCGCACCGCCGTTGAATCGGGCGCTGCTGACGCCGAGGCCGCCCTGAAGGTTGCCACGAAGAAGCTCGATCAGGCTGCTGCGAAGCACCTGATCCACAAGAACACCGCGGCCCGCACGAAGTCGCGGCTGTCGAAGCTGACGAAGAAGAAGACGGCTGCCGCTCCGGCCAGCTAGTTCGCCCTGGCGACGCAGCTTGCGTCGGCCTCGACGCTGTCAGCGTCGCCAGTGAATTCTCAAAGCCCGGCGACCCAGTCGCCGGGTTCTCTTTTCGCGCGGGCGTGTTTCTCTCAATTCCGCGTTTTTCCCTCGCAGATCGGGCCGCTGCGGGCGTACAACAGTGTCTGGGGTAACCGTTCTTTCCCGGTGGGGTCCCTGACATGCTTCGCAGTGCGCGCGTTCCGGCCGAAATTTCTCGGCGCGACTGGCTCCGAATCGCAGCGGCAACCGCCGCGGGCGTCTCGTTCAATTCGGCCTCGGTGCTGAAGGCGTTCGCCGACCAGGTCGTCGCCTCTCCGACCCGAAAGCGGGCCTGCATTCTGCTGTGGATGAGCGGCGGCCCCAGCCAGATCGACACGTTCGATCCCAAACCGGGGCACGCCAACGGCGGCCCGACGAAAGCGATCGACACCTCGGTCGCCGGTGTGCAGATCGCCGAAAACCTGCCGAAGCTCGCGCAGCAGATGAAACACGTGGCGGTCGTGCGTTCGATCACCACCAAAGAAGGAGATCACAGCCGGGCAACCCACTTCGTCCGCACGGGCAGTCTTCCCCAGGGGCCGATTCGCTATCCCACCCTCGGATCGCTGTTCAGCAAAGAACTGGGAGACACCAGTTCCGATCTCCCGAACTTCGTCAGCATCGCCCCCAACCGATTCCTGAGCCCGGCGGCATTCGGCCCGGGATTTCTTGGCCCGCAGTATGCTCCGCTGTTCGTCGGGGAGAACGGAGCGGGGGGCGCGATGGCGGACGCGGCGGCGGCGCTTCAGGTGCGGAACATTGAACTGCCTCGCGGCGTCGAAAAGAGCCGCGGCGACTCGCGGATTGGTCTGCTGCAGTCGATCGACGACCGGTTCCTCGCCGACCATCCGGGGATCGTGACCGAGAGCCGGAATTCGGCTTATTCCAAGGCGGTCCGGCTGATGAACTCCACGGGGGTCAAGGCATTCAACCTCGACGACGAAGACGCGTCGCTGCGGGACGCCTATGGCCGCACGGCCTTCGGACAGGGGTGCCTTCTCGCCCGGCGGCTAGTCGAGCGCGGGGTTCCGTTCGTCGAAGTGTCGCTCAACAGCGCCGAAGGGGCCGGCGGCATCGGCTGGGATACGCATGCCGACAACTTCAACGCCGTCAAGAACCTGTGCGGCGTTCTCGATCCGGCGTGGAGCACTCTGCTGACCGACCTGGAGCAGCGCGGCCTCCTCGACAGCACGCTTGTCGTCTGGATGGGTGAGTTCGGCCGGACTCCGAAGATCAACGAGAGCACGGGCCGCGATCACTTCCCGGTGGCGTGGACGAACGTGCTCTGTGGGGGCGGGATCAAAGGAGGCCAGTTTGTGGGGAAGACGTCCGAGGACGCGATGACGGTCGCGGACCGGCCGGTCACCGTGCAGGACATGTTCGCCACGATGGCGATGGCTCTTGGCCTCGACCCGGCGAAAACGAACATGTCGAACATCGGCCGGCCGATTCCGATTGCGGAGCCTTCTGCCAAGGCGATTACGGAAGTCGTGGCGTAGGAGGCGGAAGTGCGACGCTCCACCACAGCGTGTTCCCAGTCGCGTTTCCGTGTCTGCTTGTGGGGGTTTGCGATCGGAGCAGCCGGGCCCGTAGCGCTGGCCATCAAGATGTGGCATGATCTCGGCGCCTACATCGCCTCCGTCCAGGCCGATGGCCACGGTTCCGTCTGCGGCCTGCCCGCCATCGTCCCGATCTTCACGTTCGTCGTCGTCGCACCGGTTTGCGGGCTGTTCTCAGCGGCCATCGCTCCCGGAATCGTGTGGCTCTGGACGTCATGCGCCGTGGTCCCGAGGGACGATGACCGAGACATGCCTGACGAGTGAGCCCCTTAAAGCAGGCCTGTCTGTTACATCCCTCACAGCCGGCCGTGTTTCCGCTGCCAGCCCGGCCGTCCATGTTGACGATTCGCCACAGTGACGTAGCGTTTTGGAAACACTCTGTGATTGCGCGTACCGGGGCCGCCATGTTCGAAAAGAAGTTCACGCAGCCGAACCGGCTTTCGCCCAGACGTCACGATGTCGGCGCGGCGCTGATGCTGAAGTTTCGGCATGGACCGGACGGCAAGCGACGTGATCGCAAGCTACGGACGATTGATGCCCTGCATGCCCTGATGCTCACGCTGATCTGCTTCACCGTGGCTGCGGCTCCTGGCAGCCAGGCGGAGCGTCCGTGGAGCCTCGCCCCTGTCGAGTCCGTCTCCCCCGCCGCGACGGGGGCAAACCGGTCCTCCATCGACCTGGCAACCCGCACTGCGCCGGATGCCCCGACGCAGGCGCTGCGGGCTCCCTCGGTGCGACTGTCGCTGATCGACGACGAACCGGCAGGCCGCGTGAAATCGATTCCTGCCCGGCTTTCCCGGGACGTGCGGGTTGCCGAAGAGGAACCTGTGTCGGAAGCGCCATCGTCGCCTGCCACCCATCAGCCACTTCGCGCCGCGCTCCATCTCGGCGATCAGCTGCGATCGAGCTACCGATAACGACGCATGGCGACGGAGGGAGGACGAAAGGTCGCTGAGAACGGGAAGTCGCCTTGAGGAGTGCGGGCCGGCGGAACGTACGTCGTTCGTGAATTCGCCCGATCTCGCCTGCGCCTCGCGATTACGACCGGGCGCCTTCAGGAGCGTTCCCTCGCTACGCCCCTGCCCCCCACCCCGCTATTCTGCAAGCTCAATTCGGTTTCGTGAGACGTTGTCCGGCCTTCTCCCTTCTTCAGTTCCGTGATTGAAACTCGCCAGCTCACCAAGCGATACGGCAACCTGATCGCCGCCAACGAGATCACGCTCAACCTCAAGGAGGGGGACGTCTTCGGCTTCATTGGCCCGAACGGGTCGGGGAAGACGACGACGATGCGGATGATCGCCACGCTGCTCCCGCCCGATTACGGCGAGTGCTACGTCAACGGGAAGTCGATTTACACCAACCCGGCGGAAATCCGGCGGATGGTGGGCTACATGCCCGACCTGTTCGGCGTGTACGACGACATGACGGTCCTCGAATACCTCGAGTTTTTCGCGGCGACGTATCGCATCAACGGGCCGCAACGGCGGAAGGTGTGCGAAGAGAAGCTTGAACTGGTCGACATGGCGTTCAAACGCGATGCGATGGTCAGCCAGCTCTCGCGCGGCCAGACGCAGCGCATCGGCCTCGCCCGGACGCTGCTGCACGATCCTCAGGTGCTCCTGCTGGATGAGCCGGCTTCGGGCCTCGACCCTCGGGCCCGCATCGAGATCCGCGAGCTGCTGAAGCGGCTGGGCGAGATGAAGAAGACTGTGATCGTCTCGAGCCACATCCTGCCCGAGCTGTCGGACGTGTGCACGCGGGTGGGGATGATCGAAAAGGGGATCATGCTGGTCGACGCGGACGTGACCGAAGTGATGAAGATGTCGCGGGAATCGCTGATCGTGCACGTCCATGTAAAGGAGCGGCCTGAAGCGGCGGCCGCCCTGATCCAGCAGCATGGCGACGTGGAGAATGTTTCGATGCAGGGTCCGCGAATCGACGTGACGCTGAGGAAGAGCGTCGAGGACTATTCGTTCCTGCCAAAGGCGCTGATCGACGCCGGGTTCGCCCTGACCGGCTTCCACGAGGAAGAAATCAACCTCGAAACGGCATTCATGCGACTGACCAAGGGCAAGCAGCAGTAGCACCGCAAGAAGCCCGGCTTTTCCGCTCCAGTGCGGGGCGCGGTTCCAAACTCAATCGCCACGGCCGTTTCCAGAAGCCGGGCTTCTCCGATGCGTTTCGACGTTCTCTCGATCTTTCCGAACCTGTTCGACAGCTATCTCCAGCAGAGCCTGCTCAAGAAAGCGATCGACGCAGGGCTCGTCGAAATCAACACCTGGAACTTCCGCGACTGGGCCCCGGGAAAGCACAGTTCCGTCGATGAGCCGCCGTACGGCGGCGGGCCCGGGATGCTGATCCGCTGTGAGCCGGTGTTCGACTGCGTGGAACATGTGCAGGCACAGGGGGCGGCTCCAGGGAGATTGATCGTGCTGACTCCGGCGGGTCGACGACTCGACCAGAACCTGGTGACCGAGCTTTCCCAGGAGCAGCGGCTGCTGCTGCTGTGCGGCCGGTACGAGGGATTCGACCACCGGATCATGGAGGGGCTGAGGCCGCTGGAAATCTCCGTCGGGGACTTCATCTGCAACGGCGGCGAAGTGCCGGCGATGCTGATCATCGATTCGGTGATCCGGCTGATCCCGGGAGTGCTGGGGGACGAAACGAGCGCGAAGTACGACTCGTTCTCCTCAGAGCAGCTGCTGGAGTACCCGCAGTACACGCGTCCGCGTGAGTTCCGCGGGATGACGGTTCCGGACGTGCTGCTGAGCGGGAATCACCAGCTGATTGCGAAGTGGAGGGCGGAGCAGAGTTTGAAGCGGACGCAGGAGCGCAGGGCGGATCTGCTGGAGTAGGATCGACGAGTTGCCGCGGCCGGCATAGCCGGCCCTACTTCTGCTTCCAGCCTTCGACGTACGGGTCGCTGAAGAGCAGTTGGATGCGCTCGGCCCGGTCGTCGCCTGAGGACTGGAGAATCTTCAGACCTTCATGCAGCTTGGCCAGCCGGGGATCGCTGGCGACGGCCGCGAACCCGCCCGCCCGTTCCATGCGATCGAAGGCCGCTGCCATGTCGAGCAGCGTGCATCGCAGTTCGAGGAAGTGACGTTCCAGAACGGCGGCAGCGGACGGAGCACCCATGCGACAAACTCAACTCGAAGGACACCAGGCCGGGCGTGACAGTCACCCATACTCAAAGGGTAACTGCAAACCGGGCCGTCTTCGAGCTTCGGTCTCCGACAGGCCGCGTTTCGAACGCCTTCCCCGCGATTACACGGTGAGCGTGGCGACGGAACTCATCGTGACGTAGCTGGCTTCCGCCGGAAGGGCGTTCTTCTTCACCTGCACCGAGCTGGCGGTCGAACCGGCTGCAACGGCCAGCGTGAACCCGGTATTGCTCTCGATCGACGCCACGACGCCGACGATGTCGCCCACCTTCACGGCCTCGCCCACGCGGAGGTCGGTCAGGAAGCTGGTTCCCACGCCGGTCACCGTCTTGGAACCATTTGTGACCGAAGCCGTTCCGGCCAGCACTTCCGTGAAGGGCGTGTAGTTCCGGAGTGGCACGTTGGCGAGCGCCGATTCGCCGGTCGGGCCAATCAGGTTGTAGGAGGTGAGGTTGTGGATCGAATCGACGACCGTCATGCCTTCACCAAGCACGCGGCCGAACACGGTGTATTTGCCCTGGTTCAGCGAACTGTTGTCGCCCATGTTGATGAACCACTGGCTCGTTCCGCCGTCGATATTGTTGGAGGGGAGCGCCATGGCGAGCGTTCCGCGAACATTGGAGTTCGTCGCGTTGAACTCGTTGGGGACCGGGGCGTTGGTCGTGATCGGCACGACGTCGGGCGGATTGACGAAGCCGCCTCCCTGGACGACGAACGGCGAGTTGGCGCCCGTTCGTTCCGAGCGGTGGATGATCGAGTCGGTATAGCGGGTGAGATAGTTGAGGAAGTTGGCGACGGTCTGCGGGGCGGCGGTGTCGAGCAGCTCCACATCGTAAGCGCCGAGCGATGTCGTGAACCGCACGACGGTTCCCTGAACGACGTCGATCTTGCGTTCGGCGTTGGCCGTAGCGCCGGCGAAGGTGGACCGGATCTTGACCGTCTGGATGCCCGGGCTCGTGGCGTTGCTCAGAAGCGTGACGACGAGCGAGAACGTGCCGTCGTTGTTCGCGATCACAGTTCCGTCGTCGAAGCCATCGTTATCGACATCCACTGTCACCACCGCATCGGCATGCGTGGTTCCGGTGATCGTCAACTGCTGGTTGCGAGTGAGCAGCACACCGTTTGACTGCGTCGTGCCGGCGATCGGGTCGATCGTGACCGTCAGCGCCCCGTCGATTGCGGCCCGGAGCGCGTCCGCGCGTGCCAGAAGGCCTGACGAGGCGGCATCGAATCGCGTCGAGAAGACCGACGCGTCGACTTCGTCGCCGTGGACGTTGCGTTCCGTCACGCCGCCCGTGGTCACGGTCTCGTCGGAGATTTCCAGATTGTTCTTGCCGCCGCCGAGCCAGGCGATGATCCGTCCGGTGAACTCGTTGTCGCCTTCCAGCAGGAAGTTGTCGTCACCGCGGCTGCTTCTCAGGAGCGTGAAGCCTTCGACGGTCATGTTGCTCGCGCGAACCGCGTCTTCTCCCGAACGGGCGCGCAGGATCCATGCCTCATCGATGCTGTCGCCGTCGAAGTTCGCGTCATCCGATCCGTAGCCCAGCTTGACGACGAAGCGGCCGTCGAACGTGTTGCCGTCGGTGTCGAGGCCGTCGTCGCCCGGGCCCATCGAGATCTTGAAGAAGGCAGACGCCGTGACGTTGTCGAGCACGACGAGGTCGTCGCCAAAGCCGGCGTACAGATACGCGGCCCCGGAGATCCGGGTTCCGTTCAGCCGGATGCCGTCGTCGCCATAGTGGGTCGAAATCCGCATTCCGCCGTTGATGGACGCCGCGTCGATCGCCACGCGATCGTTGCCGAGGAGGTCGTCCACCAGGAGGCTGCCGTTGATCACGACATCGTCGCCAATCGAGAACGTGTCGTTTCCGTTTCGGAGTCGCACGACCACGCGGCCCTCGAAGGTTTCGCCCTCTTCGGTGATGATGAAATCGTCTTCTTCGCCGTTGATCGTCGTGTCGTTCAGGCCGCGCACGACGAGGGCGCCGTCCTCGACGATGATCGAGACGTCGTTATTGCTGGAGTCGCCGTTGATCAGGAGCGCATCGGCAGTCATCCGCACGGTGACATTGCCGGCGGGCAGGACGCGGGTTTCCAGCACCTGCGTGAGAGGAAGTGACGGGCCCATCCTCCGCGGGGACCGGCCGCGAAGACGGGACAGCAGTTCTCTGACCTTGAAGCGCGAAGTCATGAGCGAATTCATCGTTGGCCTTGCCCGCTGGTGCACCGTGAGAAATGGCACTCCGTGTCCAGCCTCTGCACCTGATATCGGTTCGAGTTTGGAGACCGCCGGAACCGAGTTCAAGCCCCACCTGGACTGGCTGGATTCATTCTACAAGTCGGCGGCCCTGCGGAGACGGGGCAGGGACTTCTGGAAACCCGTCTTCTGCCGATGCTGACGACCTTGCCGCCTGAATCGGACGTGTCGTCGAAATCCAGCCCCGCGGCGCGTACGCTAGTAAAGATCGCGTCCGATGTGGCCACGGACGGTTCCGGGATTCCAAGGCGAGGCCGCCCCCGAAGTGGTCCTTTGCGGCTGGAGAATGGGTGATGTCCGCGATTCGACTGTGGAGCATGTTGGGCAGTCTCCTGACGGCCGTCGCCGTATTCACCTCGCCCCTGAATGGCGGCGATCCCCTGGCGACACAGGCGCGAGACGCCGTTTCCCGAGCCGGGGCGTTCTATCACGAAAAGGTCGCCGCGCACGGCGGTTACGTCTATCAGTACAGCGCCGATCTTTCCCTCCGCGAAGGCGAAAGCGTTACCGATCTGGAAACCGTCTGGGTTCAACCGCCGGGGACACCGACGGTCGGGCTCACGTTCCTGAAGGCTTACGAACGAACGGGGGACGAAAGGCTCCTCGTCGCGGCGAAGGATGCCGCGTATTGCCTGTTGGAAGGACAGTTTCAGAGCGGTGCGTGGAACGGCTGGATCGATTTCGCCCCGGACAAGCGGAAGAACTATGCGTTCATCACGGGCAAAAACCAGAAGAAGAACGCGCGGAATTACTCGACGTTCGATGACGACAAGACGCAGGCGGCCCTCAAGTTCCTGATGCGCTACGACCGCTCGACCGGCTTCAAGGACGCGCGCGTCCACGCGGCTGTGGAACGAGCGCTCTCCAGCGTGCTCACCGCCCAGTTTGCTCATGGCGGCTGGCCACAGGGATACAAGGCCCCGGTGGACCAGACCGTGACGAAGGTCGCGAGAGCCCGCTACCCGGCCGATTGGCCGCGCCAGTACCCGGGAGGAGACTACTGGGATTTCCCGACGCTGAATGACAACTCCCAGGTGGACGTCATCGAAACGCTTTTCCAGGCCTCAGAGATTTATGGCCAGCCTGCCTATCGATCGGCCGCACTGAAGGGGGCTGGGTTCCTGCTCGCGGCGCAGATGCCCGAGCCTCAACCGGCCTGGGCGCAGCAGTACAACTACGATTTTGAGCCAGTCTGGGCCCGCAAGTTTGAGCCCCCGGCGGTGAGCGGAAGCGAATCGCAGAACGTCATCGCCATGCTGATGGACGTGTACGTCGAAACCGGCGACCGGACATTTCTCGCGGCCATCGAACCGGCTCTCAACTACCTGGAACGATCAAAACTCTCGGACGGCCAGCTGGCCCGCTTCTACGAGCTGAAGACAAACGAGCCGCTGTACTTCACCCGCGAGTACGTCCTGACCAAGGACGATTCCGATCTCCCGACTCACTACGGCTTCAAGGTCTCCAGCAAGCTGGAATCGCTTCGGAAACGATTCGAGAAACTCTCGACGGCGAAGCCGGCCGCGCTGGAACAGGAAAAGGCGCGGCTGTGGGGCCGCAGTGAAAGAACCTCTCCCCCCTCGGCCGACGAAGTGCAGCGGGTCATTGCATCGCTGGATCACCGCGGGGCGTGGGTCGAAACGGGACGGTTGAAGTATCACCCCGGAAAGAAGGAGGACCGGCCGATCATCTCGAGTGCTACATTCGCGAGGAACATGGACCTGCTGAGCCGCTATATCGCGGCGCACTCCACGAAGTGATCGGTGAAGCGAATCGGGGGGCCTTCGGGCTGCCGTGCGACGACAAAAAACGCCCGCGTCCAGATGGACGCGGGCGTTTATTTTTGGGCAAGACGCGGCGGGAATCAGTCGTTCCGCAGCTTGATGCCGTGTTCGGAGAGCTTCGCACGAATCTCGTTCAGCGACGTGACGCCGAAGTTCTTCGCCGACAGGAGTTCGTCCGGCGTGTGCTGGATGAGTTCGCCGACGGTGGTGATTCCGAGGCGAGCCATGCACTTGCGGCTGCGCACCGAGAACTGCATGTCGGCGATCGTCATCGAGAGCATAGCCTGCTCTTCCGGCGACATGTCGCGGGCGGGAGCTGCGGCATCGCCGCGGGCCTTCTGGTGCAAGTTCTGGCCGACGACGAGGTTGTGCTGCCGCATGAGCTCGCGAACTTCGTTGAGCGACGTTTCGCCGAAGTTCTTGCCTGAGAGCAGTTCCTGCTCGCTGATGCGGGTCAGGTCGCCCAGGCTGCGGATATCCATGCTCTGCAGGCAGTTCCGGCTGCGAACGGAAAGTTCAAAGTCGGTGACCGGCCGATTGAGCAGCTGCTCAAGCTTCTGCTGCTGCTTGAGGGTGTCTTCGTCGTAGTACATCGAGCTGGTGGCTTCGATGTCCTTGAGATACAGGAGTGCCCGCTGGTTCGTCGGGTCGTGGCGGAGGACGCGTTCGAAGCAGTACTGCGCGGCCGAGTAGTTTTCCTTGTCCTCGTACAGCAGGCCGAGGTTCAGGAGCGCGCCGACGTAGTACGGGGGCTTCGACAGGCAGCGTTCATAGAGCCGGATCGCTTCTTCGTCGTTGCCGTGACGGCTGGCCTGGACGGCGAGCGAGAACAGCGCGCGGCTGTCGTGCGGATCCATGTCGACGGAGCGTTCGAAGTATTCGATCGCGCCGTAGCTGTCACCCCGGTCGAACAGGATGCAGCCCATCTGGTAGGAGTATTCGGCCAGGCGGGCACCTTCGGCGCCGGTGCTGCGGATCAGCTTCTCGGCCTCATCGAGGTTGCCCTGGAGGCGATACTCGCCGGCCTTCCGGAGACGGGATTCGATCGGGCGGTATCCGAGCTTCGCGGCTTCTTCGAACTGCTCGGCCGCCTTGTCATGCTCTTCCATCGTGGAATAGGCCTGACCGGCATAGAAACGGCCGAGGCCGTCCTTGCAGTCGGCGAGCAGTTCGACGGCCTGCTGGGGCTTGCCGAGGTAGAACTGGCCGATGCCGACACGGACCTTCAGCGTCGGGTTGCCGGCGACTTCAGACTGCATGGCCTCGACGGTGCGACGGAGTTCACCCGAGGCGGGGCCGGCAATGCTGCTCAGCATCCGGCGGATCTCATCGTGACCGAAGACAGGACCACGCAGAGTGGCGTTGACATCAACAGGTGTGGCGGACAGCGGAGGGACCTTTGATTGTGTGGTCGTCGGAACAGTGCTCATCAAACTCGCTCCTCGCGATCTCATCTGCCGGACGACGCTGCAGCCCGCAAACGGGCTCGATTTCGATCCGACAAAGCACCGGGACGCAGCAGGATCCTGGCCCGCGCGTCCAATGAGAATTCAGCAGTATACGGCCTTGACCACAAATTTTGCAACAATCCGGGAGGCCATCGACAAACCGCAACCATCGTCACTGCAAGCACTTGGCGAATTCAACGGTTTTTCCTCGCCTGCTGAATCCCATATTCTTGCAGATCACCGGGCCCGGACACTTTGCTGAAAGAAGACTGCGGGCGCAGAAAAGCCGGCGCTGCTGCGTATCGACGGGTTGTCCATTTTCTCGAGGAATCACGATGAGAATCCGCGGTCTCTGTCTGCTGGCGTCCCTCCTTTTCGTCACACCGACGACGAATGGGGCCGAAAAGTCGCTGCCCGTCGAAGGTTCGATGCTCGTGGGGGGGAAGACTTACCCATTGAAATACGTGGTCGCCTACGAGTCGGTGGAAAGCGATGAAAAGCTGGTCTCGGTCCTGGCGAGCGACCGCCGCATCCCGGTCGCCGAGATCAAAAAGGAACTGGCGGAGCATGAGGGAAATGATCGCACCCTGCTGCTCAGCCAGCCGTATGTGAGAGTGGTGTTCAAGGACGGGCGTCCGATGTACGCCATGGGAGCGGCGAACGGGGGCAACTTCGGCGTCAGCGGCAGCGCGGTCGCAGGCGAGTCGCGACTCAAGGACGGCATCGCTTCGGGCGAGGTCAGGCTCGAGAAGAACGAGGAAGGCCCGTTTCAGCGGGCGTTCGAGTTCAAGTTCCAGACGGCGTTTGGTCTCGATTCGACCCCGAAACCTTCGGCCTCCCCCGCGACGCCAGTGAAGGCGATGGCCAGCGGCGTCTTCATCGGGAACGGCAGGAAAGCCAATCTTGCCTTCGTCTCGGCGCGTCCTGGCGAGCCGTTTGCCGACAAGCCTTCGATCGCCCTGCTCTTCACCGAGAAGGATCACACGAAAGATCCCAAGGCCGAGTTCAACGCGTCGTTCGGCCGCTACGGCAGCGCGCTCATCCTGTCGATGCACGAGGATGGTTCCATCTTCGGTTGCCAGGTCGCGCATGCGGCCCACACCAAGGGGGCGTTCAGTTCGACCGGCAGGATCAGGACAGACGAGTTCGAAGCGGACGACGTTCACGTCAGCGGCAAGATCACCACTGACGGCGAGCAGGACGCGTTCGGCCAGAAGTGGGAGGTCGAGATGACGTTCGCCGCTCCCTTCAGCCGTCCGGTCGTGAAGCCAGCCACGGAGTCTCCGATGAAGCCCGGCCCGACGGGCGCGATGCCGACAAATCCGCAGGGCAAACCTGTCGCCGCAGCGCCCGCCAAGGGCAAACCGGCAGCGACGGCATCGCTCTCTGTTGCCGATCTCCCGTTTCTCAAGAACGCTTCGGACGTTGAGTACAAGAAGATCGTCCAGATGCTGAACTTCAAGAGTTCGACAGGCGTCGCCGGCCTGGCCGCCCAGATGCAGAAAGAGCTGTCGGCCGCAGGCTGGCAGGTCGACGGGGCGGAACTCGTGAATCCGAACTCGACGATCCTGCGTCGCAAGTCGGGGGACGCGAAGCTCACGATCTTCATCAAGCCGTCGGGCAAGGGGAGCGAAGTGCGCGTGGTGTCGGAAGGGCTCGATTGGTCAAAGCTCAACGAGTAGCCCGAACCCGACCAACACCGCCCCGACACGAGGCGTCGTGGGCCGCATAATCCGCACAGGCATCATAGTTCGCCATGTGATTGCGTTTGGAGTTTCGGACGTGATGCCAATTCGCCACTCATCGTTCCGCGCATGACCAAGAGTTTGGGGTTGGCGACACGGCTCGTTCCCTTTGTGCCCAAATCCATGACTCCGACTCCGGCCAGCGCCGATTCCATCCTGATGCGACTGGTGAAGAACGCATCAGTCACCGACTCCGCCCTGCTGGGCGTTTCGTCGAAGCCCCCCGGAACACCCGCGCCCGGACAGGCGGCGGCGGCTCCGCGGATGTCTCAACCCGGTCCGCCGAAGCCGATCGTCCGAGAAGCGATGGGCTTCATCCCGAAGCCTCCGAAATCGCTGGCCGAGGCGGGTCTGCTGGAATCCGAAATCAGTTCGCTGATTCTGAAGAAGCTGTTCCACCGCTCGATGGAGGCGGGGTTCCGGCTGTCCGAGCAACTGGGGCTCAGGCTCGCGGTGATCGAGCCAGTGCTGCGGCAGATGAAGGCGGACCGGCTGGTTGCCTACAAATCGACCGTCAACGCGGGCGATTACGTCTATGAACTGACCGATCTTGGCCGCGAGCGCGGCCGCGAACTCTCCCAGGCCTGCACGTACTTCGGAACCGCGCCGGTTCCGCTGCAGCAGTATGCCGCCAGCGTCGCCGCGCAATCGATTGCCCGCCAGCGGCCTTCGCTGGATTCGATCCGCAAGGCGTTCTTCGACCTCGAAATCCCGGAGCGGCTGCTCAGCAATATCGGACAGGCGATCCACTCCGGCCGCGGCATGTTCCTCTTCGGTAACGCGGGCAACGGCAAGACGAGCATCGCCGAACGGATCACGAAGTCGTACGGCGACAACATCTGGATCCCGCGGGCGCTGACGGCGCAGGGAGAAATCATCCGCCTGTTCGATCCCAACCGGCATGAGGCAATCCGGCTCGACGACTCGGTCGTGAACGAAACGTACGACGCGCGCTGGGTCTGCATCCGTCGGCCGACGGTGATCGCCGGCGGTGAACTCCGCATGGAGAACCTTGAGGTCAACTACATCCGCAACACGGGGATCGGCGAAGCGCCGCTGCAGCTGAAGGCGAACTGCGGGATGCTGCTGATCGACGACTTCGGCCGCCAGCGGATGCCGGTTGATGAACTGCTGAACCGCTGGATCGTGCCGCTGGAACAGCGGCATGACTTCCTGCACCTCGAAAGCGGCCGCACCATCCAGACGCCCTTCGACCAGCTGGTGGTGTTCTCAACCAATATGGAGCCGAAGGACCTCGTCGAAGAGGCCTTCCTTCGCCGTATCCCGTACAAAATTGAGGTCAAGGATCCGACCGAAGTCGAGTTCAACAAGCTCTTCCTGGAGAGCGCCGCGAAGCTGAGATTTGAGTGCAGCCCCGCTGCTCTCGAATACCTGCTGGCGAAGTATTACCGCCCCATCGGCAGGTCCCTGAGGTTCTGCCATCCGCGCGACCTGCTGCGGCAGATGGAGAATCGCTGCACCCTGCACGAACTCCCCCGGGTCGTGACGGAAGAGGCGCTCGACCAGGCTGTCGAGAACTACTTCAGCATCATGTAGGGCGAGCCGCAGGCGACGGGCGGGAACGCCCCGGTTATCCGATCGCAGTCCGTGCGGCGTTCACCGCAACTGCGACATCTTCGAGCGAAGGGACGGGCACGAGGCCGCCGGCCAGACGCCGTGCGAAGAGGTCGAGCTGCACCATGGCGCTCGACCGATCATCAGAGAGTTCTTCGTCCCCTTCGTCTTCCTCCGCCTTCCAGCGCACGCGCCGACCGCCGGTGACGATGGCGACCCCGTTCTGGCAGATCAGTTCTGCGGAAAAATCGGCTGGGTACAGGGGCGGCGCCTCAGTTCTGGACCACGAGAGCGCCGCTTCGACCGGTTTCTCGTCGTACTGCTTTCGGAACGCTACTCGGAGCACCTGTTGCTCGGGGAAAAACTCGCTGCGAATCACGCCCGACTGTACGACGAAGCGGCACCAGTCGATCGCCTCGGCCCATTGGGAAACGGTCAAAGGACTGGCTGAAGGTAATTCGATGGACAGCGACCGGATGGCCCCGAGACGTGTCGCAGTCAGTTCCCGGACCCGCATCGTCGCGGGCGTATAGCGTCGCCGAAGCTCGGGCTGAATCAGTGTTTCGCCCGTCGCGTTGTGGAACGCCTGCCCGAGCAGCTCAACTGAAGACTCTCGTGGAGAAACGAGCACGGGAATCCGCTGTTGATCCGCCTGCTGGACGACCCAGTTCCCCAGCCAGCCGGCATCGAGGACAACGACTCCCTTGAGTCGGGGGGGCATCAGCAGCTGCCGGACTCCCGAGGCGCCGGGCCAGTCATGCGATTCCGCGACCCTCTCGCCGCGAACGCCGATCGGGTCATAAAATGATTTGACCACCAGGCGCGACACGAGGCTGAAGGCGGGACACCAGACGGCGTCCCACTCCGCACCGGCACCGATCAGTCCAATTGGCAGCATTCAGCGATATCTGGCAGAGGTCGAAGCCGGAGTCATTCCGGAGACGTGGAGAGTAATTCGTCGCTCGGACTTCACGGAAGGGACATCCCATGAGTCAGCACCCGCACAGCGAAGAGGTTGAGGTCTCGGGCCATATCATCGACAGCCTGCTGCTTCCCAAGATCCTCGACCAGATCATCTCCCTGGGAGGGGAGTTCCAGATCCATGACGTGCGGATCGGGCACAGCCGCAAAGACCCGAGCTACGCCCGCCTGACGATCTCCGCTCCCTCCGCCGGCAAGCTGGAAGAGGTCCTGAAAGCCGTCGGACACCACGGCGGGGTGCCGGTCCATCCGTCGGATTGCCGCCTGGAAGCGAGCGACATGAATGGCGCCTTCCCGGAAGGCTTCTATTGCTCGACCAACGAAGAGTCGGAAGTCCGCATCGACGGCCAGTGGATCCAGGTCGATCAGCAGGAAATGGACTGCGGGGTCGTCGTGGCTCCCGATCACAGATCGGCCCGCTGCGTGCCGATGGCGGACGTGAAACGGGGCGAACTCGTCGTCATTGGCCGGCAGGGGACGAGAGTCCATCCGACCGAGCGCGGACGCGAACAGCACGAAGCCTTCGGATTCATGAACAGCACGGTTTCGAGTGAGAAACCGAAGAATGTCACCGTCCGCGAGATTGCGGCCGCGATGAAGGCTGCCCGCGACGGCAACGGCCGGATCCTCGTCGTCGCCGGCCCGGCCGTGGTCCACACCGGCAGCCGCGATCTGTTTTCATGGATGATTGAGCAGGACTATGTCCACGTGCTGTTCGCCGGTAACGCGCTGGCGACGCATGACATCGAGCAGACGTTCTACGGCACGAGCCTGGGCATCTCGATGAGCCACGGTGGCGGCACTGAGGAAGGCCACGAACATCATCTCCGTTCGATCAATCGCATCCGGCGGCTGGGGAGCATCAGGAATGCGGTCGACGAGGGGGTGCTGAAAGCGGGCATCATGTACCAGTGCGTGAAGAAGGACATTCCCTACGTGCTGGCCGGCAGCATCCGCGATGACGGTCCGCTGCCGGACGTGATCACCGATTCCCTCGCCGCCCAGGCGAAGATGAGGGAGCTCTGCCAGGGAGTGACGTTCTGCCTGATGATCGCCACGACGCTGCACTCGATTGCAGTCGGCAACCTGCTGCCAGCCCGGGTGAAGGTGGTCTGCGTCGACATCAACCCGGCGACGGTCACGAAGCTGGCGGACCGGGGAACGTTTCAGACGGTGGGGGTTGTCACCGACGCCGAGCCTTTCCTCCGGGTCCTTGTCGACGAACTCAAGAAATCCTAGGGCAGGCCCCCGCCTGCCAGTCCCTCATGCGCTCGCTCACTTCTCCCACGATCCTCATGTGCCCGCCCGATCACTACGGGATCGAGTACGAGATCAATCCGTGGATGAGCCGCAGCCACAAGAGCGATGCCGAGTTCGCGAGGCAGCAGTGGCAGGGCCTGAAATCGCTCCTTGAGTCGCTGGGCGCCGACATCAAACTGCTCGAGCCAGTTCCCGGATTGCCGGACCTTGTGTTCACCGCCAACGCCGGCCTCGTGTTTCGCGACACGGTCTATCTCTCACGCTTCCGCTATCCCGAACGCCAGCGTGAGACGCCGATCGATGCGGCGTGGTTTCAGGCGAACGGTTTCTCTGCGAAGGAAGTCACGCCCGGCGACTTTGAAGGGGCGGGTGACGCGTTGTTCGTCGGCGAAACGCTCGTGGCGGGTTATCTCGTCCGCAGCGACGCGACCGTCCATCAATGGCTCGGCGGCCAGCTTGGCTGCGCGGTTCTGCCTGTGCAGCTCGTCAACACGCGGTACTACCACCTCGACACGTGTTTTTGTCCGCTGAATGCTTCGACGGCCATCTGGTATCCGCCGGCCTTCGATGAATACGGCCAAAAGGCGATCACCGCGTGTGTGCCGAAGTTAATCGAAGTGACTGACAACGAGGCGGCGCGTTTTGCCTGCAACGCCGTTGTCGTCGGGCAGCACGTCGCACTGAACTCCGGGTGTCCTGATCTGGAAACGAAGCTCAAGGGGGTTGGTTACACTGCTCACGCCACGCCGCTCGATGAATTCATCAAGGCGGGCGGCAGTGCCAAGTGCCTGACGCTGCGTCTGGATGGTGAAGATGCTGCCGCTTGGCGATCCGTTGTGGAGCGGCGGGCTTAAATCCCGCTGCTGGGGCAGCGAGTTCAGATCCCCGCCCCTTCCAGGTACTCCCCGAACACTTCCTTCTTCGCCACGGGCTGCATCGCGATCAACGTCGCGAGGCTGGCCTCCTCCATGCGGCGGGCAGTGTAGTTGCGGATATCGAGGAGCACTCGTCGGAACCGGCAGCGGTTTTCCTGGGTGCAGGGCTCGTAGTGGGTGCCGGAGACGCACGGAATCGGGGCCAGCATTTCGTCGAACAGCCTCACGATCCGCCCCATGGTGACCTGCTCGGGGGGCATGGCGAGTTCGAAGCCGCCGATGCGTCCGGGGATGCTGCGGACGATTCCTTTGGATTTCATTTCGAGCATGATGTGCTCGAGGAACCGTCGGGGGACGTCGTTGACTTCGGCGAGTTCGCGAATGGAGATGGTTCGCCCGGGCTGTTCGGCGAGCGTGACGAGGGCCCGGAGAGCGTAATCGGATTTACGTGACAGTCGCATATCCGGTTTCTACGACCGGGGCAGTCGTGATTTCAAGCGGCCGCGGCGGGGCTCCAGGAAATCCGCCGCCAATTCATGGACACAACAATTAGTGACACGTAAACTATCTCTTAGCCTTCCCTGGAATCCGGAATGTCACCCAGCCAGCTCCAGCACGAACTTCGCAAGAAACGACCGTTCGACTCGGCCGAAGAGGAGGCCAACCTGAACATCGTTCGTACGAGCGACCAGTTCCAGAACCGCTTCGGACGACTGTTCCGCGAGTACGGACTGACCAGCTCGCAGTACAATGTCCTGCGGATCCTGCGCGGCGAAGGGCGTCCGATGCCGTGTGCGGAAATCACCGAACGCATGCTGCAGGTGGTCCCTGCGATGACGGGATTGCTTGATCGCCTGGAGAAGCAGGAACTGATCGTTCGCCGACGGAGCACGGATGACCGGCGGGTGATTTTCGTCGAGCCGACGCGCAAGGCGCTGGAACTCCTGGCGACCATGGACGAGCCGGTTCTCAAGCTGAACGAGAGGCTTCTGGGGCACCTGACGAAGAGCGAACTGAGGGAATTGAGCCGGCTGCTGGAAAAAGCCCGTAAGAATACGGAACTGGACGAGTAGTCTATTTTGAACACATACATGACATGTAAACTAAACACATGTCATCCACATTCGCCTCTCTGGAGAATGACGATGATCACCAGACGCCCTGCCCAGGCCCGCGGACACAAGAACCACGGCTGGCTCAACGCAAACCACACGTTTTCGTTCGGCTCGTACTACGACCCGCAGCACATGCAGTTCCGTGCCCTGCGCGTCATGAACGAGGACTTCGTGTCCCCTGGCAAGGGGTTCGGCACCCACCCGCACGACAACATGGAAATCGTCACCTACGTCCTCGAGGGAGCTCTCGAGCACAGGGACTCCATGGGCAACGGCGAAGTGCTGCGCCCCGGCGAATTCCAGCGGATGTCGGCCGGAACGGGAATCACCCACAGCGAGTTCAACCCCTCGAAGGATGAACCCGTCCACCTGTATCAGATCTGGCTACTGCCGGAAAAAGACGGCATCACGCCCAGCTACGAGCAGAAGCGATTCCCGGACGAAGGACGGCACAACGAACTGCGGCTTGTCGCCTCGCGCGACCAGGCCGAGGGTTCGCTGCTGATCCATACCGACGCCCGCGTGTACCTCGCCACGATCGACCAGGGTCAGTCCGTGACCCGGCCGGTCGCGGCCGGCCGGTACGCGTGGCTGCAGGTCCTGCGTGGAAGCGTGACGCTGAACGGCCAGCCGCTCGAGACGAGCGACGGCGCCGCCATCGCCAACGAAACTTCGCTGACGATCGAAGCGACCACGGACGCCGAAGTGATGCTGTTCGACCTTGCGTAACCCGCGAAGCCCGGCTTCTCCAGAGAGGCCGGGCTTCTTTTTTGACTCACCATTTAAAACGAGACAAATCCATGAACGCAGCCCTGACCGTCGTCGCCCGCCTGATGATCACCGCCATCTTCCTGATGAGCGCCGTCGGCAACAAAATCCCGAACTACTCCGGCGTCGTGAAATACATGGAAGGAGAAGGCGTTCCCGCACCTCAGATCCTCCTGGCCGGGGCGATCGTGTTCCTGATTGTCGGCAGCCTGTCCGTGATCACCGGCTTCAAGGCCCGCTTCGGCGCCGGCCTGCTTGCCATCTTCCTCGTGGCCGCGACCTACTATTTCCACGATTTCTGGAACTTCACCGGCCAGGACCAGCAGCAACAGATGATCCAGTTCCTGAAAAACACGGGGCTGTTCGGAACCATGCTGTTCTTCATGGCCAATGGCACCGGCCCGGCCAGCCTCGACAACCGGGCAAAGCTCGCTGCGCCGTCGACAAATTGAGTGGGATCAGGCTCACGAAGGAGCTCGCGGGAAATTCGCAGCACCTTCGTGAGTCTTTTCGGGTTACGATGTTTCTAAGATGACTGGCTGTTCTTGATCACCCAACGGGCGAACGTGCGATGACGGAATTCCAGGTCAAGCTGCTGAGACTGCTGACCATTGGGCTCACACTGATCGGGGGTTTGGGGCTTTCGGCCATCGGGTACGCGTTCCGCCTGACCCCGTACGCCTATCTGGGATTCATCGTGGCCTTAGTCTGCACCGTTTACCTGGCCAGCCAGCTGGTTGCCGAGTTGGTGCGATGGCAGATCAGCCATCTCAAACCGATCCCGTGGGAACAATTGAAGGCCCCCGTTCGCACGCCGATCGATTCCACACGGCAGTCCTGAGCGTGGTTCTCCCGGTTGCACCCTCACGCCTTCACTCCGATAATCCGGGGACACTGAACTGTCCCGGATGAATCCACCGGAGCGCCGATGCGGAGATTCGTTGCACCGTTGATGTTGCTCGCGCCCCTGTCGGCGCTCGAGGGATGTCAGAAATCCGAACCGGCTGCCACAGCTCCCGCGGCGCCGGCGAGTCAATCCGCCACTCCGGCGGCCGCTCCTGCGACGGCAACCGCCGCGGTCGACCCGGCCCATCCCGAGACGAAGTGGATCGGGAACATTCCCTACGACGTCTTCTATGACCAGCCGCTGACCGTGGCTGCCGATTCGACGGTCATCGCGGCGGTTTCGACCTCTGCGACTCCCTCCTCCGCGGCCCCTGCTGCTGCTCCCGCACCGATGCCCGCTGCGACTCCGTCGACCGGCGGGGGGGCTGTCGACTGGCAGCAGCTTGCTCCGATGGCGGCCATCGTCGACGAGGTCAAACAGATCCGTGTCCGGCTCGAGAAGAACCTGCTGAAGGTGGGGGACTTCAACAAGAACACGGCCGTTATCGGGCAGGATGGGGCACTCCTCGCCGCCATCGGATCTGTCGTCGCGAAGCATCCGGGTGAGGTGAACTGGAAGGACAAGGCCAATTTCATTCGCGACCTGGGCTATCAGATCTCGGTGAAGGCGGAAGGAAGCGGCAGCAAGCCTTTCAACGCCACGAAGACGCCGTTTGAAGATGTGAAACGCCTGCTGGATGGGGAATCGCCGACGGGAACGGCGAAGGACGACGTTCCGCTGGCGGAAGTGGCGGACCGGGCGGCGCTGATGGCGAAGCTGAACGCCAAGTACGAGGCGGTCAAATCGAACGTGAACACAGCCGCGCGCCTGAAGGAAGAGAAAGACAAGGTGCTGGGGGACCTGGCGATCATGAATCTCATGATGACCGTGATGGCCGACCCCAGTTACGATCAGGCCGACGACCCGCGCTATGCGGGGTATGTGCAGACGATGCTGGCGGACCAGAAGGCGGCGATCGACGCGGCCGGCAGCGAGAATTTTGACGCGTATTCCGCGGCGATCGGGAAGATCAACAACACGTGCAACGAGTGCCACATGATCTTCCGCACGGGATCGAATTGAACAGCGTGCCGGGGGCCGCGTCCGCCTCCTGAAGAACGCTCTCTCGAGAATCACACACACCATGAACATCGCGTTCCGTTCCCTGTCAGCCCTCGCCGTCCTGGCGTTCACAACGTCTGCCCGTGCGGAGGTTGTCGAGCTGAAGTCCGGCCAGAAAATCGAAGGGCAGGTGCTCAAGGAGACCGACCGCGAGGTGTATGTCGACGTCGGCGTTGACGTGGTTCGAATTCCGCTGGACCGGATTCTTTCCCGTCACGATTCGGCGGCCGAGCGTGAGCCGACGCAGATCGAGAAGAACGACGTGTTCAGCACAGCGAAGCTGCCGGTGAAGACCGTCAAGGAGCTGGCCGAGCAGTTTGGCGAGGGGGTGGTGCTCGTCCAGACGCCGGGAGGGCTCGGGAGCGGTTTCATCATCAACGACCGCGGTTACTGCGTGACGAACTATCACGTCGTCGAGAAGGAAACCCGCATTTCCTGCGTCCTGTTCCACAAGAACAAGACCGGCGATTTTGAACGCCGCAAGATCGAGGATGTGAAGATCATCGCGCTGAATCCGTTCTTCGACCTGGCGCTGCTGCAGATCCCGGAACAGAAGGACTTCAAGTTCACGACGGTGTTCCTGTCGGATGAGTCGGCCCCGATCCGCGAAGGGGACGAAGTGTTCGCGATCGGCAATCCGCTCGGACTGGAACGTTCGGTTTCGCAGGGAATCGTCAGCACGAAGAACCGCGATTTCGAAGGGATCGTCTATATCCAGACGACGACGCAGATCAATCCGGGCAACAGCGGCGGGCCGCTGTTCGACAATCGCGGGCAGGTGATCGGCGTGACCAACATGAAGCTGCTCGGCGGCGAAGGACTCAACTTCGCAATCCCGATCGCGTACGTGAAGCACTTCCTCAAGAACCGCGATGCCTTCGCCTTCGACCAGGACAATCCGAACTCGGGCTATCGCTACCTGGATGCTCCGCGCCGGCGGAACGCCAAGGCTCCGCCGAAGTCGTGATTCTTCCGGGGATTGCTGACTCGCGGTAAGTCTTCAACTTCCATCACCCGGATTGCTTCCGGGCGATGGAGGTTCAACGTTTGTCGATCAGCAGTAAACTACGAGCATGATGCCCTGGCCGTTTTTGACCGCCTGCTCACAGCCTCTTCGCCAGTAGCTTGCGATTTCATACACGCAAGTCGCCCCCAGGTCTTCGCTGTCCTCCGTGAGTTGCTTCGTCAGCTGTTCCCAATCGAGCGGCGCCGCGATTTCGTGCAACTGTGACACCGTCTCCGGACTCCAGCAAAAGTAGGCCCAGGTCCAGGATGGTCTTTGCACATCGGAACTTCGCGGCGGCGGGTAGTCCGTTGACCATTCGTACATCGAGAAGGCGGCAAGAAATCTGCCAAGCGTCCTCTGATCCTCGGGCGCGAGTTTCTGAGTGATCGTTTCGAACTCCTCGCTCAGCCAGAAGTCCGTGTCGGCCGAATACTCGAAATCGACTTCGCCCGTCGCGATTCCATGAATGCACGGCAACTTCTTTTCTTCGAAGATCGCGGCGTGAATCTCGGGGGAGTCTTGCTCGGCAAGTCGAAGAAACGGATCCCAATCAAGCACAAACCCTGCAATTGGCATCGACATCAGCGGCCCTCGCCCAGTGAATCTTGCCCAGTGAAGAAGTCGCAGCACGCCCCTGGAGGTCAGCAGACTTCCAGCTTCCTCATCAGTCTCACTTGCCCGATCAACGATGGCAAGCGCAAGCGGTGGCCGCAGCGAGTCGCGGCTGTCAGTTCGTGAAGCCGACGTAGAAGCTGAAGAGGCGGCGGTTGTCTTCTTCTTCGTCCATGAGCGGCACGGCGAAGTCGAGGGCGATGGGCGCCGGGCCCATGGCCGGGATGGTGAGGCGGAAGCCGAAGCCGACCGACAGGCGGAAGTGCTTCAGCGTCACGTTCTCTTCGACGGTTCCGAAGTCGGTGAACCCGACCACGCGGATATTGTCATCCGCCGTGATGGGCAGCATGTACTCCAGGCTGCTGAGCGACATGAAGTTGCCACCGACGCGGTCGCCGGTGTCGCGGGGCGTGACGCCGCGGAAGGCAAAGCCGCGGAACGACGAGTAACCGCCGGCGTAGTAGCGTTCGAAGATCGGAGTGTTGTCGCCGGTCCAGCCGAGTTGCGTGCGGAACGACAGGATGTGCTTTCCGAAACCGTCAGGCCGTTCGTAGGTCGTGAAATACTGGCTGAACGACGTCTCGAGCCGGGGATAGATGAACTCGCCGAATCCCTGCTCGTACGAAACATCCCACAGGTGACCATACGTCGGCATGAAGGCCGAGTCGCGGCTGTCGTGCGCGAGTTTCACTTCGGCAGTCGACAGGAAGTTGTCTCCCTTGACGTCGATGAGGTCCTGCGGCGCGGGGAGGTTGAAATCACGGATGTCGACGTTTTCAAGCCGCAGCGCCGTATTGAACGACCAGTAGCGGGAAAGCAGCCGGCCGACGCTGATGCGTCCACCGAGCCGGTCTTCCGTCCACTCGTTGTAGAAACGGTTGTAGTAGAAGCCGCTGACGCCGAGGCTGTAGTCCGTCTGCATGAAGAACGGATCCTGCCAGCTGGCGAGATACCGGCTGACCTGGTTGCCCGGCATCGCTTCGAGGCGGAAGCTCTGGCCACGACCACGGAACGCCTGGCCGTTGACGATATCGGCCCACGAGCGCGGCGGACGGAGGATGTCGAAGTTGTCTTCCTGGATGGTGAACTGGCCGATCAGACCGGCGTCGCTGTTCACGCCGACGCCGAACATCAGGCGTCCGGTACGGCCTTCGGTGACGTCGATGTTCACATCGACGAAGCCGGGCTCGCCGGGCGGACGGCTGAAGGAATCGCCGAACGGATCGCCCTGCGGCGAAACTCCGCCGAAATAGTTCTGGGGAACCTGCTGGCCGTACTGATCGATGCTCTGGCCGCGGGCGACGTCATGGGGCGACTGGGCCCGGACGACCATGAGGTCTTCGTCGCCGAGCGAAAAGATGGCTTCGGGATCGATCGAGTAGATTTCCTGCTGCCGCCGGAACGCGGTTCGCGTTTCGGTCGTGCTGAGGGCGACCGCCTGCTCAACGCCGGTGGGCTGGCGGCCAACGGCCGAGGCGGGTTGAACGCTGGCGAACTGCGCCGAGGGCCGGCGGGGGACGCTCGACTGCGGCGGGACCTGGGGCTGCGGACGACCGACGGACGACATGGGATTCGCCGGCGCGACGGAGTGCCCGGCCGCGGCATTGGCAGCGGGCGTGTGTCCGGCGGGGGCGATGCCGGGAGTGGCATCAATGCGGATGCTTCCCCCCGTCGTCTCGGGAGGGAACGCCGCGGTCCGCGGACGGGAATCGAGCCACGGAGATGGTTCGTAGTCGGCGAGAAACTCGTCGAGAGGCGATTCGTCTTCGACGCTCTGGCCAAGCGCGATGGAGCGATGCGGGCGATAGATTTCGGCGTTCGCCTTGACGACGTCGATGTTCGGCGGCTCGGCCTTGTCCCAGAACGCGCTTCCCTGAAGGCGGTTGCGAGCGAGTCGGACGTCTTCTCCGCTGGCGAGCCGGCCCGGCTTCAGGAACGGGTTCACCTGGTTGCGGACGACGTACTCCTGCGAATGGGGATGGTCGCCGCGGACGTGGACGTTGATCGAGCCGATGCGGTAGGGCTGGTCTTCATCGATCTGGTAGACGATGTCGACATGCCCGGGCTGCTCGAGGAACCGGGGCGTGGGCTGAACCTTCGCGAAGAGTCGTCCGAGTTCGTCGTACTTGCCCTTCATGTGCTCGACGTCCTTTCTCAGGAATCGAGCATTGAACATGTCGCTGGGCTTCAGGTGCTGTTTCGCGAACAGGGCGTTGCGGGGAACGACGGCGTTCCCCTGCACTTCGATGTTCCGCACCTGGTAGCGCACGCCTTCGTGCACCTTGAAGACGATGTAGACCTTCCCTTTTTCTTCTTCCTCGCGGACCTCCGGAGTGACCTTCGCGTCAAAGTAACCAAGGTCGTTGTAGTATTTCGTTACCGTGTACGCATCGGATTCAACTTTGTAGGGATCGTAGTCGCCACCGAGCCACCAGAGGATGACCCGCTTGGTCTCGAGCCTCACCTTGAGAATCGCGTCGCTGTAGTCCTCGTTGCCTTCGAACGAGATGCCCCAGACCTTGCTCTTGGCGCCTTCCTTGATGGCGAAGACGACGTCGCGGTCGGTCGGGTTGCCGCCTTTCTGGAGGACGACTTCGGCGTGGCGGTATCCCTTGTCGCGGTAGATCGACCGGATGCGTTCGACGCATTCCTTGTTGGTCGCAACGTCGAAGGCGTGCCCCTTCATCAGTCCGAGATGGGCTTCGAGTTCGCGGTCCTTGACGTGTTCGTTCCCGAGGAAATCGACCGAGTTGAGGATCGGGCGTTCGATGACCTTGAAAACGAGGACCGGGCCGGCGTCCGTCATCCGGATGACGGGATTGATATTGAAGAACAGACGCGTGCGGGCGAGCGCGTTGACGTCTTCTTCGACCTGGTGAACGGAGGCCGTCCGCTTGGGGCGGCAGCGGATATGCGGTTCGATCGCGTATTCGGGGATCGTTACGTTCCCCTCGATCTCGATGGCGACGAGAGGCTTGTCGAGAAGTTCCCGGCTGACGGGGAGATCTTCCACATCGGAGGGGAGTCGCTCTGCTGCGGGCGGGCTCAGGAAATCGCCGGCCGTCGCAGGAGCATTCGGATCGTCAGAGTCGTCGAGCGACAGCACCATCGGCTGGCTGGCCGCATCGGGCATCCGCCTTGGCTGCGGAAATCCCCCACCCTGCCCAATTACCTGGGAGGAGAAACTCAGCACCAACCCCAGACCCGTGGCCACTGTTTTCCAGTGGCTTCGCCGCGATTTGCAGGGCAGGCGGGGCATGAGGGGCGAGGATCAGTGGAACCGCAACCGGCGCCTGAGACGTGACGTGGCGTCCGGAGAGCAGCGTGAGGGGAATGTGGCGGGGGGATGTATCGCGCCGAAAGCAATTGAAGCAAGACGAATTCGGACGACCGCCCGCGATGCCGAAGTTGCCGGGCTGTACGGCAGAATCTGCCGGTCGCGGCGCCGACCTTTGGACAAACGGCACATCGCCGGACCGGCCGAAGTGCAGTTTTGACATCAGGGTCGGTCGATTCCCAGGTGGAGCGGGCCGGCCGGCGGGCGCCTGACGGCGTCGGGAATTCCGTGGCTCGCCGAGACGCGGTTCAGGGGGCCACGGGGCCGCTGAGCCGTCGCAACCGCGCCCGTGGCCAGAATTTGCGACGTCATTTCCACCGGTCGGGTTCCGGCAGGGCCGCATCCGGCGCGGAGAGCTGGAATTCAAGTCGACGGCGGCTGGCAGCCGATCAATACACACCCTGCAGGAGACCGCTGCGCCGCGGCATGGCGCATGCTTGAGAAACCTCTGACTCAAGCCTACGATTTCCAATGTGGAAGTCCTGCCTCTCGAGGCAGCCTGCTCTTTGTCAATCAACGGTGTCACACCGCGACTCCCCGTCGCGATACGAGGTCCGCCCGAGTCTGGTTTTCAGGAGACGGCAATGGTCGCTTCAGCAATGCTTTCGCGCGAAGCAGAAATCGACCCAGTTGAAGAAATGCGGCTTCGAACGTGGGCACGTCGAAATTATCAGCCGCATCAGCAGGAACGGGACACCGAATGGCATCCCGTGATTCTTGACGAGATGCGCCGCAAGGACAGCGAGAAGAAGTTGAGCTGATTCGACGGCCCCTGCGGGACGCCACGCCGTCCTGTCAGGAGACTCGCCGCGTGGACCGGCGGCCGAGATCGGTGTGACGACTGTGATGTGAAGCCCGAGCCAGGATTGCCCGGGCTTTTTTATTGCCAGGACGAGTCTGAAGCGCGGGTGACCCCATTCTGCCCGCCTGCCTGCAGGTCAGTTCCCTTCGCTGACGTCGCCGCGCTGCTGCGCGGCGTTCTCCGGTCAGACTTGCCGGTCCCGGCGCTTTGAGACGGCCGCCGGTGAGAAGCGTCTTGCCGGTTCGAGAAGGAGATGGGTACGGTCGAACTCCCTCCGCGCGATGGGTTCACCACGCGCCTTCCTCGAAAACCCTTCTGACGGTTCGTCCCTTGTTGACTCGTTTCTTCTCGCAGGCGATTGCGTGCCTGAGCCCCTTCGGGCTGGTGGTCGTTCTCTCGGCCTGGATCGCGGGAGTGGCGACGGCCCAGGATCTCCGCGTCTATACGACGGTCCGGAACCTGACCGACAAGCGGGCGAATCCTCCCGTTCTCGCGGAGAGCCTGACGCTGTTCCACGCGGGGCGTGTCTACGACTACATGGAAAATGTGGGCGAAGTCGTGATCTTCGAGCCGCTCGAAAACAAGTTCACGATTCTCGGCCCGGACTACATCGGTACGACGGTGACGTTCGCTGAGATCCAGCAGTTTCTGAGCAAGTCGCGGAGCGAAGCGGAACGCGTGCTGGGCGAGACACAGGCCGACGCGTCTTCGCGCCGCCTGGCCGCCGCGCTGCGGGCCCAGTTCTCGCCGAAGTTCAAAGAGCATGCCCGAGCCGACAGCATCAAGCTGGTCGGGGACTCGCTTACGTATGACATCACGACGGCCTCGGCCCCGAAGGATGCCGCGTGGGAGAAGTATCTCGACTACGCGGACTGGGCAGCGCGGCTCAATTTCGTGTTGCACCCGAAGTCGCTGTATCCCGACTCGCGTCTGGAAGTGAATAACGCTCTTCGGAAAGTCCGGAGGCTGCCGGTGACCGTCGACCTGACCGGGCGACTCGATGAGCGCGAACTGCACCTGCGGGCCGAGCACCGCTACGGGTGGGAGCTGCAGTCGATCGACCGCCAGTTCATCGACCAGTGGAACACGCGGCGGGACGCGAGAGACGTCAAGTGGGTCGCGATCCACGAGTACCAGAACCTGCTGGTGTCGAGAAAGACCGCCTCGGCGCGCTGACCGCGACTGTCCCGTTCACAACGGCCCGTTCAAAACAGAAGGCCCGCCGGTTGACCTGGCGGGCCTTTTTCATTGCGTCGTCATCGAACGGTCGCGGAGGTCGCTCAGTTCGAGGGCGGGGTCGCCGGAGCGGCGGCGTCGGCAGCCGGCGGAGTGGCGGGCGGGGTCGCCGGGGCGTCAGCCGGGGGAGCGGCGGGCGGGGTCGCCGGGGCGTCAGCCGGGGGAGCGGCCGGCGGGGTCGCCGGGGCGTCAGCCGGAGCTGCAGCGGGCGGGGTCACCGGAGCGCCCTTGGCGGCCGATCCCGCTTCGGGGGCGCCGAGGTTTTCGGCGGGCGGGGTCTCCGGAGTGGTCGGGGCCGGAGCAGGAGGCGGGGTTTCAGCGGGGCAGCCAGCTGCGAACAGCGCCAGGGCCAGAGCTGCGGAAAGGCGGGTGCGAGTCATGAATCAGTCTCCTCAGTTGTGGGTGATACGGATGGCGCCGCAAGAACAGCGGTCCTCAGGCTTGAGGCCCGAGACGTTCCGTGTGTCCGTCCCCCACGGACCTCTCCGACGGGGTTACCGGCTACCTTCACGAGTCTTCTGCCGCGGCCCGCTTGTGACCGCAGCGTTCGTCCGGAACTCAGCCGGACGTCTCTCTGCCATCGTAAACCGGGAAACGTGCAAACTGAAGCGGCAGGCGGTTGTTTCCGGTCGAGTGCGATCGAGCGGCCGGCCCAATCCCGCTAACCGGCAGCGTCGCTGTCATTCCAGGCGAGTGTTATCGTGCAACGGGGCGGCTTCGACTGCCGGAACGCCCGTTGATCCCCGTACTTCCACCACCTGGAGAGCCGCGATGTCCGTTCGCTTCGCCGTACTCGCGTTTCTGCTGCTGGCCGGTCCGGCCCTGGCCGCTGATCCCCCGCGCCCGAATGTCGTGTTCATCCTCGCAGACGACCTTGGATATACCGACGTCGCCTGCTTCGGGAGCAAGTACTACGAGACGCCGAATATCGATCGCCTCGCCGCGCAAGGCCTGCGATACACCCATGGGTACACCTGCGGGCCAAACTGTCAGCCGACGCGGGCGGCGCTGATGACGGGCCAGTATGGCCCGCGGACAGGCATCTACACCGTCGGCAGCACGGACCGGTTCGACACCACCTCGCGGCCTCTCGTTCCGGTTCCCAACGTGGTGGACCTGGATCTCGCGAAAACGACGGTCGCGGAATCGATGAAGAAGGCGGGCTACGCGACGGCCATGTTCGGAAAATGGCATCTCGGACAGCGCGACGGCTACCACCCGTCACAACAGGGCTTCGACGAAGCAATCGTCAGCGCAGGCAAGCATTTCAATTTCAACACGAGTCCGAAAGTCGACGTGCCCGAAGGGGCCTACCTTGCGGACTTTCTCACGGACAAGGCGGTCGACTTCATCGAACGGAACAGGACGAAGCCGTTCTTCCTCTACCTGCCGCACTACGGAGTGCATTCTCCATACCAGGCCAAGGAAGACATCATCGCCCGATTCAAAGACAAGGCGGCGGTCGGAGGCCACCACGATCCAACCTATGCGGCGATGATTGCCAGCGTCGATGAAAGCGTCGGCCGCGTGGTCGCGAAGATCGATGAACTGGGCCTTGGAAAGAACACGCTGATCATCTTCTCGAGCGATAACGGCGGTGTCGGCGGCTATTCCAGGGCCGGGGTGTTCAAGAATACGGGCAAGGGCGAGATCACGGACAATGCTCCGCTGCGGGGCGGAAAGGGAATGCTGTACGAGGGGGGCGTGCGGGTGCCCTGGGTCGTCCGGTGGACCGACACGATCAAGCCGGGCTCGGCCTCAACGCAGCCAATCCTGAGCGTCGACCTGCATCCGACGCTGCTTGAATTGAGCGGCGGCGTGGCGCCCGACAACCAGCCGCTGGATGGCGTCAGCCTTGTCGCGAGTCTGAAGTCGGGCGGCGAGAAGCCACTGGGCCGCGAAGACCTGTTCTGGCATTTCCCGGGATACCTGGGCGCGGCGGGAAACAGCTGGCGGACGACTCCGGCGAGCGCGATCCGGCATGGCGACTACAAGCTGATCGAGTTCTTCGAAGATGGTCGGCTCGAACTGTACGACGTCGTCAAGGACGCGGGGCAGGAGAAGGATCTTGCAAAAGAGAAGCCGGACATGGTGAAGGACCTGCATGCCCGACTCGTGGCGTGGCGGGAATCGGTCAACGCTCCGATTCCGGAGAAGCGTGACGACTCGACAAAGGCCCCGGCCGCTCCAAAGAAAAAGGGGAAAGGAAAGAAGGCTGCCAAGGCCGCGTAAGCAGTCGTTGGTGGAACCACTTGCTCAATTCCACAGGCACTCGGGCCGTTCCAAAAGCGGCCCGAGTGCTTTTGCTTTTCGGGGGAGCGTCAACCTGTATCCCGCGCCGGGCGGGGCTATCCTGTGGCTCGCGACAACACGCGCCATTGGTTTCGCCCGCTGCGGCGTCAACGACAGGATTTACCGCCCGTGCCCACGCTCCTTGAACGCTTCCTGCGATACGTCCGCATCGATACCCAGTCCGATGAATCGAGCGAAACGTCGCCGAGCACGCTCAAGCAGCTCGATCTCTGCCGGCTGCTGGCCGAAGAATGCAAGTCCCTTGGCCTCGAAGACGTTTGCATCGCGGACAACGGGATCGTGATGGCGACGATTCCGAAGACGGTTGCTCATGACGCGCCGATGATCGTGTGGAACTCGCACGTCGATACTTCACCCGAGTTCTCCGGAACGAACGTCAAACCGGTGCTGCACTGGAACTACGACGGCGCCGACATCGTGCTCCCGGGCGACCGGAGCCGCGTCATCCGCGTGAAAGAGAACCCCGAACTCGCCTCGCTCGTCGGAACGACAGTGATCACCACCGACGGAACCACGCTCCTCGGCGGCGACGATAAGGCCGGAATCGCTGTCATCATGGCCGCGGCCGAAGAACTGATGGCCGACCGTACGATTCCCCATGGCCCTGTGCGGGTGCTGTTCACCGTCGATGAGGAGATCGGGCGGGGGATCAAGGGACTCGATTTCCAGAAACTCGGCGGGGTGTGCGGCTACACGCTCGACTCGGGCGGCAGCGCGCGGATTGATGGAGAGACATTCTCCGCAGACGGCGCGACGGTCACGGTCACCGGCATCAACACGCATCCTTCAGTCGGAAAGGGGGCGATGGTCAATGCGATCCGGATCCTGTCGGAGTTCGTGGCGCAGCTTCCGGTCGACCATCTCTCGCCGGAGACCACGGACGGGCGGGAGGGTTTCATTCATCCCTACGTCATCGAGGGGGGGGTGGCCAGGGCGTCTCTGCGGTTGATCCTGCGTGACTTCGATACGCCGAAGCTGGCGGACTACGCGGCGCTGCTGGAAGGAATCGCCGACCCGCTCCGGCGGAAGTATCCGAGGGCGACCATTGAAGTGGCAACACGCAAGCAATACCGCAACATGCGGGACGGGATGGAGAAAGAGCCGCGCGCCATTCCCAAGGCCGTCGAGGCCGTCAAGGCGGCGGGCCTCGAGCCGATTATGGACATCATTCGCGGAGGGACAGACGGCGCGCTGATGACTGAAGCCGGGCTCCCCTGCCCCAACCTGTCCTGCGGTCAGCACAATCCTCATTCTCCGCTCGAATGGGCAAGCCTCGACGAGATGGAGAAGGCGGTCAAGGTGCTTGTGCAACTGGCGATCGCGTGGGGCAAGGAGCGAGGCTGACCGGCCGCGGCCCAACATTCACGAGCATGTCCTCTTGCCGATTTGTGGATTCTCGCCCATCCTGAATGGCATACTCCGCGTGATTGCGTTGCTGAAGGTCCAGGCTGCACCTGGCCGGCGTCTCCGTGCACCCCGGAAAACCGAAGTCAGCCATGCTCGAGAGGGCTTCGCGAGCGAGATCCCGCCGACCGAGAATTGCGCTGCTGATCGAGTATTCGAACGGCTACGCCCGGGAATTGTTGCGTGGCATTGTCGCCTACGTTCGGGAGCACGACTCGTGGTCGCTTCTGCTGCCGGAGAATGAGCCCGGTTTCGACCCTCTGGCGCCCTTTCCCAAGCAGCGCGTGGACGGAATCATCGCGCGGGTCTTCGATCCGGCCCTGGGCCGGCGGCTGAGCACGTACGAGGTTCCGGTCGTGGACGTCAGCGGAGGACGGAACTTCAAGTTCGGGTCGTGGGTGTCGATCAACGACCGTCGTCTGGTGCGTCTGGGAATCGACCACCTGATCGAACGAGGCTTTACGCGGTTCGCATTCTATGGCGACCACCGGTTCCAGTGGTCGCATTACCGGGAGACGGAATTCAGGGACTACGCGAACGAGCTGGGGCTGGAATCGGCCACCTTCCAGCCTTCGACACCCCTCGCCAGGAACTATTCGTGGTCCCGCGCCGACCGCGAACTGCGGGCGTGGGTCGCTTCTCTTCCGAAACCGGTCGGAGTGCTGACGGGCGACGACCTCCGGGGGCAGCAACTGCTTGACGCCTGCCGGAGTGCTTCCATTGCTGTTCCCGAGCAGGTGGCGGTTGTCGGCGCCGACAATGACGAGCTCATCTGCGAACTGTGCGAGCCGCGCCTGTCGAGCGTTGTGCCGAATACCTTTCGCGGCGGTTACCTGGCGGGCCAGCTGCTCGATCGGATGCTGTCGCGAGGCCGGGGAGACTCTTGGGAGGGAATCGAAATCTTCCCCGAGCGGGTCGAATGCCGCGGCTCGAGCGACGTGCTGGCCTTCGAAGACCAGCTGGTAGCCCGGGCGGTGACGTTGATTCGCGAGAAGGCGGGGATGCGCCTGTCGGTGGAAGACCTGGCCCGGGAACTCGACGTATCCCGCAGGACCCTCGATATCCGATTCGTGGACGCGCTCCGGCGGACGCCGCATGACGAGATTACACGTGTGCGGATCGGGCGGGTGAAGACTTTGCTTCTGAGCACGTCGCTGCCGCTGTCGGTCATCGCGGCGCAAACCGGATTTGACCACGTCGAGTATTTCTGTGCCGCGTTCAAGCGCGAAGTCGGGGTGACCCCGGGAGCGTACCGCAACTCGCACGGAGTTTCCGCGGCCGGGCTGGGCAACGCGCTTCCGGCTGCGGAAAAAGCCTGATCGACAGCGAGGCTGGCGACTGGCCATCTCCCTTCAGAATGCGGCCGCCCGCGGCGATCTGCCTCGCACTCGCCAGCGGGCGACTGAAACGCTAGCTTGCCGCCTCTTGTGGGAAGAGTGATGAGCAATGCTGCCGCTGAGATCCGCTGGCTCCTCGAAGAACATCTCCCCCCATTGCGCGCGTCGGTCGAAGCGGCGCTGGGGCGGACGCTGGCGCTGAGCGCTCATTGCCCGGCAATCCTCCGGGAATCGATGCAGTACAGCGTTGCCGCGGGCGGCAAACGACTGCGGCCGATACTGGTCCTGCTGTCCTGCGAGGCCTGTGGCGGCGAACTGGAGCAGGCGCTCCCCGCCGCCGCGGCGATCGAACTGATCCACACCTACTCCCTGATTCACGACGACCTCCCGGCGATGGATGACGATGATCTCCGTCGCGGTCAGCCGACGAATCACGTGAAATTCGGGGAAGCGACGGCCATTCTCGCCGGCGACGGCCTGCTGACGCTGGCGTTTGAAGTCGTCGCGGGGCTTTCCATCGCGCCCGATCGTGTGGTGGCGTGCATTCGCGAACTGGCCTCCGGCTCGGGCGCCGAGGGGATGGTGGGAGGACAGCAGGCCGACCTCGAGGCCGAGACGGGCGGGATTACCAGTGTGGATCACCTGGAATCGATCCATCGCCGCAAGACGGGGCGTCTGATCGGCGCCGCGCTGCGAATGGGGGGGCGAATTGCCGGCGCCGACGACAGCCGCCTCGCCGCCCTGACCCGCTATGGGGACGACATCGGCCTGGCCTTCCAGATTGCGGACGACCTGCTCGACCTGACCAGCACACCGGAGATGCTGGGCAAGGGAGTCCAAAAGGACGCCGGCCGAAACAAGCTGACATACCCCGGGCTGCTCGGAGTCGAAGAGAGCCAGCGACGGGCCGAGGCCCTGACGGACGACGCCGTTTCCGCCCTGCGGGAGGCCGGCCTCATGAGCCGCGGTCTCGAGGCGCTGGCCACGTACGTTGTGTTGAGAGACCGCTGACGGACGTCAGCGGAGCGGAGTTTTTTCCTGTCGGCAGCGCCCGGCGCTGCGAATGGAGTCACGGAGGCGACGATGGCGGATCATTCCGAGTATCAGAAGAAGATCATCAAGCGGTACTACGACAACCGCGACCAGCTCGATGAAACGAAGCTCGCCGAACTGGTGACGAGCCTGTACCTGGCGTCGACGGACAAGCAGCGCGACAAGCTGTGGACGACGGCCCGCGACGTGATGGAGCGGCTCGAAATCCCGCAGACACGCCTCAATCACGTCTGGGAACGCCGCGACCCGGCAATCCTGGCAGAAGTCGTCAAAGACCTGCAAAGCGGCGTGCTGCGGAAGAAGCCGAACAAGCCGGCGACGTGATCCGGCGTCTCCTCCGGTCACCCGACTGGTGAGAGGGCTCCGCAGACGCGGCAATTCGGATCGCGCTCGATTGAGAGCGTGCGGAAGGACATGCTGCGGAGGTTCATCGTCAGGAGGCGGCCCGTGAGCGGTTCGCCGACGCCCGTGATGCACTTCACGACTTCGGCCGCAGCGAGCGCCCCGACGACGCCCGACATCGCGCCGAGCACCGGGAACTCGCGTTTCCAGTGGACGGGGTCGTTGGGCCAGAGACACGCGAGGCAGGGAGTCTTTCCCGGGAGGACGGTCGTCAACTGCCCGTCGTAGTCGTACATCCCGGCTTCGACGAGCGGTTTGTTCGCCCGCACGGCCGCACGGTTCATGGCGTGCCGCTCGGCGAACAGCGGCGCCGCATCCACGACGAGGTCGACTTTCCCGACGAGGCGGTCGGCGTTCTCCTCGCTGACATTCTCGCCAACGGTCTCGATTTCGACGAGAGGATTGAGTTCACGGAGCCGGGCGGAGGCGGAATCGACGCGGGAGGTTCCCAGTGCGGGGGTGGTCATCAGGATCTGGCGGTTGAGATCGCTCGGCCGGATCGTTCCGGCGTGCGCCAGCAGCAGCTTTCCGATTCCCGCGGCCGCCAGATAGTAGGCGACAGTTCCGCCGACTCCGCCGATGCGTGAAATCAGGACCGATGTGTTCTTGAGTTTTCGCTGGCCCGGTTCCCCGTGGCCGTCAATCCACATCTGCCATTCGTAGCGGGCCCGCTCATCAGGCGTGAGCGCGGGCAGTTCTTCATCCGAACGGGAAGCCATCTCGAAAGCACTCATTCAGCACGTGCAGGGAACTGACAGAAAGCAGCCCGGCCGGGGAACTGGCCGGGCTGCCGCATGAGACCGCTCATCAGAAGTCGTCGACCGGCTCGCCCCCCGCGATCGTGCTGATGGCCTCCATGACCCTGGGATCGATCTTGTCGCTGACGAAGCGAACCGATCCATCGCCCATGCCGATGTTGGCGCCGCCGACCGAGACTCCGCCGATACCATCCGGACCGTTGATGTAGGGCTCTGTCGTCAGGGGCCGGATCGTTCCCGGGCCTCCCTGCGCCCAGGGAGCCGGCCGATTGGTTTCCGCAACCATTGCGGTATTGGACAAACCGTCGGTGACCTCCCGGAACGTTCGCGGCTTGTCATACGCGAAGATGCCGGCCTTGGGATTCTTCGCATCGAGCGTCGGTCCCTCAACACCGAGGCCGGCGATTCCGACATAGTTCGTTCCTCCGGGGGCGCCCCGTGGGACGCTGGGATGAAGGAACACTTCGACCTCCGTCGCGACAACGGCTTCGTTGGCTCCCTGATTCCAGCCCGCTTTGACATCGAGCTGGTTATAGAGGGCCGCCTGCTCCAGGTAGGGGAGCATCATCACCTGCCAGCTCAGGCGCTCTTCCGGCTTCAGCCCCGCAACCGGGACGGCGCCCGGGGGGAGGGCGTTGTGCGTGTCATAGTAGTTGTGGAGAGCGAGCAGGATCTGCTTCAGGTTGTTCTTCGACTGCGTCCGACGGGCCGCTTCCCGCGCCTGCTGGACAGCCGGCAGGACGAGCGCCGCCCCGACGCCGATGCCGGCGGTGCTCAGCAGCATTTCCGATCCCGGAAGCGAGTTGCGCGTGTAGTTTTTCGCGCCGTCGGCATCGACGGTTCCCACCGCGATGTTGGGGAAGAGGCTCGCGGAAACGAGTTCGGCCGGTGGAAGGTCCTCAGCTTTGAGTGGGAATTCGAATTGAGGGGCGGCCTGGGCCGTCGCCGTCTGGATCAATCCGAGCAGGAGCGGAGCCTGCCCGATCAGCCGGCCGTACATCATCGGAGCATCGCTGTACGAAAAGCTGGTCATCTTCTCCGGCATGAGTTTCAGCGCCTCGGCCGTGTCGCCATCCGGTTTCCAGCCCGGAAGCTTGCCATCGGTACGCAGCAGGGCCATTTCGACCGCCTGGGGCAGCAGCCCGACGTGGGCAAACTTCCGGTCGACGCAGATCGTCGGCACCACGATTGGCGCCTGGCGAATCCGCATCACCGACATCTCCCGGCCGTACTTCGTGACGGTTTCGAACGTCACCTGCCCCTGCGACGCCTGTGCGGCCAGGTCAAAGATTTTCTGCAGCGTGGCCCGGAAGCGCTCGGCGTCGGAAACCTGCAGAGAGAACTGCAGCGAATCGAGGCTTTGCGAGCCGCCGCCATCGGCGGCAAACGCCATCACTCCCTTGAGCGGTCCGAGAAGATCGTTGCGGATGGAGAACCCGATCTGGGCCTCGACCTGCGCGAGCCCCTGATCGAACTGTCCGATGGCGTTCGGGTCGACCTTTTCGGACATCGCCTTGAAAACGCCGACGAGCCGGTCGTATGCCGCCCCGGCATCAACCGACGAGGCCAGGATCGTGAACGGCTGCTTCGGCAGCGGAGGCAGATCGGAAATCGTGAACGTGGGCTGGTCGATGAGGCCCATCAGCCCCTTGCGGGGCCCCGGGGCGATGACGCGGGTCTCCGTCCAGGTGGCGCGGTCCCGGAAGCCCGAGCGGCTGACGACTGATTCCAGTGTGTCCACCCCCAGGATCGACAGGAGTTCATCGACCGAGATCTGCGCGCCACTCCGCGTGGGCGGAAGCGGCATTCCTCCAAACATCGCCTTCAGAGGCTTGAAATCGAGCCAGCCAATCCCGTTCTGAATGAAGTCGCGTTCGGCTGCTGGGTCACGGTAAAGCGGGTGCGAGGAGACGTTCTTACCCTGTCCGCCGAGTGCCTGGAAACTGACCTCGCGAGCGGGAGATTTTCCACCGGAGGTCGTCGCTACGTTCAGCACCAGGTGCCCGGACTTCTCGAACAGCGTGAACTTTGCCCCCATGGGGCCGTCCTCGCGGGAGACCATGATCCCGGCCGGTTTGCCGCCATCGCTGTACTCTTCGACGTGGAATTCGGGCTCATTGGCGAGCGCTTCCCGAAGCTGCCCTTCCACGAGAGCGCGAAAGGAGGCTCCCTGGTTGAGAACGACCGTGGCGCTGGCGGTCGGAGGCCCTCCGGCTGGAGGCTGCACGACGATCGACATCGACAGCCCCCGCTCGATCGCGTGATTCGCCAGCCCAATCATCTTGCCCAGCTGTTCGAATTCCTTGTCGGAGACGTTGCCTGCGGCCGACTGCTTCAAGCGTTCGGCCGCTTTTGTGAATGCCCCCATCAGGCCGGACTCATAGAGCGCGGCATATGCGGCGGTCTTCTTGAAGGCCGCGTCGTGCGCGACGCTGCCGTCAAACGAGACGTAGACGACGGATTCCGCCGGGTGCAGCAGGGCGCCTGAGCTTGCGGCATCGGGGGCGAAGCTCCATGCGATGCCGCTGATCGCAAGCGCCAGAACGCCTGCACAAACCCAGGTCCGTGGATGAGTCAAACGCATTTGAAGCACACTCCTTGAGCCAGACAGGTTCGCGTGACCGGCCCCCGCGAGAAAAGCCCTCTCCCCTGTGCGAATGCATCATGGGAGCCCAGACCGGCCACGCCTCCCAGTATGCAGTCTCGTTTCCCCAGCGGAAAGTGAGGCGGCGCTGTCCGGCGGCCGGGCCTGATGGCGTTCCTCTGCGGGTGTTTCTCCCGGGTCGGTCTCCGACGGCGCCGGACCGCCACGGACGAAGTTGAAAACCCGCCCGTCACCGGATCCCAGCTTGCCGACCGACGATTCGCGGCGGACAATGAATTCCTCATTTCATTTCGCATTTCATCGCAGTCCCGGTCGCATTGACCGTCTGTTATAGTTCTCAGCCATTGTGACCCGGGGGCACGTCCGCTCCTGGCCGAAGGTCCATCGGCGGCCTCGATTGGCCGCGGCGTGGCATATCGTTGCGACGTGGACTGACTGTCGCCGTTGGCGACGGCCGCGCGCTCGCGTGGAACTGCGACACTCGACTCAACGTCCAAGACCTATGGATTTTCGCACCTGCCCCGCCTGCAAGGCGTCCGTTCTGGAAGACGACGTCGATGAGTGCCCGTTCTGCGGCGCATCGATGAACGGAAAACCTGCGGCGAAGAGTCCGGCGCCTGCGGCCAAACCGGCCCCGAGCGGTCCGAAACCAGCCGCGGGCGGCGGCAAACCGGCTGCTGCTGAAACGAAGCCGGCGGCTGGGGCGCCGAAGCCAGCTGCAGGCGGCCCACGGCCGCCGATGGGACGTCCCGGAATGGGAGGGCGCGGCAATACGGTTGCCGACGAAGAGAACCCGTTCGACATCGACACGTCGGTGCTTCAGAAAGCGATTCCGGTCTCCCCGAAGGCGACGAAACAGCGGACGCTCGAAGTCAAATGTCCGATGTGTGAGACGATCGGCTTCGTCGCTCCTCAGCACCAGGGAAAAGGCGTCAAATGCGCCAACCCTGACTGCAAACATCCCTACTTCGACGTTCCCCTCCCGAAAAAGGAGTCGGCGGACGGCGGGCTAAAGAAGAAGAAAGGGATGTCGATCGGTCAGGTGATCGGCATTGTGGTGGCTTCGATCGCGCTGGTCGGCACGGCGCTGTGGTATTTCGTGGCGAGAGTCGCTCCCGAGGATCCCAACAACGTCGTCAACGTTCCGAAACCGCCCGGCCCGCCTGAGGATGAACCGAAGAAGCAGGCCCCGGTCGCGGTCAAACGCATCTCGCTGGACGAGATCCGGCAGGGCGCAATCAATGAACTCGTTCGCCTGGGCAGCACGCCCGACCCCAACCGCGGCCTTGCCTACCGCTTCCTTGCGGAATCGTATGCCGGTTCCGGACAGGCCCAGAAGGGGCTGGACGAACTGAAGAAGCTCGAAGGCTCGTCCCCCTACTTCCAGGTCGAACCGCTCGTCCGCCTGTATCTGCAGGCGCGAAAGACCAAGGCTCCCGATGCCGGCAAGTTTCTCGATCTGGCGCTCAAGGCGGCTGAAAACCTGCCAAAAGAGGGGCGGGCGCCGCTCGACGCCGCCAGTGCCCTGGCTGCTGCGCTCGTCCTCGCCGACCGCCTTCCCGAGGCGCAGGCGCTGACCCCGGCCCCCCGTCTCAGCGAGGGAAGAACTCCTGCCGAAGAAAGCAATCGGCTCGATTTCTCCATGCTCTGGACGGCCGCCGTGTATGGCAACATGTTTGATTTCCAGGTGCTGTCGGAGATCCCGGCCTGGCTGGCGTCGCCTCATCCGCAGCACGCGGCCGTGACGTGGATTCTCGCTTCGTGGGGCGAGTCTGAGAAAGCGCTCGCGTGGGCGAAGACGGCCGGAAGCGTCGAAGCGGTGGACGGGTCGCTTGCGGTCTGGGCCGCGCATCTTGGCATGACGGCGAAATCGACGTCGGAAGGGGTCCTCAAACTCGAGGCGGCGATCAGCGATGCCTCTCCCGCCGGTCAGAGCCGTGCCTGGGCGAACTTCGCCTACCAGCGCGCTGTCGCGGGCGATGCCGCCGGCGCAAAAGAGCTGATGGCCAAGGCTGACGCAGCACTCAACAGCATTCCCGCCGCCAGCCCGGTCGCGATGCCCACGGTCAGGCAGATCTACGACTCGCAGAGCATCTCCAACCTGGAGCAGCGCGAACGAGCCGGACTGCCCCACGCCGGCTCCCAGCGGTCGGCCGCGCTCGCCGCAGCCAATCTGGCGGTGCTCCACCTGAAACTCGGGGACAAGGCTCCCGTCGAAGCGCTGCTGATGAAGGGACTCGATTACGCCGAAGCGATTGCTCCCGCGCTGCCGCAGGTTGCGGCACTCAGGGCCCGTGAAAGCAATGCTCGTGCGATGGAAGCCGAACTCGACCGCGAACTCGGCCTGAAGGGGAACAAGACAAAGTCATTTACCGCATTGACCCAGTTCCGGCGGCAGCTGACCTACCTGGAAAAGGAATCGACCAAGCGGGACCAGTTCGAGCGCGAACTGATTCGCGACATCGCGTACCGGGGCGAACCGGGGCTGGCGTGGAAAGTCGTCCAGCAGCGCGATCAGCTCGATCCGCCCGAACGGCGTCCGATGCTGTCGCAGACGCCGCTGGCCTCTTACATCGCCGTGACCGCGGTCGCCCAGGGCGATACCGCGACCGCGAACGCCACCGGGAAGACCAAGATCGACGACAAGATCGACCTGGCGATCAACGGCATCGTGTTCAACATGAAATCGGGCAACTTCGCCGCCGCCCTGAACGAACTGAAAACGATCTACCGCGCGGGAACGTACGACCGTAACCGACTGGATATCGCGCTGTTGCGGCGAATCAGCCAGTTCCACACCTTCAAGAAGAACCCTGAGAAAGTGTTCGACCTGATCAAGGAACTTCCCGATCCGCAAGTCCAGGAGGCGGCGATGTATCTCATGGCGGCCCGCGCGGTCGTCGAAGACCAGGCGCCGGAACTCTACAAGCTGACGTCCCCCGACCGGATGCAGCGATCCCTAAGCTTCGTGGAGCGTGCGGCGCTGGCCCGCGGCTATGTGGCCGGCGTGGAGGCGGCCCCCAAGCCCCAGGCGGTCGCAAAGGATTCGAAGAAATGAGCGGGCTCTTGCGCCAAGAAAGGCTGGCCGGCGCAACGGCCTTCGCAATGCGTTCGCTGTCCGCCGCCAACCATTTCCCAGCGATCCGTGCCGTGACTTTCGGTCGGGAGAAGTCTGTCATCGACGTTGAGCACCGTGTCGGTGGTTCCCCATGAACCCTCGTGGCTGGCTCACGCGACTTCTCGGAGATGAAGGGGAGCGCATTGCGGCCCGCCACCTGAAGAGCAAGGGCTACCGGATCCTGGCGCGGCAGGCTCGAAGCCGCCTGGGCGAAATCGACCTCATCGCCCGCGACCGGGACGTGATCGTTTTCGTCGAAGTGAAATCACGTCGCGACCAGCGCGAGGGCTCGCCGGCCGAAGCGGTTGACCGCCGAAAACAGAGGAAGCTGACGCAACTCGCACTGGGCTGGCTGAAGACCCGGCGGCTCCTCGGGCATCCGGCCCGATTCGACGTGATCGCCATCCGCTGGGACGCCGACGGCAAACCAGACATCAAGCACGAGCAAAGCGCCTTCGACGCAGCCGATCTGGGGCAGATGTATTGATCGCCCTGCGGCGCAGCGGGTCCTCCCCTCGCCGGCTAAATTGGGCCGTATGGCCGCCCCCATCAAAGTCCGACAGATCGACCACGTCACATTCGTCGTGCGGGATCTCGAACGCTCCCGCGCGTTCTACGAAGGCGTGTTGGGGATGGAGTGCGTTTCGCGGCCTGCGTTCAGCTTTGCGGGCCTGTGGTTCCAGGCCGGATCTACCCAGGTCCACCTGATTCTCGAGCATCCCGAATCGGGCCCTGCCGGCGCGTCGCGCGGCGACGGGCTGGCGATCAGTCGCACGCACCACGTGGCGTTCGAGGTGGACGAGGCGAAGCCGGCGATTGAGAGGCTCAGGGAACTGGGCGTTCCGATCGTCTCCGGACCGAAATTCCGTCCGGACGGTCCGACGCAGTTCTATGTCCTCGATCCCGACGGGAATCTGATCGAGCTGTTCGCCGTCCGCTGAAATGCGGGCAGCGGTCAAGGGGAGTCGCCCAATCTCCGTGGCAACCGGCAGGACCGGCACAACCCCTCGAATTTCTCCAGATTCACCACAGTCGGGAATCGTTGCGACCGATAAAGCTGATACGGCCGTAGGTTGCGCGGGCGGGGAGTCCGCGCGTCGAACGCCAGAAGCGTATTGCCCCCCGTGTCAGACCTGTTGTGACTTGAATGTCGCGGCCTCCTTTTTCGCGTAATTTCAAGCAGGGACGATGACGATGCCTTGGCGGTTTTCGATGAGCCTGGCGACAGTCCTCCTGGCGGCGACCAGCAGCCTTGTGCGCGCTCAGGGTCCCATGCCTCCGCATACCTGGGGTCCGCCCCCGGGAAGCCAGGGAATGGTTCCTGCCTGTCCCCCCGGCGGGATGGGCCCGGCCTACTACGGCCAGGCGTGCCCTCCCGGGCGCGGAGGCGCTCCGTATCAGCCTGTCGATCCCGATATCTTCTACGACAGCGATTCGCAGATCGACCTCGTCATCCGCGAGACGATCCGTCGCAGCTGGATGCGGGTCGAGTTCCTGCACTGGAACATCAAAGACCCCGGCAATCATCTGCTGGGGGCCGAAACGGCCACCGTCGACCCGCGTGAGCCGTTCCCCGCGTTCGATCCCGGGAACATCCAGCGCGCCGGAGTGACGGCATTCGTTCCCACCACGGGCGACGTCAAATTCGACAGCCTGCCCGGGATGCGGTTGACGATCGGCGCCCCGACGGAGTGGGGAACGTTCGAGGCCGATATCTGGGCCATCATGAACGCCTCGACAACGCTCAGCTTCGATCCGGAGTTCGACGGTTTGACGGGATTGACCAACATTCCGGCCGTGACGCTGACCGTGAACGGAGGCCCGTCCGACACGCAGATGATCCTGTTCGACAACGGCTATGACGCCGAGCTTCGCAGCGGCATGTGGGGAACGCAGGGCAACTGGATCGGCAATCCCGTGACGCCGCAGAACACGCTGTGCCTCAGCCCGGTCGTCGGCCTGCGGTACATCAAGTTCGACGAAGAGCTGCGGATTTCGGGCAACGACATCGCCACGGGGACCAGCCCCCGGATCACCTCGAAGTCGAACAACAACTTCGTCGGTCCGCAGGTCGGTGTTCGGGCGTCACTCGATTCCAAGTGGATGTCACTGGGCCTTGAACCAAAAGTGATGCTCGGCATCAACCGCCACCAGGACAGCGTCCGGACGTCGCAGATCTTCGACGTCTCGAATCCGAACACGCTGTCGACAAATGAGGACACCGATTTCGCCCCGGCATTCAACCTGCCCGGCTATGCAAAGCTGCACCTGAGCGAGAACTTCTCGTTCTTCGCCGGCTACGAGCTGTTGTGGCTGTCGAATGCCACCCGGGCCACGGAACAGGTTGTCTACGATTCGCCGGCAATTTCGACAAATCCCGGCCAGATCCGCGTCAAGAAGCATCGCGAACAGGTCTACGCTCACGGCTTCATGGTTGGCGGAGAATTGCGGTTCCGCTGAGTCCGGCCGTGTCTACACTGGACAGACCGTCGCCGTTTTCTGGCGACGGTCTGTTTATTTCCGGAGTGAGTGATGCGAGTTCTTGTCACCGGCGGCGCCGGTTTCATCGGCAGCCACCTGATTGATGCGATCCTGGCTGCGGGCCACGAGGCCGCGGCGCTCGACGACCTCTCGTCAGGAAGCCCGGACAACCTCCCCTCCGGCGTCCCGCTGTTTCAGGTCGACGTCCGCGATGCGGGAGCGGTGCTGAAGGCGGTGACCGAATACAAGCCGGATGCCATCGCCCACCAGGCGGCCCAGATGTCGGTCAGCCGGTCGGTTCGCGAGCCACGCTTCGATGCGGAGGTGAACGTGGTCGGGCTGATCAACACGCTCGATGCCGCAGTGGCAACCGGCGCCCGGCGGTTCGTGTTCGCGTCGTCCGGCGGCGTGATGTACGGCGACGTGCATACGCCCGCGCCGGAAGAGACCCCGGCCGACCCGATTTCCCCTTATGGCATCGCCAAGATGGTCGGGGAGCGGTACCTGAACTTCTACGCCCGCGAACACGGACTGACCTGCACCGCCCTTCGGTACGCCAATGTCTACGGCCCGCGGCAGAATCCCCACGGCGAAGCGGGGGTCGTCGCGATCTTCTGTACGAAAATGCTGCAGGGGCAGGCCGGCACGATCAATGGCGACGGCCGCTACGTTCGCGACTATGTCTACGTGACGGACGTGGCGGATGCGAACCTGCGGGCACTCACCGTCGAGGGCCCGTCGTCCTTTTCCGTCTTCAACGTCGGGACGTCGATTCCGACCGATGTGAACCAGCTTTGCGCGGCCCTCGAAATGGCCTGCAGCGAGGCCCTGATGCGGCACGGCCGCAATTCCGCGGTTCCGCCCGCCGGTCATGGTCCTGCACGTGCCGGTGACCTCCGATCGAGCCTGGTCGCATACGATTCGATTCAGAAGCAGCTCGGCTGGTCTCCGCGGATGCCGCTCGACCACGGCATCGCCGAAACGGTGGAGTGGTTCGCGAAGAAGCTGCTGAAATAGCCGGCCGCCCCACCGGGGAACGCCCCGTGAGGCACGAGGAACGAGCACAAAAAAGAGCCGCGGGGCCTGACCCCGCGGCTCTTTGGAATTTCCTTCCCGGGCGTCCGACTTACTCGAGGCCGTCTGCCTTGCTGGAAAGGTCCTTGACGGCCTTCAGGAATCGCTGTTTCAGCGACATCGGCAGGTCGGCGAACTCTTCGAGCACGGCAGGGGTGAGGGTGCTGTTGCACTTCTCCAGCGCCGCGGTGATCCGCTTGAGGTTCTGTTCGGTCGACACGGCCGCGGTGCGTGAACTGGCTTCGGGCACCGGGCCCCGTGCTCCTTTGCCGAAGGGAGCATATTCCTCGGGTTCGCCCGACTGGCGGGCGACGGTCGACGCCATCGCGACCGGCTCACGCTCCCCGGCCTCGCGGGGACCACGTTCGGACGGACGGCCAATCGACTCGCTGCCGTCGTCGTAATCGCGCACCGGGCGTGACTCGGCCGACATGAATTCGACGAGCGGGTCGAACGGAGGAGCTTCGTCGCCGGCGGCCTCGGTGAGGTCTTCGCCGTGCTGAGCACGGCGCCAGGCACGCATCTCGACGATGGTGGCCTGCATGTCGTCGGCCCAGCGGAGACACTCGGCCGCGTCGTCCCAGGTGAGGGCGGTGTAGAAATGCGACCATTTCAGGTTCTTGTACTCGTCCTTCACGTCGCCGAACGTCTCGGCAACGCGGCGGCGCTGGTAGACCTGGTCGCCGCTGAGGCCGATCAGGTTCCCGAAGTCGCCGTCCGTCCGCCCCTTGGCGTAGCGCTGGGTCCACTGGGCGGCGCATTCCCCGACGGTCCAGCTGCAGTTCGAGAGCGCCGCCTGGGCGCGGCCGACCAGATCTGCTTCCGATTCACGAATTTCTGACACGCAACGTCTCCGCCCCGCAGGGGTTTTGCTTCAGATGGGTGCGGCTGGCGTCGTCGGTGACGCTCCAGAACCGCCGATTGAGCAGGCGCGACGCAGTTTTGCGTCCGCGAGTTGAGCGGGGGATCCATACCCCGTCAGATGGACGCGGAATCGTATCCGCGTCGCTGGAGCCCCGCCAGCGATGAACCCGCGATCGCCGGGAACAAATCGGGCCTGACGGCCCGCGCGCCGACACCAGAAGCAAAGCCCGCAAACCTTCCGCGACCCCTGAATTTCCAACCCGAAAGGCCGCCGACATCATCCCCCAATGATGTCGGCGGCCCGGTCCAGTATCGCCCCCGGACACTTCATCGCCCCCCCACTTCAGCCCTCCCCCAAACGCCGCTTCATTTCGTCCTCGTCGCCGACTCGGCCCCGGAAACCTTCTGCACGGGCGGCTGGATCGACTTCAGCTGGAAGGCCTCCCCCCGGGATGCAAACGAGCGTCGCTGGGCATCCACGTAGACGGCGGCGGTGACCTGCAGCAGCTGGCGGTTCCGCTCTTCGGAAACCCCTTCCATCAACTGGGCGATCTGCTCGATCCACCCCGGCTGACGAGACATCGAGACATCCATCATTCGCAGAAATGACGTGATTTCCTCGATGTTCCGATCCGCGTACTTGTAGCTGAGCGGCGAGACCATCCTGGCGATCGTCTCGACGGCCAGGGACGGAAATGACACGAACATGTCCGCGGTGTGCGTGATGTTCGTCGTCCCGTCGGCCTGCGGCTCGATGACGGCGTTCAGGGTGACCAGCGCCCGAGCCTTGATCGGCTTGGCGAGGACCGGACTTTTGAACAATCCGTCGCAGAAAACGATGCAGCTGGTGGGCGTCCGGTGCAACAGGCTGACGGTTCCCGAAGAACCGTCGCCGGTGTCGGCCTCGAAGATGCCTGGAGACTTCTGCTTGAGTTCGAGCTTCGAGATCCCCAGCACGCGCCAGATGCTGACTGCTGCATCCGGATTGTCGATGAAATACTGGTAAACCCGGGGATCGAGTTTCGCCCTGACTGTCGGCAGCCGGCGGAACAGGCTGATGTCACCGAGCACCGACTGCGCCAGACGCTGATGCTCCGGAGCGAGCTTGCCGACGGGAACGGCCGCCCGGGCCGAGTCGCGAACCGACTTCGCCGACGTGCCGGGCTGGACGATGTCGACGGCGACATCTGCGGCCGTCGGGAGTTGTGGTTCTGATGCTGGTGACGAATTCGTCGCGGGTGTGGCGGACTTGCTGACCGGTTGCTCGGCCATGGCCGGTCCCGTCGCAAGCGCCAACGTCGAAAACAGCAGCAGACTTCGTCCGCTTCGCCGCATGACCCCTCCCCCTCGCCAGTGAAGGCGAGCCTTCCCCATCCGTGAAAGGTCCCCCCGGCAGAGAATATGTGCGCGAAGATCGCCCTCCTCGCACCTGCCGTGACCTGACACTCGATCGACTGCCCGTGTGCTCATCCACACAGGCCGTCAACTTTGCGTCAACGGAACTATCGGCAGAGTCGACGAAACAGCCTGAACGGAAATCCCGAGTGGCCAAACCTGCCGAAGCCCTGCGGCGGTCGCCTTGCCCAATTCGCCTGCCTGCCCGTTTCCCGACGCCAGATTGCAGAGGACTACGCCGGGGACTCGTCCTGATCTCCCATTCTCTCTCCGAGTTCCAGGAGCAGGTCGGGGTCCATGTCGTTCACGACGGTGTAGCGGCCGTCGCACCAGCGCAGGAGGTCGATCTGTTTGCACCGCACGCTGCAGAACGGGTAGATCGGGGAAGAGACGGCCGCCCCCTCCTCGAGGGTCGTTCCGCAAATCGCACAGGTCGAGGGGGTCGAACGCAACGCAAGCTCCTGATGGTGGGCGTGGTTCCCATTCTACTCACGTGATGCGACGCCGGAACGACTCCCCTCCCGGGATCGCGCCAAATCCGGAAAACCGGCCGAACGATGATGGGAGCAGACGACTTGCCGCGGCGTTGCGGCCACCTTCTCCCCGCGAAGAAAGTTGATGACCGATCGGAAGTGCGTTGCGGGGAGATGGAAGCGGAGCGATCGCTGTCGGACACCTGGCGTGTCGCCGACTCGGGCGGGGCGCCGCACCTCGCAGAGGGGCAAAAGACCGGGTATCCTAGGGGATCACGACGTGCGGCCGACGGGCCGCCCTGATATCGCGGAGAGTTGCGTCATGTCGAGTTTCTGCGGGCGGACCCGCCGCCAGATGCTGTGGGAGACCGGCGCCGGTTTTGGCGGCGTCGCGTTGTCGGGACTTCTGGGAAGCGACTTCTTCACTTCGCAGGCGGTCGCGGCGGATGGCGAGACGCCGTTCGAGAATCCGCTGGCGCCCAGACTGCCGCAGTTCGACCCGCAGGCGACGTCGTGCATTTTTCTCTACATGTACGGCGGTCCGTCGCACATCGACACGTTCGACCACAAGCCGGAAATGCAGGGGCGCGACAACCAGACGATCGCGCTCAAGACGTTTGGCCGGGCCGGTAAGAGAAACGAAGGGCGAATCGTCGAGCCGCGGTGGAAGTTCCAGAACTACGGGGAATCTGGAAAGTCGGTCAGCGACCTGTTTCCGCATTTTGCGAAGTGCGTCGACGACGTTGCGTTCATCCATTCCATGACGGCCGAGTCGCCGATTCACGGCTCGGCAATGCTGATGATGAACTCGGGCCGGCTGCTGTCGGGAAGCCCGTGCATCGGATCGTGGCTGAACTACGGCCTCGGCTCGGAGAATGAGGACCTGCCGGGGTTCGTCGTGATGCTCGACCCGCGGGGAGGCCCGATCTCCGGCGCGAAGAACTGGTCGTCGGGCTTCATGCCCGCGACCTACCAGGCGACGGTCATGCGTTCGCAGGGGAATCCGATCCTCGACCTCAAACCCCGGGATGGAATGTCGGTGGGAGCCCAGCGGCGGCTGCTCGACTCCCTGCGGGAATACAACTCGGACCACTTCGCCTCGCGGGCCGACAACTCGAATCTCGCGGCCCGAATCGCCAGCTACGAACTCGCGTACCGCATGCAGAGCCATGCGCCTGAGGCGGTCGACCTTGCCCAGGAAACGCAGGCGACGCAGGAGATGTACGGCCTGAACGACGAGAAATCCGCGACGTTCGGCCGGCAGTGCCTGCTTGCCCGCAGGCTCGTGGAACGCGGCGTCCGGTTCGTGCAGATCTATTCGGGTGGCGCCCATAACGACGCCAACTGGGACGCGCATACAGACATTGAAGTGAACCATAACCTTCACGCCGCCGAGACGGACAAGGCGATCGCCGGCCTGCTGACGGACCTGAAGCGCCGGGGACTGCTCGACAAGACGCTGGTCGTGTGGGGCGGAGAATTCGGCCGTCAGCCGACGGCCGAGTACGAGAAGGGAACCGGACGGGACCACAATTCCGCGGGATTCACGGTGTGGATGGCCGGCGGCGGAATCAAGGGAGGCGTGTCTTACGGAACGACCGACGAACTCGGCAACGAGGCGGTCGAGAATCGCTGCCACGTGCGACGGATGCACGCGACGATCCTGCACCAGATGGGACTCGACCCCAACCGCCTGTCGTATTTCTACAGCGGACTCGACCAGAAGCTCGTCGGCGTCGAAGGGGCTGACCCGATCTGGGAAATCATGTCGTGATCAGCCGAGCCGTTTGACGAGTTCCGTCAGTTCCTCGGTCGCCTCTTCCATGATCGTCACGCGGTGAGCATCGAGCCGCTGCCGCGCATCCGGAACGCCGAGCACTTCCAGGCGTTTGAGCCCGCGATTGTTTTCAGCCGAGTACTGATCGGGTTCCAGATAGCGCTGGAGGTGGTTGGCCATTTCATCGGCTGCAGCGACGATGGCGGTGAGCTTCGAGCAGTTGTCGCAGTTGTGGTGATCGAGAACGCTCTCCGAGAGTGCTTCCGGGAGGTTCGAACGGCGGACGAACCAGGCGCCGAAGGCGGCGTGATCGGTTCCCAGGATCTCGCGTTCGCGCTCGAGCAGGTCATCTCCTTCTTCGAAGGTGAGGAGATCGGCGACCATGAAGTCGCTGCCGGCGGAGACGGCGAGCAGGGTTCGGCCGAGGTCGTGCATCAGGCCGGCGGTGAATTCTTCGCCATCGAACCCGGTGGCGAAGAGCTTGTTCAGGTGATGGCAGTGAATCGCGGCGAGGAAACTATGCCGCCAGAGGATGTCGCGAACCCACTGCTCGTCGAATTTGAGTTTCTTCATCAGGCTGCTCATGCTCGACGTGAGAATCAGGTTTTTGCATTTCCTGAATCCCAGGCGCTGAGCGGCCTGCTGGAGGTTGGCGATCGCGCGGCCGCTTGAGTAGAGGGCCGTGTTCGCGATGGCGAGGAGATCGGACGCGAGCATCTGGTCCTGCTGGACCAGGACGGCGAAATGGTTAACGGAGCAATCCGGATCGTTGGCCATCTGCAACGCCTTCATGGCGACGGCCGGGAGCATGGTGAGCCCTTCGTTCTGCTCGAGCAGCCGATTCACGAGGCGCTCGGGCGGATCGTTCAACGTCGGCGGTGGGTCGGCCAGAAGAAGAGACATCGTGGCGGGAAGCGATCTCGAACGGGTGTTGAAAACTCGACAACGGCGATTGGAAGCAAGGCTCCAATGCCTCTGTGAAACGCTAGGTTGCGTGACCGGCAGCAGGCCGGCGGATGTCGATTTTCGACAACACGGGGGGCCGCCAGAGGTGGACTTCAACGGTCATTCCGTTTTCCCGCCCGTCGCGTGGGCGTATTCCGGGACTGCCAATTGGCAGAGGGCCCCCATTTTTTCGGAATAACCGCACTCTTCGGCACAGCGGGTGTATTGTCGGAGAAGAGACCGACGCGATGTGCTGCGAATTCCTGCACAAGGACGCGGCGAAACTCTGCGCGTCTCGTTCCGACAGATGGATTCGCTGCGAAAACCTGCAAATCATCTTCCACGAAGGAGGACTGGGGTTCCGGGGTGTCTTGTTTTGCATCACCCCATTTCTCAGGCCTTCGGCAGATCGGGCGTTTGCGAGCCCGATCCACGGCCTACGATTCAAAGTTCCAGCAAAGTTTGCGCACGCCTTCGAGCCTTTGCCTCCTGCGGATGCCCACGACGATTCCAGTGACCTCTCCGAATGCCGTCCCGCCGAACCGGCGATGGATCTGGCCCTTTGAGCTGATCGAGCAGATCGGCGAAGGGGGAATGGGTGTCGTCTATCGCGCGCGGTACGTGGTGAACAACCTCGAAGTGGCCGTGAAGATGCTTCCGGCCGACGTCACGGACCCGATCGTGCTGGCGAGGTTCGAGCGTGAGCTGGAGGTGCTGAAGAGTCTCAAGCATCCCAACATCGTCCGTTGCTTCGGAGGGCTGTGCGAAGACAAGGGGCGGTTCTATGCGATGGAACTGGTAACGGGCGGGACGCTCGAATCCGAGTTGCAGCGCCGGGGCCGCATCAGCTGGGAGATGGTGATCAACTACGGCGAGCAGATCTGCAAGGCGCTCGCCGCCGCCCATACCAAGGGGGTGGTTCACCGGGATATCAAGCCGAGCAATTTCCTCGTCACCCCCGAGGGGCAGCTCAAGCTGAGCGACTTCGGCCTGGCGACGATGCAGGCGTCGCGCAAGATTACGCAGGCGGGGAAGACCGCCGGGACCTTCCTGTACATGGCGCCCGAGCAGATTCGCGGACAGGAAGTGACGCCGCGAACCGACCTGTACGCGCTGGGCTGCATGTTTTTCGAGCTGCTGACGGGGAAGCCGCCGTTCATTGGCGAGACGCCGGCGGCGACGCTGCACATGCACCTGAAGGACGTCCCTCCGCGGGTCGCGCCGACCGTGCTCGATTGCCCTCCGATGCTGGACGACCTGATCGGCCGGCTGATGGAGAAGGACCCGGCAAGGCGTCCGGGATCGGCCGAGGAAGTGGCGTACACGCTGCACGCGATCACGCCGACCATCGAAGTGCGGAACCCCAAGCGCGCGGCCGATTCTCCCCCCCGCGGCATCCCGGTTCGGACGCAGCCCGTTGGTCCGCGGCGGCAAGAGACGTCCGAAGTGGACATCGCGGCCGCGCTTCCGCGGTGGGTGCCGATGACGGTGGCGACGACGGTTGTGCTTTCGCTCCTGCTCAATCTGCAAATGCTGTCGAGCTGGTCTGCAGCCCGGACCTGGGAATCGAGCTACATCGCAGGTCTCGACAATTCCAACCCGTTAATCCGTGCGCACTCCGCGATGGAACTGGGGAAGTCGCCAAACGTTTCCGGACGGGGTCTGGACGCGATCGCCGCCAAATTGAATGACACCGACTCGGGAGTGCGCGTCGCCGCCGCCGGAGGTCTCGGAGCCGCGGGACGATCCGCGAAGTCCTACCTGACAACCCTGCGAAAGGTTCAGAAGGAACACGAAGACCCATCGACCCGCAGCGCTGCGGCGGCCGCGGAGAAATCGATCAACAGCGCCTCAAGCCTCCGTGGAATGGGAGGCCTCCTGAAGTTCCTGGCCTTGCTCGCCGGGATCGCTTCGCTGGTGCTCGTGTGGTATCGCGATCACGCAGCGGTCCGGGGGCTCATCGCCAGGCTGCAAAAAACGCGACGGCCTGCCTGAAACGGCGCGCGGGCTCCTTCGAGTTCGTCGCGGGCTTACCGCTGGACGGCGCCCAGTTGGTCCTGCGCCGCTTTCAGGACGGCGGCCTGATGCGCGTCGACCTCTTCCCCCGACAGCGTGCGATCGGCCGCACGGTAAGTCAGGCCGATCACGTACGACTTTTTGCCGACCGGGATCTGCTGGCCGCGATACTGGTCGACAAAGCGGACCGATTCGAGATTCGGCCCGGCCGCGGCGCGGACGATTCCGGCAACCTGGTCCCAGGTGGCGCTATCGTCGATCACGAAGTTGAAGTCGCGTTCGATCGCAGGAAATTCCGGCAGCGGCTGCGGGACGCGATCGGCCGCGGCATTGGCGACGAGCGTCGCCAGATCGACTTCGACGACCGTGGCGGGCTCGCGCAACTTCTGCTCGCGAAGCGGTCCGAACTGGGTCCGTTCGAGTTCCCCGATCCAGCCCCACGGAGTTCCGGCCAGCCGCAGTTCTGCTCCGCGCCCGGGCTGAAAGGCCGGATGCTCCGTCGCAATGGCCTCCAGCTTCAGCGACGGATTCACGCTCGCGACGAGCGTCTCGAGCACGCCTTTGACCTCCCGGAATGAACGGCCAGTCACCAGCGCAATCCGGAGAGGCTGCGACTGGGCCACCGCGGGGTCGACGCCGAGATAGACGCGAGCGATCTCGAACAGATCCGCATCCATCACGCCCCGACGTTCGTTGTCGCGACGCGCGAGGACCAGGCTGGGAATGAGCGACTGCCTAAGGCGCGAGCCGTACTCACCGGCGGCGGGGGTGATCGTGAGCGGCTCACCGACTCCCGGCGGGACGAACAATTCGGCGGCCTGGTCGACGGTGAAGGAGAAGGTCAGCGATTCCTGAAACCCGGCGGCCATCAACACCTGCTGGACGCGTTCGCGAACGCGTTCATCGGTGCGGCGGACGACGACGGCAGTCGGGAGGGCTGCGTTCTCGGGGATATGGTGATAGCCGTGGATGCGGGCAACTTCCTCAATGAGATCGATCTCGCGCGTCAGGTCGCGCCGCCGCCAGCTGGGAGCCGTGAACGTTGCGCTGACACCGGCCTTGTGGTCGACCAGCGTGAGGCCCAGTGCTTTCAGGATCTCGACGCAGCGAGCTTCCGGGATCTCGATTCCGATGACCTGCGCGATGCGGGTGAACCGCAACGTCACTGGGGCCAGCGCATTCGACTGCGGCTGCTCGACGAGGGAAACGGTTTCCTCGAGTTGGCCGCCGGCCGTCTGGAGAATCAGTTCACAGCAGCGGCGGCTGGCCCAATCGAGCTGGGTCAGGTCGACGCCGCGCTCATATCGGTAGGACGAGGGACTGTGAAGGTTCAGTGTGCGGGCCGTCGACCGGATCGAGGCGGGGAGGAATGCGGCCGATTCGAGGACAATGTTTTTGGTCGCCGCACTGACTTCACTTTTTGCGCCGCCCATGACGCCGCCGACGGCGACCGGTTTGGAGGCGTCGCAGATCGTGCACATGCTGGACGAGAGCTTGTAGGTACGGTGATCGATCGCTTCGAGCGCCTCCCCCTCTTTGGCACGGCGGACAACGATCCGGCCCCCTTCGAGGTGATCGAGGTCGAACGCGTGCAGGGGCTGTCCACATTCCATGAGGACGTAGTTGGTTGCGTCGACGATATTGTTGACGGAGGCCACGCCGATGGCCTCGAGACGCTCCCGGAGCCAGGCAGGGCTGGGACCGATCTTCACGCCGCGAATGACGCGGGCGCTGTAGCTGGGACAGAGGTCGGGGCATTCGACTTCGACAGGGATCCCGGGTCCAGGGACCGTCTTCAGCTGCGGTTCCGGCCGGGTCATGGGCGCGCCGGCCAGCACGCTGACTTCGCGGGCGACGCCGAGGTGGCCAAGGCAGTCCGGCCGGTTGCTGGTGACCTCGAGGTCGACAGCGAAGTCTTTGCCCTTCGGCTCGATCGTCTCGAGGTTCATTCCGGACATGGTGAGCCGCTCGGCGATCTCCTCAACGGAGAGTCCGGGTTTCACGTAGTCGTTGAGCCAGTTCCAGCTGACGATCATTGAGCGCAGTTGAGTGAGAAAGGGATGCGGATGGAGGCGACACTGTATCGCCTGTCCAGAGTGCGGAAAATCTCGGCATCGGGAGTGGAACGGGAGAATCGATCCCCGCCGTTCGGAGTCTGTGACAGGATCGCGGTTCAAGCGACGTGGAAAATCGACGCTCCTTCCGCCCGAGGGGTCGGGTGCGACTTGCTGCCGTCGAGGAGAATCCTGGGGGAGGAGATTCTAAGTTGCGAATTGCGATCATGATGCGCCGGCAGGAAGTGTTTCGAGGACGGATGTATTTCGGGACGGCCCGCAGGCGGCGGGGGATGCGAAGGCGGGTCAACTTTTGCAAATCCGCGGGTTCGCGCGTTCGCGAGGCGGCGGTTGGCGTTCCGTGATTCGGGGAGTTCTGCGGCTGGTGGAATCGCGGGGGCGAGCGCCCTATACTCTGCGCGCCGCCCGGGGACCGTTTTGAGCGTCGCTACCGGTGCGGGCAATTTCGGGGTGCGTGCGGTGCTGCTGCGTCGGCAGCCGGAAGCTCGCGAATCGGCCGCGCTCGGCTTGAAAGCAGTCCCCAGTCAAGAAAGTCGTGTCGTTCGCCTCCCGCGAACGGCGTCGGGAGGAACTATTCGTGGCAGTCGCTGTTGGTATTAACGGTTTCGGACGGATTGGACGCATCACGATGCGGGCGATGATGGCCCGCAAAGGCGAGTTCGACATTCTCGCCATTAACGACCTCGGCGACCCGAAGCACCTGGCGATGCTGTTCAAGTACGACAGCGTCCAGGGGCGCTACCCGGGCACCTGCTACGCCGAAGGCGATTCGCTCGTCATCGACGGCAAGAAGGTCAAGGTTTGTGCCGAGAAGGACCCGGCGAAGCTGCCGTGGAAGGCGCTCGGAGTGAAGGTGGCCCTCGAATCGACCGGCTTCTTCACGAAGCGGGCTTCGGGCGACAAGCCGGGCTACGACAGCCATGTCGTCGCCGGCGCCGAGAAGGTGGTTCTGTCGGCCCCGGCCGACAAGGAATCGCCGACCGACCTGACGTGCGTGCTGGGCGTGAACGAAGACCAGCTCAAGAAAGAGCACAAGTTCATCTCGAACGCGAGCTGCACGACGAACTGCCTGGCCCCGCTTGCCAAGGTTCTCGATGAGACCTTCGGCATCGAAAAGGGTCTGATGACGACCGTGCATGCCTACACGAACGACCAGCGCGTGTCGGACCAGCTGCACAAGGACCCGCACCGCGCTCGCGCGGCGGCTCTCAACATCATCCCGACGTCGACCGGCGCCGCGAAGGCCGTCGGCGAAGTGCTGCCGCAGCTGAACGGCAAGCTGACCGGCATCAGCCTCCGCGTGCCGGTGCCGGCAGGCAGCGTGACCGACCTCGTCGCGGTCCTGAAGAAGGACGTGAAGGCCGACGACGTGAACGCCGCGCTGAAGGCCGCTGCCGAAGGGAAGCTGAAGGGGATCCTCGAGTACAACACGGACCCGATCGTGTCGACCGACATCATCGGCAACCCGCACTCGAGCATCTTCGATGCTCCTTGGACGCAGGTCATCGGCGGCAACCTGGTGAAGGTGCTGTCGTGGTACGACAACGAGTTCGGTTACTCGAACCGGACGGCCGACCTGATCTCCCGCATCGGCAAGCTGTAATCGCCGCCGGGTCAGAACAAGAAAAGTCCAGGGGTGTCACCCCTGGGCTTTTTTCGTGATCACAGCCAATCGTGTCCACGCCAATTGATTCGATGACGGCCGGGTTCAGCGCCGGTTGCGGCACCAGCGGCGAATGAGCATCACGACGCGGACGAGAGTGTCGCGGTCGAACATTTCCAGGCGTTCTTTTCCGGCGAACGGGTAGTCGACGCCACGGATGATCCTGATCAACTGTTCGTCCGACAGACGATTGCGGATCGTATTCTCGGGGAGGCCGGCGACGACGCTTTCCGCCACGGGGGACGACTCAGCGATCCCGAGTTCGATGGTGGTGGATTCGCCGCAGGCGCCACCATCGGAGAGCCAGGGAATCAGGATGTTGACGTCGACGGGTCGCTGAATAATGTCGAGGCCGGCCTCTTCCGCGGCGGTCTTCACACCGACATCCGGGTCATTGGCGACAAGGAGGCCGCGCAGGCGGGTCTGCCGTTCCCGAAGCTGCGTAAACAGGGCCACGCTGTCCCCGCCGTCTGCGGGGGTCCCGATCACGCTCCAGCTGTAACGTTGTTGTTCGTTGAGCACCCGTGCCTCTTTCGCGCTATACGTGACATCGAGACTGAAACCGAGGCCTGACAGCACCTGCACGAGCCGCCGGCATTGGTTCTGGTCGTGATCGATCAATAAGAGCCGGCGCATTCCTGCGACTTTCCGGTACAACTGCGATCAAAAGATCCGCAATTGGTCCCAGGCGTCAGGGTTGCGGATCTGGAGGGGATTCGGCCGGTCCGCTTGTTAAAAGCAATGAGCATGCCGGGCCGGCATTCCACAGAAATTTCTTATCTGGATCGTCAGACAATGGCTTGAGGCAGACGAATCCCAAGGTTTCCGGGACTCTTTTCGTGTCACGATGCAATTCGGCCCCAGGCTCTCACCTGCCCATCACTTCAGCACTGTGCCCGAATGAGCGACGCCTTCACCCCTGAACGTCTGACACCCGCGGACTCCGCACAGAGCGGATTCCCGATGCAGGAGGAACAACAGCCACTCCCCATCAGGAGTATGCCAGAGAACTTCACGGCGTCCGATGGCGTGCGTCTGGCCATCCATCGATTCCACCCGGAAGACGGACCAGTTCGCGGGACGATCGTGTCGCTGCATGGAATCCAGAGTCACGCGGGGTGGTATCACCGTTCCTCGACCCAGCTTGCCCAGGCGGGCTGGGATGTCTGGTTTCTCGATCGTCGCGGATCGGGAATCTCGGGTGGCGACCGGGGCCACGCCGAGCACTGGGAACGACTGGTCAATGACGTCGTCGCCGTGCTGAGGCAGATTCGCTCGCGCAAATCGCCCGGACCAGTCATTCTTCAAGCCGTCAGCTGGGGAGGAAAACTCGCGGCCGCGGTGGCTCGTGTCCACGCGGAACTCGTCGACGGGCTTGCCCTGCTTTACCCCGGAATCCACGCCCGGATCCGCCCGGGTCTTCGGCAACGGCTCCTGCTGAAGCTGGCCGACTTCGCCCGCATCCGCCGGCGCAGGGTTCTGATTCCGCTCGACGATGCAGCCCTGTTCACATCCGATCCTGCCCGACAGCAGTTTCTTCGCGAAGACCCTCTCTCGATCCGCGTGGCCACCTCCGGCTTCCTCAACGCGGATCGCCACCTCACCCACCTGGCTCAGACCGCCGGCCCCGAACTCCGCTGTCCGATCCTTCTGATGCTCGCGGGCCGCGACCGGATCATCGACAACGGCGCGATGAAGCGGTTCTTCGCGACCATCGCTTCGCCGTCCCGGACGCTCATCGAATTCCCAGAGGCGGCACACACCCTGGAGTTCGAGCCCTGCTTCGACCACTTCGTCCAGCAGTACTTCACCTGGCTCAACGCAATCAGCCCCAACAGGGGCGACACTGCGTAGCCCTGGGCGCTTAGCCCACGGATTAAGTCCATCAATGGAGCAGGCCCCGGAGGGGCGACACAACGAATGCGTGTGTCGCCCCTCCGGGGCTTGAGCGTTACCCGCATCTATTCCGGGGGCTTACGCCCCCGGCTATGTCGTGCCGCTCCTTCGGAGCTCAATCACTCCGAGAGATCTCGCTCACACCTCCACCGGATCGGGATACCGGTAGGTCTTCCCTTCAAAGTTCCTCAGGAGAACCTCGTCCCCGTCGCGGCCGACGTAGTAGTTTGGCTGGAGCGGAATCTTGCCGCCGCCGCCAGGGGCGTCGACGACATAGTTCGGGACGCCGTAGCCGGTCGTGTGGCCGCGGAGACCTTCAATGATCTCGAGGCCCTTGTCGATCGAAGTACGGAAGTGGGCCGAGCCCGAAATCGGATCGCACTGGTAGAGGTAATACGGCCGGACGCGCATCAGGAGCAGCTTGTGGACCAGCTCCTTCATGACGGGAACGCTGTCGTTCACACCCTTGAGCAGCACCGTCTGGGCGCCGAGCGGAATGCCGGCGTCGGCCAGGCGGGCACAGGCCCGCGCGGCTTCCGGCGTGCATTCGTCGGGATGCAGGAAGTGGATGCTCATCCACAGGGGATGGTACTTCCGGAGGACGCGCGTCAGCTGCGGAGTGATCCGCTGCGGAAGCACGGCCGGCATCTTGGTGCCGATGCGGATGAACTCAATGTGCGGAATCGCGCGGAGCTTGCCGAGGATCCAGTCGAGTTTGTCTTCGCTGAGGGACAGCGGGTCGCCGCCGGAGATCAGGACGTCGCGCACCTGCGGGGTCTTCCGCAGATAGTCGAAGGCCAGCTCCAGCCGCTTCTCGTTGGCCATCAGTTCGCCGTGTCCCACGACGCGGGACCGCGTGCAGTAACGGCAGTAGGTCGAGCAGAAGTCGAGGGCCAGCAGAAGAACGCGATCGGGGTAACGGTGCACGAGGCCCGGAACCGGGCTGTGTCCGTCTTCACCGAGCGGATCGTCCGCTTCCCCCTTCGTCCGCAGGAACTCTTTCGCGGAGGGAACGACGGTGCGTCGGAGCGGCTGCTCCGGATTCTCCGTGTCGAGCAGGCTCATGTAATAAGGGGTGATGCCGACGGGCAGCATCTGGCCCCCTTCGATGAGGGCGGTCCGCTCATCCGTGCTCAGCGTGAGCATCCGCTCCATCTGCTCGAGCGTCTTGATGCGATGCCGCGACTGCCAGCGCCAGTCGTTCCATTCCTTGTCGGTCGCCTGGGGGAAGAACTTCTTCCGGAAGGCACGGGACTTCGGATTCTGGGGCCGACGGTTGGGCGTGACGATGTAGAACGGCGGCTCGGCGGACAACGGCGCCGGCTCTGGGGCGACGGGCGGCTCCGGAACGGCGGGTGTTGCGCCGTGCGGTTGATCGAACCGGAGAATCTTGGTCGAGCCGGCGGGTTCGTCAGCGGACGGGGGCGCAAGCATCGCACCGGGCATCACGTAGGACGCCACCTTATGGGCAGCGGGTGATTCGGCGACGGACGTGCGTCCTTTCCGCCGTGTGGGCGCCGTTTTGCGGGCCCTCGCGATGGAGGTTGCCAATGGAGCATCGAGGTCAACAACGATCGGAGAGTCCGATCCGCTTTGACAGCTGTGCTCCGCGGAAGAGCCGCAGGACGTTTCTAAAACGGGAAGCAGGGGGGAGCCGGGCTGACGCCCAGGAGGCTCCTCAGTTGCGTCAGCCGTCTGTCCCTGCCCAACAACCGAAAAGTTCTGACAAGCAGAACCAAGCGAAGCGCCCATGGAGGGCTGTCCTAAAACGGAGCAATGCTTCGTAGCGCGACTGTGGCTGTCTCCGTGCCGATGTCGCGTTCGCCTCCCAGCCACGAGTCAAACAGGTCGCGGCTGCAACTGAGGCCGGCCATCGCCCGGTTCTCTCAATCTCGAACCGGCCAGTCTTGGCCAATGCGCGCAGATTTAACGGCAGTTGGAAAGGGAAATCAATCCCCGTTTTCTCCAAAATCTGCCGAATGGGCGGGGATTGTCGAAGTTGCGAGGGACGAGCGGCGGAAGTTGCGGCGAGTCGCCGCTGCGTTCGTACGCAATTGCGGAGACTGAACAATTCTTGAACACCGGGTTTGGGGCTCGGGCAAGGAGGCTGACTCTGCACGTCGCCGCATCTTGCCGCTGAGCGCGTCGCACTCCATCATGGGGGTATGGCGTTGACGAATGACATTGACGACACGAACACCGCGGAGGCGCTCGCCGGACGTCTGCTGACGGCAATCCGACCATTTCGGCGGGCAGCCGTCGCCTTCTCCGGCGGGGTCGATTCGGCCGTGGTCGCTGCGGCTGCTGCCAGGGAATGCGAGGTGGCTGTCGCCGTAACAGCCGTCAGTGCGAGCCTCGCGACCGGCGAACTGGAGGAGGCCCGACGTGTCGCCGCGATGATCGGAATCCCGCACAAAGTCGTGCACACCGACGAGTTCAGCCGCCCCGGCTACCAGCAGAACGCCGGCAATCGCTGTTACTTCTGCAAGACGGAACTCTACGAGCGTCTGGAATCGCTCGCACCGGATCTCGGCGTCGGGGTTCTCCTGAACGGCACCAACCTCGATGACCTCGGAGACCACCGGCCGGGCCTCGTGGCGGCGTCCGAACATGCGGTCCGCAGCCCGCTGGTCGATGCGGGGCTCCGGAAAGCGGACGTTCGGACCATCGCGAAACTGTGGAACGTTCCGATCTGGAACAAGCCCGCTTCCCCCTGCCTTTCCAGCCGGATCGCCTACGGAGTGGAGGCGACGCCGGAGCGTGTGAAGCGCATCGACGCAGCCGAACTGTTCCTGAAATCGCTTCTGGCAGGGCGGGTGCTCAGAGTCCGCTGTGAAGCGGGCGACCTGGCGCGGATTGAACTGCCGCTCGAGAACCTTTCGCTGCTGGCGAATGAGACGGTTCGGACGCAGGTCGCTGCACGCCTGAAGGAACTCGGGTTCCGCCGGGTCACGGTGGACCTTGAAGGATTTCGGTCCGGCAGCCTGAACGACCAGCTCCCGATTATCGAATTGGCGACTCCTTCCTCCGGCCTCGCGGGCGCCTGAACCATGGGGCCCGGGCCCGCGACGGCGAACTCTTCCCCCGAGCCGTCCCGGCTCGTCTCTCTCGACTTCCTCCGCGGGCTCGTCCTGACGTTCGTGCTCGTCGATCACATCGATGACCTGATCGCGGACCAGGAGTTCTTCAATCGCTGGACGCTCAAGGGCCTGGGGCTTTCGGACGCAGCCGAGGCGTTCGTCTTCCTTGCCGGCTTTACCTTCGGCTGGGTCTTCTCGCCGAGGATCGAGCGGCTGGGTCTTCTCGCGTGTCAGCGGCGAGCGATGACGCGTTCTTTCGTGATCTATGGGGCCATGATGGCGACGACGCTACTCGTCGCGGCACTGGCGTGGAGCATTTCCCGAACCTCACTGGTGTTCCGGCTTCCACTGACGATCACGACGCCCGCCATGTTCAGCGAAGCGATTCGCGAGACGGCCATGCTGCGAGAACCGGTATGGGGCGTCGCCATCCTGGTGATCTACATCGTAGTGCTGCCGCTTCTCCCCCTGTTCCTCCAATTGGCCAGGCGAACGCCGGCAGCGGCGATCGGATTGTCGCTGGTGATCTATACCAGCTCGCAACTGTCGCCCGCCCTGTCCGCGGGTGATGCGGGCTTCAACCCGCTCGCGTGGCAGCTTCTGGTCGCTCTCGGGGTCGTGGCCGGCCATGTCGCGGTGACGCGGCCACGCATGCGATGGAACCGCACCTTCGTGATCGGCGCCGGGGTCGTCGTCATAGTGGGGATGCTCGTGGCGCGCGGCGTCTCGCTTCCCGCACTCGGGGAGTTCACCGCCTGGGTCGGCCAACAACAGAGGAGTTCGCCGCTGTTCTCGAAGACGAACCTGGGGCTTGCCCGAATCATCCATTTCGCCGCCGTCGCGATCGTGACAACGTGGGCCGTTCAACGCTGGCCGTCGTTCCCCGAGACACGCTGGGCCCGGCCGTTCGTGTGGAGCGGCCGGCACTCGCTTCCTTTGTTCTGCCTGGGCGTGATCCTGGCATATGTGTGCGCGATCGCCTCGGCGTTCCTGCCGTCGCATCCAGTGTCGCTTTTCGTTCTGGCTGCCGACGCGTTTCTTGTGCAGGTGGTGGCGGCCTGGTTTCTGGAACGGCGCCGGGTGCGGCGACATGCACTGGCCGGGACGCACTGATACGATCGTGCCCTCGATCGTCCATACTTCGAGGGAACCGGACATGATTCGTGCGCTCGTCGTGGCTACGCTGGCGTTCTTCTTCACGGGATCGGCTTTTTCCCAAGAACCGGCCTCCCGCCCCAACGTTCTGTTCATCATGGCGGACGACTTCCGGTTCGAGCCGGGGGTCTTTCCCGAGAACAGGCTGGCGCCGAACCTCCATCGGCTGGCGCAGCGGGGCGTCGTCTTCGAGCGGGCTTACTGCCAGCAGGCGGTCTGCAATCCGTCGCGGTCGTCGATGCTCACCGGCAAACGCCCCGACACGATCCAGGTGTGGTGCAACAGCATCCATTTCCGCGACCGGAATCCGGACGTGATGACGCTCCCCCTGTGGTTCAAACAGCATGGCTACGTCACGCGCGATGTCGGGAAGATCTTCCACAACTGGCACACAAAAGCGCACGGCGATCGCAGATCGTGGAGCGCCGATGAATTCCTGCACTACGAGAATCACGGCAACGACAAGCCCCAGGTGGACGGCGAGCCTCCGGAAAGCCTGGTCATGGCGAACCGCTGCGAACGGGTTGACGTGCCGGACGAGGCCTATTTCGATGGGCGGGTGGCCAACGAAGCGATCCGCGTCCTGAACGAGATCAAGGACCAGACGTTCTTCCTGGCCGTCGGTTTCTGGAAGCCGCACTCTCCGTTCAACGCACCGGACGCCTACTGGAAACGGACGGAACTCTTTCAAATTCCCAACCTGATTCCCGATCGTCCGCTCGGGGCTCCGGAGGTTGCCTTCCACGACAGTCGGGAGATCCTTGGCGCGCCTCCGAAGAACATCACGCCGACAGCGCACGACGTCGAGAACATGCGGCGCGGGTACTACGCGAACATCAGCTACATGGATGCCCAGCTTGGGAAAGTGCTGGACGCACTCGAGGCGTCGGGAAAGGCCGGTTCGACAGTGATCGTGTTCTGCGGCGATCACGGCTACCACCTCGGCGAGCACGGACTGTGGGGCAAGACATCGTGCTTCGAGTACGACGCCCAGGTGCCGTTGATCATCTCCACCCCGGGGCTGTCAACGGCTGGCCAGTCGACCAAGGCGCTGGCGGAACTGATCGACCTGTTCCCGACGCTCGTGGACCTCTGCCGGCTTCCGGCGGTGGCCGGCCTTGAAGGGAAGAGCCTCGTGCACGTTCTGAAAGACACGGCCGCGACGGTGAAGCCGGCGGCGTTCACGCAGCATCCGCGTCCGGCCTACTACGACCGCACGCCGAGCGGCCAACCGCAGCAGATGGGCTACAGCGTGCGGACGCCGGAAGGGCGCTACACGGAATGGCGCGACTGGAAGTCAGGGGACGTCGTCGCCCGCGAACTGTACGACACGGAAGACAACCGCGCGGAGTTGAAGAACCTGGTGGAGACACCGGCGGCGGCGCAGATGTTGAAGACGGCGGTGCGGCTGCTCAAGGAACAGTTCCCGCCAACGGGGCATTGAGGACACGAACTCATCGGTGGCGCTGGCTCCGCCAGTGCAATTCCAGGCAGGGGCTCCATCTCCAAGACAGCCCCAACGGGTGGCAGTAGCCCCCAGTTTGCACTGCCCACCAACAGTCAGGCAGCGCGGGCGGCTCTTTGGAGGCAGCGTGAGAGCAGCGTATCGGCGCAGCGGTCGGCTTCCGCGAGGATGTGCCCTGCGGTCTGAAACGCCCCCGTCGTCAGGAACTCTTCGACAGGCCGGACGAACCTCTGGCTCAGCAGTTTCTCGACTCCCGCCGTCACCCGGCTTCGGCCGCGACGGGGCATGGCAATCAGGGAAACGGCAACACCGGCGGTGAGGCTTTCGTAGACCATCGAGACGCTGTCTTCGGTCACGACTGCGGCGTCACTGTTCGCAAGTTGCTCGGCCACCCAACCGGGCGGCGTCTCTTCGGCCGGCACGATCTTCAACGGCGATTCCTCCGCCGCCGAGGGCGGGGACAGCGTCGTTTGCAGTTGTTCGACGAACTCCGCCGGTGTGCGCCGTGAGGTGGTCAATGTCCATCGGCGGGCCGCGTCCTTCTCGACAATCGAAACGATCCGCGGGATCAGTGAGGCGCCGGGCCAGTCGTGGTGCGCGGAAGGCCCGCCGATCAGGATCAGGCCGCGGCCGACTCGTGCAGGGGACTCGGGCTGTTTGACGACGGGATTCAAGACACCCTGCGTCAGCAGGACGTTGTCCGATGCGGGCACGCCGTCGTGTTCCGGAATCAGGCAGAGGTCGTACAGCCGGCTGGGGAGCGGCGGCTTCATCAGCGAGACGAGCGCGCCGCCGCAGGCCCGGCGTGCGGCCAGGGCGGCGAAGTGCGTGGTGCGGCCGCAGGCGAGGATCAGATCGGGAGGCGGATAATCGCCCTGGCAGGGATGACGTCGCCTGAGCAGGCTGGTGATCCCGCAGCGGCAGTCGGACACCGGCAGCCGATAGGCATGGACTTCGGATCGTCGCTTGAGCGCGGCGATCAGCCCCCGGGTCTGGCTCTCGTGACCCGGCTTCCCGTCGGTGAACTGCCAGACCACGAGCGGCGGTCTCATGCTGCGGCCTTTGACGGAGCGACGTTCGAAAACGGTGGACTGTCCAGCGTGAGCATCTTCCGCGAAGAAGCCGTGTACAGGCGCTGGTAGACAGAACAGGTCCGGAGGAGGTCTTCGTGCCGGCCGGTCGCGAGGACGCGGCCGTCTTCCATGACCACGATTCGCGTGACGAAATCGAGCAGGCTGGCGGACATCGTGTGGGAGATGAGGAGCATCGTGCGACCCGGCGCGAACTCCTTGAGGGCCTTGTGGATCAGGGCCTCGCTCTCTGCATCGGCTGCGGAGGTGGCTTCATCGAGGATCATGACCGCGGGGTCGCGAAGGATCGCCCGTGCGAGGGCGATGCGCTGCCGCTGTCCGCCGGAGAGGGTGCGTCCCTTCTCCCCGACGCGGGCCTCGAAGCCCTGCGGCAGGGCGTCGACGATCGGCATGACGTGGGCCTGACGCGCGGCCTCCTCAATTTCCTTGCGTGTCGCATCGGGCCTGCCGTAACGGATGTTTTCGTAGATCGAGTCGTCGAACAGCACAGTGTCCTGTGTCACGACGCCGATTTGCCGGCGGAGGTCGGCGAGCTTCACTTCCCGCAGCGACAGGCCGTCGAGATACACCTCGCCGGACGTGGGGTCGAAGAACCGGGGGAGCAGCTGCATGAGAGTCGATTTGCCGCAGCCGTTGTGGCCGACGATGGCGATGACTTCTCCGGCATCGACTTTCAGGTTGAAGTGATCCAGGACGAGTCCCCGCTGCTCGGCGGCCTGCCGGGCGGTGTACCCGAAGCAAACATCCTTGAACTCGATCGCCTGGGAGAGCCGCGGAAGGGGCTGTGCGTTCGCCGGCTCCTGCACTTTGGAGGTGGCGTCGATCATGGCGAAGACACGTTCCATCGCGGCCGTCGATTTCTTCAGGCGCGAGTAGGTCGTCGACATTTTCCGGCAAGGGTCGAGCATGCCGGCGAGCATGGCGTAGAGCGTCCCGAGCGTGGCAACGTCCATGGGGCCGGACGACAGGCGGATGCCCCAGAGACTCGTTTCACCGCGGAGGACGAGGTATGCCCCCGGCAGCAGCGCCAGGCAGAGGGCCATCATTCCGAGGAGTTCCATGGTCGGCTTGGCGACGGCATCAATCCGCACGAGGCGCATCGCCTTACCGTAATAACGGCGGTATTCGTCGTTGAAGGCGCGGCGGTGCTTCGAACCGGCGTCGAACGCGATCACCACTTTCAGGCCATCGAACGTTTCCTCCAGCACCTTATAGATGCGGGACATGCTTTCCATCATCCGCTTGCTCGCCCGCTTCAGGAGCCGGCCGAACTTCCCGAAGGCCAGGGCCAGGAGAGGAACGCAGGCGAGGGCCAGCAGCGTGAGCCGCCAGTTGAGGAACAATGCCATGACCGCGCAGGCAAGGCATTTCAGTGGCTCGCGAACCAGTTTCCCGCCGAGCAGCGTGACGCCGGTGGCGAGCTGCTCGGTGTCGTAAGTGAAGCGAGACATCAATCCGCCGGTCCCTTCGGCGGAGAGCGTCTGGTAGTCGAGATTCAGGATCTTGCGGAGCAACTTCTTGCGGACGTTCATCAGGGCCCGCTCGGCGACGTCGCCGATCAGGACATCCTGCAGATAGATGAAGATCCCCTTGATGGCCGTGCCGAGCAGCAGCAGCCCGATGATCATGGCGAAGTAGTGAAACGTATCGACCGGGGTCCACGGCAGCACGACGCGCTGGATCCAGTGCAGCCGGTAGCGGACCCATTCGGCGTCCGTGCGTTTTGCCTGGTTGTTCACCCGTTTCTGGGTTGCCTCGACGACGCGAGGATCATCGTGCCCCGCATTCTCCTGCTTCAGCGTTTCGAGTTCCCGGTCGAGTTCGGCGATGTTCGCGGTGCGGTCGTCGATCTCTTTCGAGGCCTCGGCGATCTGCAGGGGAATCGTCACATGGGGCGAGCCGACCGTCAGGATGTCGAGCAGCGGTTTCGCCGCGAGGAGGTCGAGCCCCCAGAACGCGGCGACGAGCACGCCGAAGATGACCGACCATGCCAGCCGGCGTTTCTGCGGCCAGATGTAGGGGAACAAACGTCGAATGGCGTCCACGGTTCCGTCCGAATTCGCCTCAGAGTGATCCGGCTCCGCCGGAGAAAACCTGCTCAGGAGCCGTTGCAGTTCTGACACTCGCAGGTTGCGAGCCACCACCCCGAAATCCGAAGCCGTGGAATTAGACCCGATCCGCGGTGCACTGGTCCAGACGAACTCGCGGGGGGGGCGGAACTCGTGGCCGACTGACATGAGCGGCCTCGCGACGCCCCCTGGCGATTTCACAAAAAAAGCCGCGCGGCAGATTCGTGCCGCGCGGCTTCGCGAAGTCGGTGAATCAACGCGACGCTTACTTGCTCGCGACGGCGGTCGGGGCCGCTGAAACTTCCGGCAGCGTCCGTGAAGGGGCTGTCACGATCGTCGGCAACTCAAAGACAGGTTGCACATTGGAGCGGCCGAAGCGGGCGGGAGTCTTGAAGGCGACCTTGTCACCAGGCTCGAACGGGGTCCGCGGAATGACTCGCGAGTCTTCGTTTCCACTCCCGGAACGGGGCGTGGAGGAGGGCTGGCCCGGGGCAAAACCCGGAGCGTTCGGTTCCACATCGGCGCCGGAGGGGGACGTTCCGAATCCGCCCGGCGTGGTTCCAAAGCCACCGGGCGTCCCGAATCCATCGGTCGGCGTCGTGGGCGCTCCAGGATTGGTGGCCGGGTTCGGGCGAGTGCGGGCCGGTCCGAACTCATCCCGGGGAGCCGGCCGTTCATTCGTGTTCGTGGGAGGAACGTAGGTCGGCTGAGCCCCTGTATCCCGGTCGGCGGGCGTCGACGGAACGGTATTCGAGCTGCTCCCTGTCCCGCAGTTTCCCGATCCGCAATTGCCGCCAGGGCAGTTGGAACAACCTGGATCGCAGCTGGTTCCGCAGCTGCCGCAGGCGCCGCCACAGCTGGAGCCGCACGGAGAGCAGCATCCGCCGCCATAGCTGTAGCCGGACCAGGGAGCGTAGTTGGTCGTGACGCCGCAGCAGTTTCCGCCTCCGCCATAGGCGAGGCCATAGGACGTGGCATAGCCGGAGTAGAACGGCGCGTACCCCGCGGTGTAGCCGCCCCAGCCGCCATACCCTGCTCGATATCCCCAGTGGTTGCCGTAGCCAAAGATCGAGTCGTACATCCAGGGGATTACCCCGGCCTCGGAGGGAGCGGGAGCACCGAGCAGAGCGCTCACGCAGAAGAGTGCGGCCAGCGACCGTGTCATTGCATGTCCTTTAGAAACCAGAGGGAACTGACTCGAGTCAGCCCAGACTGTGCATGATACCCAGTCTTCGACGACTCTCAATTGCTTTCCCTGCAGGTGCGTTTCGCTTCATGCGAACGCCGTACCGGGGTGATGATACCCGCCGGCGGGTCCGTCATCCATTGCCGACCTGGCCTGGAGGGCCAACTCGTCGAATTGAGATGCTCACCGGGGCGTTGAGCGATTGGGCCACCACGCAATATCGCTCGGTCAGCTCGCCGAGTTTCTGCAATTGGGCCTCGCCAGCGTCCGTCTCGAGTTCGAACGAAACCCGGATCGCCGTGAATCCGATGGGGGCGTCCCGCGAGACGCCGAGCGTCCCACGGAAGTCGAGGTCTCCTTCGGCCGAGAGCCTGCCGGCGGTCACTCCCAGGTTCATCGCGGTGGAGACGGCGGCAAGCGTCACGCCCGCGCATCCAACCAGTGCCTCGAGCAACATGTCACCGGCGCACTTCCCTGCCCCATCGCCGCCAGCGCGCGGGTGGACGCCCGCGATCACACGACCTCCTCCCGCGCCGTCGACGACACATTGCAGCCGAGCCACATCGAGAGTCCCTGTGGCCGAGAGCGTGGCGAGCGCGCTCGCCGGATCGCTGCGATAGCGTTCCTTGAAAGGGGTCTGCACGGCACGAAGTTCTTCGGGCGTCATGGAGCGGCTCCTCTTTGCGGTGGACTGACCGACGCTACACGTCTCCCGATTCGCGCAGCAACCCATCGAAGATCCGTCTTCGTGGCAGGAGTCGTTGCACGAGGCGATGGCTCGCGGTTACGGTCACTTCCGTCACGGAAATTCCAGGGGAGCTCGCTGTATGACTGACGCTACTCGTCGCGACTTTCTGAAAGTCGGCGCCACGGCCGCATTCTCCACGTTCGCAGCGCCGTCGGCGTTCGGGCAGGACAATCGAACCGCCCCGCCGAAGAAGCCGGCAGCCCGTAAAGCGGACGTCTATGCGGACGCCATCTTCCAGGCCGGACCGCCACCTAAACTGGAGGAAGGCTCGTTCAGCATCGCCGTACTCCCGGACACGCAGATGTACTGCCAGTCCGTTCCGGAAGGCTTCTACGCACAGACGAAGTGGATCGTCGACCAGGCGAAGGAGCGGAACATCGCGGCCGTGCTGCATTTGGGCGACATCACGAACCGGAACACGCCCGAGCAATGGGAGGTCGCGCAGAAGGCAATGCGCCAGCTCGATGGTCATGTTCCCTACTTCATGTGCTGCGGGAATCACGACTACGGCAAGGGCGGCGGATGCGCCGACCGGACGACGCACTTCAACGACTACTTCCCGCTGGCGCATTACAGCGACCTGAAGACGTTCGGCGGCGTCTACGACAGGGAGCCCGATCGGCTCGAAAACTCGTGGCATACGTTCACCGCCGGCGGCCGGAAGTTTCTCGTCGTGGCGCTCGAGTTCGGGCCCCGGAATGACGTGATCCGCTGGGCTAACGAGATCGTTGCGAAGCACAAGGATCATTCGGCGATCCTGATCACGCACGCCTACATGTACTACGACGAGACGCGTTACGACTGGAAGAAGTACGGCCTGAAACAGACTTGGAATCCGCACAACTATCCTGTCGCGAAAGCCACCGCGGACGACGTCAACGACGGCGAAGAGCTGTGGTCGAAGCTCGTCTCGCCCAACGGCAACTTCCTGATGACGCTCAACGGTCACGTGCTCAACGACGGCCTCGGCCGGACCGTGACGAAGGACGCCCAGGGTCGCGAGGTGGCCCAGATGCTCGTCAATTTCCAGATGAAACCCAAAGGGGGCGACGGCTGGCTGCGGCTGCTGGAGTTCAAGGCGGATGGCAGGACGGTCGACGTGATCGACTTCTCTCCGACGCGGAACGAGTGCAACGTTTCATCACAGAACCGGTTTACGATCACGCTGCCCGCGTAGCTCCGGTCGGCGCTTGCGCTTTCATGCAGCCTCGCGCATCCTGACGCCCGCCTCGCACGTGAGGCGGGCGTTTTTCTGCGCAGTGAGCCACGCTTCGATTCACTCAAAGCCGCGAACAGGCGCTTGCCTAATCGGAAGATCGAGGGTATCGTTCCCGCCGTCGGAGCCCCGCCTGCATGGCTGGTGGCTTTGGTGTTCAAGGACGAACCTCGATTACGAAAGGGCTCATGATGAGCCGTCTCCGCCTGTTCGATCCCTCGCTTGACGACGAGCACGCTCCTGCGGTGATTCCGTTCACGCCGCGTCTTCGGGAACGCCACTCTGCTCCCGGCAACCCGGTCATCCGTCGCGCCTGGCTCTGGAACTCCAACCAGGTCTGTCCCTGCTGCCGCCGCGCCACGGTGGAGCCGGTGGAACTGGAAGACGGCCTCCTGAACGCCAAGGCTGAACCGATCCCCGGCACAGCCACGATCGTCGGCTTCAATTGCAGCAGCTGCGGTCACGAATGGGCCACCATTCGCACGATGGCCCAGTAATCGGGCCGGGAACTTCAAACACGCACCCAGCGCCGCCTGAGCCGGAGCGCTCCCACTCTTGGCCGACGCGGCGTCATCGGCGATTCTCCGCGAATGGAGATTCGCGACTTCGCCCGCCGCTGCCTGCTCAGTTCCACGATCGAGGAAAAGCTCCTCGACGCCGAGCTACCCTTCACTGATCCCTCGCCGGGACCTGCGGAACGCGTTGCGGCGCCGGCCCGGCCGGCTGATCTCGAGTTCGCCGACCGCCGTACGGCGCCGAAGCTCCCTTCGGCCCAGTCGCTGAAGGAACAGGGCAAGCGCGGCCTCGCCCATCACATCCTTGCGAATCACGAGCTGCAGGCGCTCGAAGTCATGGCGTGGACACTCCTCGCCTTTCCCGACGCCCCGCCCGATTTCCGGCTTGGCGTGGCAAACGTGATGCGGGACGAGCAGCGGCACACGCGGATGCACATCGAACGCGCGGCCCGCCTGGGGGTTCGTTTCGGCGAGTTTCCCGTCAACGGCTATATCTGGCAGAAGTCGATGTCGGTCACCTCGGTCCTCGATTACTGCGCCTGCCTGCCGCTGGTGTTCGAGGGCCGCAATCTCGACCACTCCCTCGAACTGGCTGAACAATTCGCCGCGGCCGGCGACGAGCGCAGCGCCGCCCTGATGCGGACGATTCATCGCGACGAGATCCAGCATGTCGCCTTCGGCCTGGAGTGGCTTCGCCGGCTGAAACCGGCGGAGATGTCGGACTGGGAGGCATTCGAAACGCATCTGCACTGGCCGCTGCGGGCCGAAAAGGCGAGCGGCGACGTCTTCCAGCGGGAGGCCCGTGAGGCGGCGGGAATGTCGACGGAGTTCATTGCGGGCCTGCTGGCCTCACGCGACGAGGCGTGAAACACTGCGGTCGCGGCTTTCGTTTCGAGCCTTTCCCCGCAATTGTCGCGAACGCCCCCTTCGACACCGGGGTCTGTTCCCCGCTAAGCTTCCGACCATCTCATCGAGTCGTGCTTTCTCTCCGTGCCCATGCATCGTCCTGATTTCGCCGCCTGGTCCAGCCTCGCCCCGCAGGCGAGGCAGATCCCCGTCTACCGGGAAATCCTCGGTGACACGCTGACCCCCGTGACGGCCTATGACCGGGCCGGCTGGAAGAACCAGGCGTTCCTGTTCGAGAGCGTCGTCGGCGGAGAACGGATCGGACGCTACAGCTTTCTCGGCGGCGATCCGATTCTTCGCATCGAGGCGTTCGGGGAGGACGTGCAGCTGACCCGCAATGGGAAGACGGAGTCGTCGCGTCACTCCGATCCCCTGGCCCTCCTGCAGCACCTTATTGACGAGCACCGTTCGGTCCACCTGCCCGGACTGCCTCGCTTCTGCGGCGGGGCTGTCGGCTATGCGGGGTACGACGTCGTTCGATACGTCGAGCGGCTCCCCAATCCTCCTCACGATGACCGCCGTCTCCCGGACCTGTCGTTCGCCCTTTACGACACGATGGTGGTGTTCGACCACATCCGGAAAACGATCCTGGTGGTGAGCCATGCGTCGACCGAAGGGGACCTCAAGGCGAACTACGACGCGGCCTGTCGGCGGGTCGACGACCTGTGCAACCGCTTGCAGAGCACCCCGGACCGGCTCGAAGCGCACGACATCCAGCCGCAGGGGCAGCCCCAGCTGAAATGGAAGTCGAACTTCACGCAGCCCGAGTTTGAGGAGGTGGTCGAGAAGGCGAAGGAATACATCCGCGCCGGCGACATCTTCCAGGTGGTGTGTAGCCAGCGACTGGAGTTGGAAACGAAAGCGTCGGCGTTCGAGATTTACCGAGCGCTGCGGGTGGTGAACCCGAGCCCGTTCATGTTCCTGCTCGACACGCCGCATTGCCAGCTGATCGGGGCGTCGCCGGAGATCATGGTGCGGGTGGAAGAGGGAGAAGTGACGATCCGCCCGCTCGCGGGCACCAGGCCGCGCGGCAAGGATGAAGCCGAAGACAAGGCGCTGGCCGACGAGCTGCTGGCCGATCCGAAAGAGATCGCCGAGCACGTCATGCTCGTCGATCTCGCGCGGAACGACGTGGGCCGCGTGGCGCAGTACGGTTCGGTGCGACTCAGCGACGTGATGGTCGTCGAGCGCTACAGCCACGTGATGCATATCACGTCAGACGTGGTGGGCAAGATGCGTCCGGGCCTGACTGCACTGGATGCCCTGCGCGCGGGCCTGCCCGCCGGAACGGTCTCGGGAGCGCCGAAGGTGCGGGCCATGGAGATCATCGACGAACTCGAGCGAAACCGGCGGGGCCCGTACGCCGGCGCTGTCGGGTATCTCGACTACACGGGCAACATGGACACGTGCATCGCGCTGCGGACGCTCGTGCTGATGGGGAACAAAGCCTACGTGCAGGCCGGCGCCGGCCTCGTCGCGGACAGCGTGCCGGCCGCCGAGTACCAGGAGACGCTCAACAAGGCGAAGGGCCTCCTGAGGGCGATCGAAACGGCCGAACAGCAGATCGTGAAACGCTGACGCGGACCAGATCCAGGGGCCGCTGCGGTCAGTAATCGAACCACAGGCCGCCGCCGATCAGCGTTTCCTTCTGATCGACGAAGGAGTACTGGATCGAAGGTCCGTGATAGAACTGCAGGCCCACACGGAAGATGTGGTTGGAGGTGGCGCCGCGCCACAGCCAGCCGGCCACGACATTCACGCCGGTCTCCCAGTCGAAATCTTCCCGCGTGTGGATGTTGATGCCCCCGAAAGGGGCGCCGTCCCAGCCGGTAGGGGCGATGGGGCTGTACTGCAGACCGTACTGGAACTCCCACGGCAGAGCGCCGTCTTCCGCGTTGAACGCATAAGCGACTTCGCCATAGATCTGGAAATCGGGCGTCCAGTCGTGCGTCCAGCCGGCGATCAGCGCGTCACGCACATAGTTCAGCCGGTTGAACCCCGGATTCTTGATCAGAAACTCGTCCCCGACGTGGGAGCTGAGGTGGTAGTAGCCGGCCTTGAAGGCGTCGGGGCCTGAGCGCCAGGTGGAGAGGAAGCCGGCCCGGAAGTCGGCCGCCTCGAGGTCGCTTTCTTCTTCCGGATCGACGCGCGCCAGCACGGCCCCTTCGATATCGAACTGCCAGCCCTGCGGATGGACTGCATCGGTGTTGCCGTACCGCAGGATGCCGGCCCGGCCGCCGAGCGCCGCTTCCCAGATGAGTCCGCGATCCTTCTCGACGAGCGGTACGAACTGGAACCGCGGCTCCTTTTCACCGGCAAGATAAGAGCGGTACATCAGTCCTTCGGGGAGGACCTGCCAGCCGTCCTGGGCAGGCTCGTCGGGGAACGCCGTGTCGAGGCGCGTGGGAGCTGCGCTGACAAGCCACGGATCGCCGGGGGGCTCGACGGTCGAACTCCAGGGCATCTGCGCGGAACCCTGCCGGGGGCACGCGAAAATCAGGCCGGCGAAGATCACCGCAATCGTTCGCCAGCAACGCAAACCAACACCAATCGCCGGGTTTTCACAGGGGCCAGAGCGGACTGCGGGACAGTAGTTCCAGGTCCGAAACTGCAGCAAGATCGTCTCGGAAACCGCACTTGCCAAACGACAGAGTCCCCGCTTCGGCAGCACGCCCCAATCCTCCCTGTTCGCCCAGGGGGAGGCACGAGGCAGGGGCAATCTGAAGGGAGCTTCAGGCGTTGGCCGGCGCTCTCCTCAGGCGCCGAGCGCGGCGCGCTTTTCCTTGATGAACGCAATGTGGTGCGGCAGGTGGTTGGTGGCCCTCTGGATGAGCTGTTCGAGGGTCAAGGGACCGGCTTCGGAATGAACGCCGATCCGTCCAAACGCCGCCTCGGGGGTGGCCTTGAGGATGCGGGCGGTGTGGCTCCTCAACACGGCAATCAAGCGCAGCTGCTCGTCGAAGTCGCGGGCGTCATAGGCCAGCGACTTCGCAAACAGACTCTCATCAGCCCCGAGGAGGTCCGGCTTTTCGAGAGCGATCACGCGAGTCATCCGGTCGGTCATGATCGGCTCAAAGTCGGCGAGGTGGCAGACGACTTCGTGAATCGACCACTTTCCCGCAACGGGGTGCGAGCGCCGTTGCTCATCGGTCAGCCGGGCGACCGAGTCCTGCAGTTGGGTGACGCCTTCGAGGTAGTCGCGAATCAGCTTGTCCTTGTCCACGTCTCGCATCCTGAACGGGTCTGAAAATCGGGGTCCGGCGGCGCGCGCGGAGGGCGTTGCCGGCCGGCATCATGTTGCCTGAAGGCCACCTGCGGCGGAAGTCGCATTGGCGTCAGCGATTATTGCTCCCGCCTCCTCTTTTTGGCCCCTGTGGTCCGGCGCGATGTTGCCGCGCGTCAACATGCCTTGGCGCGCTCTGGCCGTGCCGAACGCGTGCCAGAGAATTCTGCGAACCGCACTTAAACCATTTCTGCAAAGGCTCTTGCGAGTGTGATCCACAGCTGGGCGCGACAAGGATCCTGAGCGCCAAGGCACGAGTGGCATTCACTTCGCTTTACACCCTTTCACGAAACACACACCACCACCTGACTGACAAGAAATCAAGACTCCTCCCATGACGAACCTCATCAACAAGCTGGTCCGCGACGAAGCTGGTTTCATCGTTTCCGCCGAACTCGTGCTGATCTCGACCATCGCCGTCCTTGGCCTTGTCGTCGGACTCTCGGAAGTCAGCCTCAACATCAACAACGAACTCGAAGATGTCGGCTCGGCATTCTCGGCGATGAACCAGGGCTTCTCGGTCTCGGGAGCTTACGGCCACAAGGGTGGAAAGAGCTGCAGTTCCTTCGAAGACGGGTGCGACTTCTGTGCGGGCCAGAACGACATCCACTGATCCACCCGCTGCATAGCCCTTGGACCGCTGAACGAACGACCGACTCACTTTTGCACACGTCAGGCGAACGCCTGAACCACGAAGCTTGCCAACGCTCGTCGCACCCCGGCTGCATCCGTGCAGCCGGGGTGCTTCGCTGCGCGCAACGCCGTTTTTCGGTAGACTGGCCGGTCACTTCCCGCGACAAGGAAATTTTCCATGGCCAAGCAGCACACGCCCCAGTTCCTCGCCATCGTCAACGACGCGAAATCGCGCGTGCAGGAATGCCAGGTCGCCGATGTGAAACAGCGGCTCGACAGCGGGGAGAAGTTCCACCTGGTCGATGTCCGCGAGGAAAGCGAATACGCCGCGGGCCATCTGCCGGGCGCGCAGCACATCGGCAAGGGGGTCATCGAGCGCGACATCGAGAAGAAGATTCCCGAACCGGCCGCGCCGATCGTGCTCTATTGCGGCGGAGGCTTCCGGAGCGCGCTCGCGGCGGACGCCCTCCAGAAGATGGGGTACACGAACGTCATTTCGATGGACGGCGGATGGAGCGGCTGGAAAGAAGCCGGATACCCGACCGAATCGTGATTCCCACCCGGCGACAGGTTTCCGGGCAGCATCGATGCCGCTCGTGGAACTGACACCCTCCACCGACAACATCCACCGCGCCTCCTGCTTTTTCTCCGATCGACAGCGGCGACTTCAGACGAACATGCACCAGGACATCGCCGCCGTTGTTGAACCGCTCCTCGCGCAGAATTCGCTTCCGCCCGGCGCGCTTCGCGCAGCCATCACGGCCCTCATGAATGGCCAATGCAGCGACGCCGAGATCGGATCGCTGCTGACAGCGATCGCGTTCCGCGGCGAGACCGACCAGGACCTCGCCGAGGCGGCGACCGTCATGCGCGAGAAGGCGACGTCCGTGCCGGTCACCCGCCAGAAGCTTCTCGACACCTGCGGAACCGGGGGCGATCGCCTCCACTCGTTCAATATCAGCACTGCCGCAGCGATTGTCGCGGCCGCCTGCGGGATTCCCGTCGCCAAGCACGGGAATCGCCAGGCGTCGAGTTCGAGCGGGTCGGCCGACGTGCTCGAGGCGCTGGGGGTCAACCTGCAGATCTCGGCCGAACAGGCGGGCCAGTGCATCGACGAAATCGGAATCGGCTTCTGCTTCGCCCGCGTTCTGCACCCGGCCATGAAGCATGTCGCGGAAGTCCGCAGATCGCTCGGCTTCCGCACGATCTTCAACCTGCTCGGACCTCTGTCGAATCCTGCGAAAGCCGAGTTTCAGCTGATCGGCGCCAGCCGCAATTCGACGGCGGAAAAACTCGCGGGCGCCATTGCCCGACTGGGAACAACGCGGACCCTCGTCGTGTGCGGGGCCGACCAGCTGGATGAAGTGTCGCTGTGGGGGACGACGCGGGTGATCGACGTGACCGGCTCGAAGACGTCAGTCTCCGGCTGGACCGCGACGGACCTGGGGCTCCCGACGTGCACGCCGGCGGATCTCGTCGCCCGTTCCCCGCAGGAGAGTGCGGACATCATCCGGGCGATCTTCGATGGCCGCCCGGGACCACGCCGCGACATCGTAGTCGCGAACTCGGCCGCGGCCCTGATGACGGCGGGGAAGGTCGACTCACTGAAGGGGGGCGTGATCGCGTCGCAGCAGGCGATCGATTCGCGCGCCGCCGCGGACAAACTGGAAGAGTTGATTCGCTGGACGCAGAAACGCCCGTCCTGACCAGTGCGGTCGCGACGCGGACGTCCCGTCAGAACTCTCGATGCAGACCGCGTCGCTCAATCGCGGCTGCGATGACGTCGACGACGCGGGCCGCGGCATCCGGCCGGGCGAGCCGCTTCATCTGCTCCGACATTGCTATTCGCCGGGCATCACTGCCCAGGGATTCGAGAGCTGCAAGCAGGCGCTCGCCGGTCGTCGCTGGATCGGCTCCCTGTTCCACGACGAGGGCCGCACCGCGTTCGGAGAAGACGCGCGCGTTGGTGTGCTGATGCAAGTCGCGTGCGAAGGGATAAGGAACGAGGACGGCCGGAATTCCAGCGCAGGCGAGTTCCGCCAGCGACGTCGCGCCGGCGCGGGCGATGACCAGGTCGGCGCGCGTGTATTCCCCCGCCATGTCGCTGATGAAGGGCATCACCCGGGCGGTGATCGTCATCCGTGCGTAGGCCGACGAGACCTCGCGGGCCGACTCGTCGCCGCCGGTCTGGTGAACGACGTTCCACGACGCCAAGGCAGCCGGATGGTCTTCTGCCAGCCAGACCAGGCCCTCGTTGAGTCCCCGCGCCCCCTGGCTGCCACCCATGACCAGCAGGTTTTGTCGGCCGAGTTCGGGATGTTTCGCGATTCCGGCGATCGCTGCGCGAACGGGATTGCCGGTCACGACAACGCGCGCCTGGCTCAGAGGAGGGGTCAGCACCTCGAAGCTCGAGCAGATCGTGTCGGCGCGGCGGCTGAACCAGCGCGTGGCCCGGCCTGGGATGACGTTCTGTTCGAGCAGCACCACGGGGATGTGTGCGGCCAGCGACGCCTGGACGACGGGGCCCATCGTGAACCCGCCGGCGCCGATGACGCAGGTGGGCTGAAACGACCGGAGAAGTTCACGGGCCACCCGCCGGGCTCGCCAGTAACCGGTCAGAAACCGGACCGGATGGCGGCGAGCCTCGGAAGTGGAGACCAGCGGAAGAACCTGTGCCTCCCGATTCTCCGAGCGGCAAATGTCACGCTCGATGTCGCGGGGGCCGATCGTGAACCGCACCTGGGCGCCGGACCAGCGGCGTTCGATTTCATCAGCGACGGCGAAGGCCGGGTAAAGATGCCCGCCGCTGCCGCCGGTGGCGATGAGGATATGAGGGCCGGTGTGCGTCATCGGCCTAGCGGTAGACGTTTCGAAGGAGCCGGACCAGCCGGCCTTGAACCTGACGGAGAGTCCACGACGGCGACCAGTCTTCCATCAGGTGGAGTTCGATGGTGGTGTCGCTGCGGCGAGACAGAATCAGCAGGCGCGCCGGCGCGATGTCTCGGCCTTCGAACTTGTTCTGTTTCGCGCCCCCGAGCGCCATGTCTTTTCCGGCATGTGCGAAGAACGTGCTCATGCCGACGGAAACTGTCTCGCGGCCGGACAGCATCTGATGAAGCGGGCAATCGCAATCGGAGGGGAGGTCGTCGCGGATCGTCAGGATTCGGCCGTGCCTTGGATCCCATTCGCGGCCGATGACGAGGTCGGGGTGTTTTCCGGCGAGCAGGCGCGATTCCGCAAAAGGCGAGGCCGCCATCGCGACCAGAACGTAGATCACACAGACGCCCAGAGACAGGGCGGCGGTCCAGCCGAGAAGTCGCCACCGTCGCGTCCGGGCGGGCGGAGTCACTGCTAGTGCTCCTGGTTCCGGTAGCGCTGGCTGGCTCGCGTGAGGAACCGCTTCTCGGCATCGGTCAGCGAGTTCATGCCCTCACTGTGTACCTTTGCCAGCAGTTCGTCGACCTTCCGTTCGGTCTGGATCCGTTCTTCGGCTTCGCGCTCCTGTCGCTCCTGGGCCCGCCGCATCCGCCAGCGGGCGATCACGCCGGGCTTGGGCGATTCCTCGTCGTCGCGCAGCGAGGCTCCGAATTCAGCGCCGGCGAATCCGTCGCTCCACTGATCCGTCAGCGCGAGAATGAAATGCTCGTGCAGATTGATGACGACCAGGAAGAAGGCGAGCACGATGGGGGTCGTGTCGTTCACCAGCCAGCCGAACAGCACCAGACCGATGCTGACGACCATCCCCAGCCGGAGAACGAACTGCCGCATCTCAGGCGCATCCCCCTGCGTGCGGGCGATCGCATAGGTGATTTGGCCGCCATCCATCGGCAGTGCGGGAAGCAGGTTGACGCAGAACAGTTTGAAGTTGATCGACGCCGCCAGGACCAGCACATCGCGTCCGATGCTCGACTGCCATTCCACCGCGGGGAGCGTGAGCAGCGAGAAGATGTCGGCTTTGATGGGGCGGCCCATCGCGACGAGCCCAGCAAGACAACCGCCACAGAGGACAGCGTTCGTCAGGGGCCCGGCCCCATGAGTCAGGAGTTCCGACGATGTGTTATTCGCCGGGCGGACGTAGGCGAGTCCCCCCAGCGGCCACATGAGAATGTCTTCGCCTTCGCCGCCGCTCCAGCGCGCGGCGAAGATATGGCCAAACTCGTGCGCGAGCACGGAAACGAACAGCAGCCCGAAGATCGTCGCGCCAACGGCGGGAGGATGCTCGAGCAGGCAGTAGATCAGGACAAGGAAGAAGAACAGCGAGACGCGGACCTGCGTCTGGAACCATGTCCCGAGCGGAAAGCTGAGAAAGAACGGTGTTGAACGGCTGTCCATCGACGCGACCGTGAGGAGTGAATCGACCTTAAAAATACCGTCGCTCGACGGGGGTTCGCAACGAGCCACACGCGGTGAAATCAGGCTGCCGGCTGCCGCCCCGATCGGTCAATGGTATGGTGGTTTCATGTCCACGGCCATCAGAGTTCATATCCCTGCCTCGCTCCGGAAGCTGACGGACGGTATCAGCGACGTCGAAGTCGACGCCGCGACCGTTCGCGAGGTGGTCATCGAGCTGGATCGCCGGTTCCCGAGGATCGGGGATCGGCTCATCGAAGACGACCGCCTGAAACAGGGAGTCGCCGTCGCCGTCAACTCGCGGCTGTGTGCGACGGGGCTCGCAACGCCCGTTCCTCCCGGTGCTGAAGTCCAGTTTGTTCCGGCCCTTGCAGGAGGCTGAACTGCACGCGGCTGAAATCCGAGAAGAGTCGGCGTCTCCGCAGGGCCGGTGCGGCAGATCAACAAAAAAACGCCCGGCACGAACCGGGCGTTGTCTTGATTTGGCTGAACTCTGATCGATTCACTCGACCGAGGTTTCGCCTTCCTTGGCGCGGCGTTCGACGAGGCGGGTCGCCTTGCCGACGCGATCGCGAAGGAAGTACAGCTTGGCGCGACGCACCTTGGCGTGACGCTTCACCGCGACTTCAGCCACCTTGGGCGAATGGATCGGGAAGGTGCGTTCGACGCCTTCACCGGCAACGATCCGGCGAACGGTGAACATCTCGCGGGTGCCAGATCCACGGCGGGCAATCACGACGCCGGAGAAAATCTGGATACGCTCTTTGTCGCCTTCCAGAATCCGCGTGTGCACATCGACCGTATCGCCGACGTCGAAGGTCAGGGTATTCTTGCGGAAGCAGGCTTCTTCAACCTGTTTCAGTAGCCGATGCATGACTCTCGTTCTCCAGGGCTGCCTTGCCCCTGTTTTTTCCGTGAAGGATCGAAGTCGGGCAGCATAACATCGTTCCCGCGCGGGTCAATGCAAACCGGCCCTGTTTCAGCCGCGACGAAAGGTAAACTGCGGAAACTGCAGGCAGTCCGAAACTTCCGCCGACCATCCTCAGGGCTTTCCCTCGCTCCGAATGCCGCAATCAGGGACTGCCGGATTTCCAGACAGAATGCCCGCTAAGCAGGCGTCGATTGCGCCAGGAGCGGGCCCGGCACATAGCGGAGGAGTCACCCGACTTCCGGGTCGCTGTTTTCGTGTCGCCGCCGGGAACGCCCGGCCGAACGTGACCGATCATTGTCCGAATCGCGATCGGACAATTCCCGCCAGCGCGGCTGCCGGGAGGTCCACCGGAAAGTCTGCGAATCAGGCGTTTCGCCCGGCTCCCAGACGGCGAACCCCAGTCGCACAGCTTCCTCCTGCACAGATTTCTGTGCATCGGAGTAGCCACGGTCATAAGCGCGACGCTGCTCGTCTTCCGGAGTCGCAGCCACGGCCGTCACGAAACCACCAGCCGCCGCCGCACAAATCAACAGGAGTTTTCCCATGATTCCAGTTCACCAATTCGGATCCAATCCCCGCCTGCAGATGAAACACCAGTCGCCCCGGTGCGGGTCGCTCAAAATGTCTCTCGCTGCAGTGTCCCCGCGGACCTGACCTCTCAAGCATCTCCCGTGCCTATGGCCCGCAAGTTCTCCGGACAGGGTGACGACGCGAGGAACGGGTCGCTAATCTCCGACGCACTCTCCCCATGCGCCCGCGAGCCGTTCTGTGCCCTACCCCTTCCCTCCCTCCCTTTCCGGCGAGCCTCCCCGCCTGCTCGTGAGCGTTCGCTCGGCGCTCGAGGCGGCCAGCGCCATCGAGGGAGGCGCCGAGATTCTCGACGTCAAGGATCCGGACCGGGGCTCACTGGGCTGCCCCGCCCCAGACACGCTCTTCTCCATCTGCCAGGCCGCCGGCGCCTCGCCGCGTCGCGACCTGCCGGTGACCGTGGCGCTGGGGGAATGCCTCGAATGGACCGAACAGACACCGTTTCCCCTGCCGGGCCAGATCACGATGGCCAAAATCGGCCTGTCGGGGCTGGGGGAATCGGCCGGCTGGAGAGATCAATGGCTGCGCGTTCGCCAGCGGTTCGAAGATGAACGCGGCACCGGGATTCACTGGGTGGCCGTGGCCTATCTCGACCAGGACGACGCCGGGTCGCCGTCGATCGACGACATCGCCGGTGCGGCCATTGACACGGGCTGTGCGGGGCTGCTGCTCGATACGTTCAACAAGTCGAGCGGCCGGTTGTTCGATCACGTGAGCCCGGAGCGGCTGGCGGGGCTCGCCGGGCGGATGCACTCCGGGGGGCGATTCCTCGCCGCGGCCGGACGGTTGAACCTCGAGGACATCACGAGGCTGTCGACGCTGCCGGTGGACGTGGTGGCCGTGCGGTCGGCCGCGTGCGAAAAAGCAGACCGGCGCAGCCCGGTGACCTCTCGCCACGTGGCGGAATGCCTGACGTCGCTTCGAGCTGGCGGCCGGCAGGCAGCTTCTGCGCATGAAAAAAGCCCGGCCTGATTCAGGCCGGGCTGTCGAATCAGGTTCACTTTCTGCGGTTGATCGCCGCCAGGGCGTCGTCCGACTGCAGGCGAGCGTCGCGGGCCGCAAGAATCACATGTCGGAAGCGGTCCGGTTGCGGAACGCCTGCACACCGCAGGATCTCGTCGCCCGAAGCGTTCTTGATGACGACATCGCCAGCTCGGAAGAACTCCTGCCCTCCGAGGACCTCGACCACCACATCGCCGACATCCTTGAGCGCGACCTGCTTCACCACCTGGCCGGCCAGCGCGCCGCGGACGCTGACGGAGCGGTTGGTGACGGTGTATCGCTGGCCGGTCACCTTGAGCTGCAGGTAGCCGATCACGCCGAGCGGGGCGAGGGGGAGGCCGAACAGCAGGTACGACAGCTTCACGCTGCCGATCCCCACGGGGATGCTGTTCATGATCCCGCCGAGCAGACGGCCGATTGCGGAAGCCCCGATGGTCGGGAACTCCGTTTCGATCTCACGTTCCAGTGAGGGCGAAACGCCCGCAATCGCCTGGGGAGGAGCAGCAGTTGCAACAGCCACGGCAGGTCCCTTGGTGAGTTCTCGACGGGTGACTTCTCGCCGCTGCCGGTCAGTGGGTCTGAACGACTGCGACGGCTTCCTGTTTCTCGACTTGCTGCTCGGGTGTGACGGAGACGGCGGAAGGCTTCTCCCAAGTCCGTCCCTTCATCGGCACTTTCAAATCATCGTACACCTGGGCGACGGCATTGATATCGGGCCTGATCGTATCGATCAGCGGTTTCGGGTACACGCCAATCATCAGGCAGAGGGCCGCCAGCGGGGCCAGTGCGATGAATTCGCGAAGGTTGATATCGCGGATGCCGTTGTCGACAAGCGGCGGCTCGGCATGACCGTGCCCATGTCCGCCATGACCGTGATCGTCGTGGCCGTGATGGGCGTGGGCATGAGCCGGGGAATGCGTGCCGTGGTCGTGGCTATGGCCGTGTCCGACCTCAGGCTCTTTCAGCGGTCCGAAGAAGGCATGCTGAAGCATGGTCAGCAGGTACCACGCACCCAGGATGACGCCCGTGGCGGCGACAATGGCGTAGGCCGGCTTCAGCCGGAACATTCCGGCCAGCGACAGGAATTCGCCGACGAAGCCGTTCAGGCCCGGAAGTCCGATGCTCGCCATTGAAATGAAGACCATGGCGACGGCGATCAACGGCAGGCGCTTCGCCAGGCCGCCGAGGTCATCGAGCATGCGCGTGTGATAGCGCTCGTAGACCATGCCGACGATGAGGAACAGCGCCCCGGTCGACAGGCCGTGGTTGAGCATCTGCAGGACGCCGCCGGTGATGCCTTCGCGATTGAGCGCGAACAGCCCCACCATGCAGAACCCGAGGTGTGCGACGGAAGAGTAGGCAATCAGTTTCTTGATGTCGCGCTGGGCCAGGCAGCAGAGCGAGCCGTAGACGATTCCGATGACCGCCATGCCGCCAACCAGCGGAGCGCCCCACTCGTAGCAGGCGCTCGGGAACAGCGGCAGGCAGATACGGAAGAAGCCATAGGTTCCCAGCTTCAGCAGCACGCCGGCGAGGAGGATACTTCCGGCCGTCGGAGCTTCGACGTGGGCCAGGGGAAGCCAGGTGTGGAACGGGAACAGCGGCACTTTCACGAAGAAGCCGGCCGAGATCGCCAGGAAGATTCCGATCTGCCATTTCAGTTCGAGCGGATTGGCCGTCAGCGAGCGGGCGAGATCGGGAATGGAGAACGGCGTCGACAGGTCGCCCCGCTGCCACGTCGCCGCGACGAGCGCGGCGAGTCCCAGCAGGGTGATCAGGCCTCCGGCCAGCGTGTACAGGAACAGCTTGACCGCCGCCCGCCGGCGATCCGGGCCCCCCCAGATGCCGACGAGGAAGAAGAGCGGGATGAGGGTGAACTCGAAGAACACGTAGAACAGCATCAGGTCGAAGGCGCAGAACACCCCGATCAGGCCGGCCTCGAGCAGCAACAGGAAGGCATAGAATTCGGGGCGCCGATCGGAGATCGCTTCCCACGAAATCAGCACGCACGACACAAACAGGATGCCGGTCAGCAGAATCAGACTGACGCTGACGCCGTCGACGCCCAGGTGGAAGCTGAGGCGCGTGGAGTGATTGGGAGAGGCGCTGATGCCCGGGCCCGACAGATCGAGCCAGTTGTAGTGCCAGTTGAGTTGCGGATTGACCGGCATCTGGACGGGATTGCCCGCCTTGTCGGTCGGCACCGGCAGCGGCCCCTCGCTGACATACTTGTAGTACGCGCCGCTGATGGCGAGACAGCCCGTCAACGTCACCAGCGTGCCGATCAGGCCGATCCAGCGCGCCGCATTGCCACCCAGGTTCCGTCCGAGCATCAGCGCGGCCGAAAACAGGAACGGAATCAGGATCAGGATGGGAAGCCAGTTTGCCATCGAACTTATGTCACCGCTTCAGGAAATCGCTCGCGAAACTCAAAACACGACGGGCACGGGGTTACTGCCCGGCCAGGGCGCGGACCACGAACAGCACCCCGACCACCAGGCCGAGCAACATCACATAGGCATAGCCGCCGATGACGCCCGCGTGGAAAGGCCGCGGCGCCCAGCTGAGGAGCCTGGGCAACAGCCCCAGGCCATCCACGATGCCGTCGATCACCTTGCGATCGAACAGCACGCACAGCTCCGCCAGCTTGCGGAGGGGCATGACAATCGTCGCGAGGAACAGTTCGTCGAGGAAAAACTTTCCCTGCGACCAGGCATACGCCGGGCCCGAGGCCGCCTTCGCCTTCGCCGCCAGTTCGGGTTTGGACACGTACATCAGCCATGCCGCGTAGATCCCCGCTCCCGCCACGAGTGCGCTTCCGATCATCAGCCCCCAGTGCAGGTGCGGATGCTCTTCGGTGAGGCCCATGGTGTGGCTGAGATAGCTGCCGAACCAGTGCGTCATCGGGCCGGCCACAAGGCCGATCCCGGCCGCGAACAGTGCCAGCACCCCGAGCGGAAACGCCATGATCGGCGTCGCCTCGTGCGGATGAGCGCCGGCTTCCGGCGGAAATTTCTCAGGCCCCCAGAACGTCATGAAGTACGCCCGGAAGGTGTAGAACGCCGTCAGTACAGCGGTCAGCACCGCGATCGCGAAGATCACCGTGAAGAACAGCCGGTGCTCCCCGTGGGCCATTCCGTTGGAGAGGGAGGCGAGAATGTCGTCCTTGCTGAAGAACCCGGCAAACGGCGGCACACCGGCAAGGGCACAGGCGCCGACCAGGAACGTCGCATGTGTGATCGGAAGCGCCTTCCGCAGGCCGCTGAAGTGCCGCATGTCGATGACGTCTCCCATCGCATGCATGACGCTGCCCGATCCGAGGAACAGCAGCGCCTTGAAGAACGCGTGGGTGAACAGGTGGAACATGGCGGCGGTCACGGCGGCCGTCACGTATTCCGGTCCGGCGGCCGCGGCTCCGAGAGCCATGAACATGTAGCCGAGCTGGGAGACGGTCGAGTAGGCCATCACCCGCTTGAGGTCGAACTGCGTCAGCGCCGTCAGGGCGGCGACCAGGGCCGTGATCGCACCGATCGCCGAGACAGTCATCTGGGCCACCGGCGACCACACAAACAGCGGCGTGCAGCGGGCGACGAGGTAAACGCCGGCGGTGACCATCGTCGCCGCGTGGATGAGGGCCGACACCGGGGTCGGGCCTTCCATGGCGTCGGGCAACCACACATGCAGCGGGAACTGGGCTGATTTGCCCATCGCGCCCAGGAACAGGCACAGGCAGATCGCCGTCAGCGTGCCATCGCCCCGCAGCTGGTTGACGATGATCTTCCACTCGGAGGTCGACGAGTTGAGCACGGTGTCGAAGCTCAGCGAGCCGAACGACGTCCAGATCAGGAACATGGCGACCAGCAGCCCGAGGTCGCCGATCCGGTTGACCACGAACGCCTTCTTCGCGGCCGCGGCCGCGCTCGGTTTGCGGAACCAGAAGCCGATCAGCAGGTAACTGCAGAGTCCCACCGCTTCCCAGAAGATGAACAGCATCAGGAAGCTGCCGGCCAGGACCAGCATGCACATCGAAAAGACGAACAGCGAGAACGCCGCGAAGAACCGCGGATAGCCCGGATCGTGGTGCATATACCCCGAGGCGAACATCGCCACGAGAAGACTGACGCCGGTCACCATGGCGAGCATGATGGAGCTGATCGCATCGGCGCGGAGGTCGATCCGCACGTTCAGAAACCCGACGTTGATCCACTCAAAGCCGCTTGCCAGGGCGGGCTTCGACAAGCCTTCGGCAAACCCCTGCGGGGTAATGCTGGTCAGCAGAGTCAGTGCACAGCCGAACGCCGTGGCGATTCCGAGCCAGCAGAGCCAGTGCGACTGTCCGCGAAGGACTTTTGGCCCCAGGAGTGCGATGAGCGTCGCTGCCAGGAGCGGCGCTCCGGGAATCAGCCACATCAACAGGTGCTGGGTCGACTCAGACATATCTCAATGCAGGATAAAAGTGATTCAGCAAACCGGCCCGTGAACGCAACACACAGCCACACGCAGATTTACGCCGGCAGCGATGTCTGGCGCGTCTCATTCTTGTCCGCCAGGAGCGTCCGCTCGGCCCCATCGAGGTCAGGCATGCCTCCGGACGGCGTGAGCCGGGGATAATCGCGAATATCGGTGGGGGGAGTCAGCGACGGCGCATCCGGCGCGGGAGCGCTGATGTCCGGTTCACGGATCGATGCCCAGAGATTGACGTCGAGAGTCTTCGTCCGGTGGTACAGCGCCAGAATCAGTGACAGCCCCAGCCCTGCTTCGCACGCGGCAACGGTGAGCACGAAGACCGTAAAGATCTGGCCCCGGTTGTTCCCGTGCATCTGCGAGAACGTCACCAGCGTGAGAGCGACGCCGTTCAGCATCATCTCGGCCGAAAGCATGATGAGAATGAGGTTACGGCGCGTCAGGACGCCAATGGCGCCGAGCACAAACAGGATCGCCCCAACGGCGAGATTTGGATCAAGAGTGGCGGGCATCCCAGTCGTTTCTCTGCCAGTAGCCGGCTTTGCCTGCTGCAGGCAAAGTCGCTTCGCAAACGGATTTCGGCGGAGAATAGGGGATGGGGCGCGGGTCGTCGACTATACGGTTCGCTCGAATGTTCAAAACGTGCCACGATCGTTCCGCTGCGGCCTCATCGACTGCATTCCCGCAAGCCGCACGATCATAACCCGCTGGAACCGGCTCTCGGCGTCGCCCCGGCGAAAGAAGAGGTGCCCCAGCGAGGCGGGCCGCTCATCCACCATACCGATCACGACGTACTCACCCGTATTCAGGTCGAGCGAAAACTCCTGCTCGTAGAAGGATTCCACCTGCTGCCCGTTCTGGTTTTCCCACTTCTGGTCGGTGGCTACGGGCCGGACACGTTGGGAGCCATGGTGGACCTGCGGCAGGAAGGCGACACGAACCCACCCTTCCTGCAGCCGCTCGGCCGCGACCTGAAACATGCACTGCCCCTGCTGGACTGTCATAGCGTTTCGCTTCCCAGAACTGGGAATCGTGCACGTTGGCGGCAGTGCCCCGACAAGAACCGGCGCCGAGGACCCATTGATCAGGGGAACGGGCCGCATCTCCGTGACCCTGGTCGAAGAAGCTCCGAACCCTCGGGAGATCAGGGATTGCAGCGCCGGTGGCGCGGAACTCGGAGCGACGCCATACTGGATCCCTTCACTACGCAGTTTCGCATGGGTCGAGAGTGGACCGGCCGCCTGGTTCACCGCGCCCCACAACCCGTCGCCGATCGTCGGATCGCCAACGACACGATCAACGTAATAAACTTCCAGGTCTATGACGTTCCGTTCCGACTGCAGCGGCGGCAGAAACGGCCGCTCGGCAGTGATGCGTTCCACCGCACTGCCCGGATTGAACAGAGCGCAGCCCGAGCCGAGCGCAGACATGACTGCGCAAACGAGCATCGGAACTCGCGTTCTGATCGACAGTTGCTTCTCCGTACGCCAATTCATTCCGCTGGCCGTCCGATCCGTACAGGCCCGCCAGCCTCCCGTTAAGTCGCGGCCCCGCGATCGTCAATCCGAATTCCTGAGCCGACCCGATGCTCGATTCCGTCCAGGACGCCTGGCGCCTGATTGAGAGAGAGATTCCGCCGGCCGCTCCGGCCGAGAAGGGCCTTCCCCTCGCTCTCTGCGACGGATTGGTCAGTACGACCGCGATCCACGCCACTGGCGACAGCCCGCCGTTCGACAAGTCGCTCATGGATGGGTACGCCATCCGCTTCGACGACTACGCCGCCGGCCGGCGCGAATTCGACATCCTTGAGGAAGTGACCGCCGGCAACACGGCCACCCGGGAACTGACCGCCGGGGGCACGATTCGCATCATGACCGGGGCCCCCCTTCCGACCGGTGCCGACTGCGTGATCCCGGTTGAACTGGTCACGTCGCAGACGGCGATCACCGTCACGCTCGACGCGCCCAAAGCGAGGGCCGAGGGAAACCTCGCCCGTCAGGGACAGGCGATCCGGAAAGGAGACCTGGTACTCCCCGCAGGAACGGTTCTCGGCCCCGCCCAGCTCGGCGCGCTTGCGGAAATGGGGGTGAGCAGTGTCCTCGCCATCCCCCGGCCATCTGTTTCCATCGTGGCCACGGGGGACGAACTCGTCCCGTACGAGCAAGTCCCGGGCCCCGGCCAGATCCGCAATTCCAACGAGATCATGCTCGTGACACAGGCGCGTCGGGCGGGCGCTGCCCCGGTTCAGTCGACGATCGCCCGCGACACCCGGGCCGACCTCATGACCGCCATCCGCGAGGGGCTGAAGTCTGATTTCCTCGTTCTCAGCGGCGGCGTTTCGGCAGGCGTTCTCGACCTCGTGCCATCCGTCCTCGCCGAATGCGGATGCGAGCAGGTGTTCCACGGCTGTAACGTCAAGCCCGGCAAGCCAATCTGGTTCGGTCGGCTGACTGCCGAGCGTTCTCCGGACGGCCGTCCGCACTGGATCTTCGGGTTGCCCGGAAATCCTGTCAGCAGTATGGTTTGCTTCGAGTTGTTCGTCCGGATGGGCATCCACAGGCGGCGCGGAATTCAGCCGTCGCAACCGCTGATGCACTCCGCCCGGCTGACTGCTCCGCATGTCTCCCGAGACTCGCGCCCGACTTATTTTCCTGCCGTAATCACACCGTCGGAACAGGGCTTCCTGGCTCGACCGCTGGCCTGGCAGGGGTCGTTTGATTTGCAGACTGTCGCCCTGGCGAATGGATTCGTCCTGTTTGAAACGGCAACCGAACGACAGGCCGGAGAAGAAGTCCCCACTTTAATCCTCGACCGCTGACCTGGTTCGGGTCGGCGAATGCGTTCAAGGAGGAACGCGGCAATGTCGACCACCTGCGCCGCTTCTGAATCCGCCGCACCTGAGAAACTGCTTCCCACCTCCGTGCCGCGGCAGCGCTCCATCGACGACATCATCACGGCTGCCCGCGAACGGCCGGCGTCGGTCAAAGGGGCTCTGTGGCCGGCGACGATCACGTCGGCCCTGCTCTGGATGAGCTTCACTCCCGCCGATTTCGGGCCGCTGGCCTGGGTCGCACTCGTGCCGCTGATGCAGCTGGCGCTCCTCCCGCGACTGACCAAACGCACCTACGCCGCGCTGTACGTGGCCGGAGCCGTCTTCTGGTTCCCAACACTTCAGTGGATGCGGCTCGGCGACCCCGCCATGTACCTGGCCTGGATCGCGCTGGCCGCTTACCTGGCCTTCTACTTTCCGGTGTTCGTTTCCCTGACGCGGACGGCGATGCTGCGATTCCGCGCGCCGCTCTGGCTGGCCGCTCCCGTCGTGTGGGTCGGGCTCGAGTTCCTGCGGGCCCACCTCATGACCGGCTTTGCCTGGTATTTCCTCGGTCACACGCAGCATCGCTGGGCGGCGATCATTCAGGTCAGCGATCTCGTCGGCGCTTATGGCATCAGCTATGTCGTCGCGACGATCAACGCCGCCGTGGCCCTGCTCCTGCCGACTGCCTGGATGGCGAGGGGGGGACTCGTGCTCCCCGGCGATCGCGACCGTTTTCTCGCGTCGCAATCCGCCCGAAAGCTGCCGACGATCGCCATCGGCGCCGCGCTGTCGCTCGTCGCAGTGACATGGGTCTATGGCGTCACGCGGCTTGGTCAATCGGATTTTCAGGCGGGCCCCCGCATCGGCCTGATCCAGGGGAACTTCACGACATCCCTCAAACACGATCCCGACGCCAAGGACGAAATCTACGCCCAGCATCGCGCCCTGATGGGCGAGACGATTCCCCATCAGCCCGACGTCATCGTGTGGCCGGAAACCATGTTTCCGTTCCCGATGTTCCAGATGCGGCCCGACGTGGAAGACGTCGACCTCGAAACGGCCGCCCCCGGCATTCCACTCGCCATGTGGAAGGACGACCGGTCCCGCAAGAACCTCGAACGGACCGCCGGCGAAGTGAACGCGTCACTCGTCATTGGCGTGGATACCCTCGTTGCCCGCCGCGACGGTTACGACCATTTCAATTCCGCCGCGTTCGTCACGCCGGCCAACGGTCTCAGCGATCGGTACGACAAGATCCATCGTGTTCCGTTCGGCGAATATATCCCCCTGCGGGACACCCTCCCTTTTCTCCACAAGCTGACGCCGTTCGGCGACGCCTTTGGAATCGCGGCCGGCACGCATGTGCACGTCTTCCAGTACAAGGACTGGAAGATGGTCCCGCTCATCTGCTTTGAAGACACCGTGCCACACCTCGTTCGTTCGATGGCCGCTACCGCCGAGAAGGAAAAGTGGCCTGTCGACATCCTCGTCAACCTGACGAACGACGGCTGGTTCCACGGATCGAGCGAGCTCGACCAGCACCTCATCACCGCCCAGTTCCGCTGCATCGAAAACCGGATGCCCATGGTTCGTGCGGTGAACACCGGAATCTCGGCCTTCATCGATGGCAACGGTGCGGTGCGCGATCCCGAAACGATCATCGATCTCGACGCCGTCGTCAAAAACGAACGCCCCGCGAGGAAGTCGATCCGCGATCCGCAGACCGGCCGGTACTACAAGCAGTGGAACGCCGCGTTCGTCAGCACGGTTCCGCTCGACGGTCGGTCCTCGCTTTATCAGCGGTTCGGCGACTGGTTCGCCGTCATCTGCACGGCAGCCTGCCTGGTCGTCTGCGTTGCCGGTTTCTGGCGATCCGCCCCCCGGGCCGCAACGCCAACGTGAGCCGACGGCGCACGTCGATCCAAGCGTGAGGATCGATGTGCCACGGCCGTCTCGGCCGTGTGCGGATGCCAGCGATCCCCAAGTCACGTCTGAACAAGCTGGCCGACTTTCAAAGAGCCCACCATGCCCCAGAACCCCATCCGCCTGAACGAACTGGCCTGCGGCGCCAACCAGTCCCTGCTGTTCATTGCCGGCCCCTGCGTCATCGAAAGTGAAGACCTCGTGATGCAGGTGGCGGAATCTCTGCACGCCGCCTGTACGCGAAACGGCTGGCAGCTCGTCTTCAAGTCGAGCTTCGACAAGGCCAACCGCACCAGCATCCACAGCTTCCGCGGCCCTGGTCTGGATAAGGGGCTGGAGATCCTCGCGAAGGTCCGCGACCGGTTTCACGTTCCCGTGACAACCGACATCCACCTGCCCGAACAGTGTGCCCCTGCGGCCGAAGTCTGCCAGATCCTGCAGATCCCGGCGTTCCTCGCGCGGCAGACCGATCTGATCGCCGCGGCTGCGGAATCAGTGGCCCGCCACGGCGGGATCGTGAACGTCAAGAAGCCGCAGTTTGTCGCCCCTGAGGACATGATCCACGCCGTTCGCAAATGCGAAGAAGCCGGCTGTGACAAGGTCATCCTCACGGATCGCGGAACAACGTTCGGATACGGCCGGCTCGTCAACGACATGCAGTGCATTCCGATCATGCAGTCGTTCGGAGTTCCGGTGGTTTTCGACGCGACTCACAGCGTGCAGCGTCCTGGGGGCGCGACGACGGGCGGAGCCCGGCAGTTCGTCGCCCCGCTCGCCCGCTCCGCCGTCGCCGCCGGTTGTGACGGAGTCTTTCTCGAAACTCACCCCAATCCCGATCAGGCCAAGAGCGATGGCCCCAACCAACTCCCGCTGACCGACATCCCGACCCTCCTCAACCAGCTCACCCGACTCCGTCAACTCGCGGTGGAGTTTCATGGAACGATCACAGGGGCGGTCTCGAAGAACTCAGCAGCGGCATAAAGCTGCCCCCGGCAGTGACCAAGGGGCGTCACAAGGCGCGCCCCTTTCCGAGTACCGGGTACCGAGCGCCTCACCCACCTCCCTTCCCCTCCGTCAGCTCCACCAGTTGCAACTCCAGACGCAGCAGGCGTTCGGTCATGTTCAGTTCCGCGTGCTCGATCTGCTGCGTCAACCAGTAGACGGCGGCCCCGATCAGGAACACGAACGACTGCAGGATCACGATGGTCCCCTGGGCCCGGTCAGTCATCGTCGCGCCCACGACGACCATGAAGATCACCATCAGCAGGGTGAAACACCACACCATTTGTGCCATCCGGCGGCCATCCTGCCGCACATCCATCTCCCCTCGCCTCAACAGGCGAAGGAACCACGCCCCCCAGGCGATGGCGAACAGTGTTCCCGCTCCCAGACCGATCCGCGCCAGCCACGGCAGCGCCGGCTCGGTGACGACGAGGGAGCCGATGAACAGGGCCGCTCCAAACTCAGCGACCACCAGCGCCGTCATCCAGGCGCGTCGCGGCATCGACAGTTCGCGGATCATCATGGTCTGAATCTCCTGTTGCAGCTGTTCACGTCGCTGCGGCTCTGGGGAATCGAGCGCCAGCAGCGATTCGCGCAGCCGTTGTTTCGTGGTCATGAACGCCCTCCCGTCCGCGCCTGTCGTTCCCGCTGAAGCACCTGGCGAAGTTCCGCACGGGCCCGCGCCAATCGCGACTTCACCGTTCCTTCAGGGACTCCCAGAACGTCCGCGGTCTGTGCAATCGAGAAGTCTTCGAGGAAGAACAGCGTGAGCACTTCGCGCTCGGCCAGGCCGATCCGGTCCAGGCCGAAATGAATCCACTCGGCGTTCTCCAGGTCGGTGATCGGATCGTTTCCGTCGTCCACGACGTCGGCCGACGGATCGCCGGCGAGGTCCAACTCGGCGAACTCTCGACGGTAGTGGTTCATCACCATTCGCCGCGCGATCGTGTACAGCCACGTCGTCAGCCGATCGGCCGACTGCAGATGCCGGAGGCTCCGCAGCACCTGCACCCAGGTCTCCTGCATCACCACCAGGGCCTGGTCCTCACCGTTCACCAGCCGGCGAACGAAATAGAACAGCCGGTCGTTGAACGTTTTCACGAGTTCGTCCCACGCGGCCGGGTCGTTTCGACGACACCGCACGACGAGCAGTTCGTTGCGGATATCGTCGGGCGAGCGGGGCATGCGTGGGATTCTCGGTGATTTCAGCAACTCCGTCGCCGGGCGGGGGGATGCGGTTCACGAAATCGCACTGCTCCGCCCCGGAAAAGAGAAAGGCAACCCGCTCCCATCTATTGAAGGAGCGATTGATGGAGCCGAAGTGGACGACAACGTTGATCAATGCGCGCAGAAAGTCCATCCGCCATGACCGAAGCCAGCGCCTGGCGAAAAACGGTTTGTCGCCCTCTCCTTCGCCGCCGCCCAATCATCAACAACAACCACACCCACGCCATTGCGGCCATCCGTGGCCTGCCCTAAGTTCCGCCTATGAAACGGATTTCCGTCCTCGGATCGACCGGATCGATCGGTACCAGCTGCTGCGAAGTCGTCGGGGCACACGCCTCGTCGATGCAGATCGTTGCGCTGGCCACACGCAGCCGGTGGGAGGACATGGCCGCCCAATGCTGGCGTTTCCGGCCGCAACTGGCGGCCATCGCGGACCTGGCCCTCAAATCGCAGATCCCGGCCGGTGTCTTTCCGCCGGAAACCGAGGTCGCTTTCGGTCCTGAAGCGGTCATCAGGGCGGCCGCGCTCCCCGAAGCGGACGTCGTCGTTTCGGGAATCGTGGGTGCTGCGGGGCTGCACGGGACCTGGGCCGCGGTGGAAGCCGGCAAGCGGGTCGCTGTCGCCAACAAGGAAACACTGGTCGTCGCGGGTCCGCTGGTGATGGACCTTGCTAAGAAAACCGGGGCCGAAATCATCCCGGTCGACAGCGAGCACGGCGCCATCTTCCAGACGCTGGCCTGCGGCCGTCGTGAAGACCTTCTGCGAATCATCCTGACCGCCAGTGGAGGGCCGTTCCGGGCGTGGCCGCTCGAGAAACTGGCGACGGTCACTCCCAAAGAGGCCCTCGCCCACCCCACCTGGCAGATGGGCCCCAAGATCACCATCGATTCGGCCACGATGATGAACAAGGCACTCGAAGTGATCGAGGCCCGCTGGCTGTTCGACACCAACGCCTCGCAGATCGCGGTCGTCGTCCATCCCCAGTCGATCATCCATTCGCTGGTCGAGTTCGTGGACGGATCGGTCATCGCGCAGATGTCCCCGCCGGACATGAAACTGCCGATCCAGTATGCAATTACGTATCCCCACCGGGCGACCGGGGTCTCCCCCCGTCTCGATTTCACGGCCGGATTTTCGCTAGACTTCCAGCCGCCTGATCTCGAACGATTCCCAGCGCTGGAACTGGGTTTCGAAGTGGCTCGTCGCGGCGGCACTTCCGGAGCGGTACTCAATGCCGCCAATGAAGTTGCTGTCGCACGATTCCTCGCGGGCAACCTATCCTTTCAGCAGATTGCTCGCGCCTGCCGCGAGGTTCTGGAAAGTCATCATTTCAACCCCTCGCCGTCATTGGACGAGCTCCTCAAGCTCGACGCCTGGGCCAGGGAGGAGACGGAGCGTTGGACAACCTGTTAGCGGCCATTCCCTACCTGGACCGCATCACGAATATCGCGACCGTGGCCATCGGACTGGGCCTCGTCATCTTCTTCCACGAACTCGGGCATTTCGCGGTCGCCAAGTGGTGCAACGTGATGGTCGAACGCTTCAGCATCGGGTTCGGCCCGGTGCTCTGGCGCAAGAAATGGGGCGAAACCGAATACGCCCTGTCGGCCATTCCGTTCGGCGGATACGTCAAAATGCTCGGCCAGGACGACATCGATCCGGGCCAGATGGCCGATGAGCAGGTCGCGGCCGATCCCCGTTCCTACACGGCGAAGTCCGTGCCGCAGCGAATGGCGATCATCTCGGCCGGCGTGACGATGAACATCATCACCGGCATCCTGTTCTTCGCGTTTGCGTTCCACTCCGGGATCGAAGCGCTCGACCGAGAGGTCGGGTTCGTGAAGGTCGGCATGCCGGCCTGGGAGCACGGGGTCCGCGAAGGCGATGTCATCACGTCGATGAACGGCCGCAAGGTCGAAGAATTCCAGGACATCCTGCGGCAGACCGCCCTTTCCCGCGGCAACATCGAGATCGTCGGAAAACATGCCGACGGAACCGCCTACCACGAAACGTTCTCCCCCGATCGCTCCGGAATTCGCCGCCGGATCGGCACGGGCTACCAGTACAGCCTCCGCGTCGCCCCGGTTCGCGACCCGGAAAAGACGCCGGTCACGATTCCCGGCAGCCCGGCCTCGCAGGCAGCCTTCCTTCCCGGCGACCTGATCGTCGAAGTAGACGGCGTGCCGGTGCAGAACTTCATGGCGTTGAAGGACGTGCTCGCCGCAAAACGGAAGGACACGCTGAAGTTCACCGTCGAGCGCAAGGAGAAAGACCAGTCGGACAAGACGTCCCGCGTGGAGCTGACCGTCGCGCCGGAGCCGTTCCGGCAGATTGGTTTGCGGATGTCGATCGGACGGATCACGGATCTGCGAATCAAGTCGCCCGCAGTCACCGCCGGGCTCGAGCTGAACGACCTGATCACGCACGTCGACGGCCGCGAAGTGGGCCGCGACCTCGATCCGATGCGGCTGCCGGAATACTTCGAGGAGCGTGCCGGCCAGGAAGTGAAAGTCACGATCACGAAGGAAGTCAAAGGGAGCGAACCGCAGAGCCGTGAAGTGACGCTCGTTCCCGAAAAGGCGATCGCCTGGTCGGGCCCGCGGGACGAAAAGGATCCCCTGGAAATCCAGGCGATCGGCGCCGCAGTCGACGTCCTCCCCAACATCGTGCAGATCAATCCCGAAGGCCCTGCGGCCAACCTCGGCATTCAACCCGGCGACAGCATCGTGTCGCTCGAGATTCCTGCCGATCCCGACCAGAAGGGCTCCGAGCCTCGGCAGATGTCGGTCGCGGAAGTCGGTTGGCCGTATGCCTACTCGGTGATCCAGGATACGCCCCGGCTGAAGAAGCTGACACTCAACGTCCGCAGCTCAGGTTCGACCGATCCGCGTCCGGTCGTCGTTGAACTGAAAGACTCGACCGAGTGGTTCCAGGCATCGACGCGCGGCCTGCTCCTGGGAGCAATGGTTCGCGAACTGAAGGCCGAATCCTTCGTCGACGCGATGGAAATGAGCTTCCGCCACACCCGGAACTCGGTTCTCGATATCTACCTGACGCTTCGGAACCTGGTTTCGGGCGACCTTTCGATCCGCAGCCTGCACGGGCCGATCGGCATCGCCAAGGCGGCGTCCGTCGTCGCGGAAGAAGGCTTCGCCGACTTCCTGATGTTCCTGGGGCTGATCAGCATCAACCTGGCCGTCATCAACTTCCTGCCGATTCCGGTGCTGGACGGCGGACATATGGTCTTCCTGCTGTGGGAAGCGATTGCCCGTCGCAAGCCGAGCGAGCGGGTGCTCGTAACGGCCACCTACATCGGCTTCGCCTTCGTGGTCGGCCTGATGTTCACGGTGATCTGGGTCGACCTGTTCGCCGACAAGAAGTAACTCGCCGGGCCGGCGGGATTGCTGTCGAACTCTGCAGCCTGCGGCGGCCTTCGGGTCGCCTCAGGCTGCTCTCGATTTGGCGAGGATTTCGCCGTTCTCGCCGACGTCGTCGAAGCGGACCGACATCCGTTTCGAGATGCCCGCCTGTTCCATCGTGACGCCGTACAGCACGTCGCCGGCCGTCATCGTCCGCTTCCGGTGCGTGATGATCACGAACTGGGACAGGTAGGTGAAGTCCTTCACGATCGAGGCATAGCGCTCGACGTTCGCGTCATCGAGAGCCGCGTCGACTTCGTCCAGGATGCAGTACGGGCTGGGCTTGCTCTTGAACATCGCGAACAGCAGCGCGATGGCCGTGAGCGTCTTTTCGCCACCGCTAAGCAGCGAGATGCTCCGCAGTTCCTTGCCCGGCGGCCGGGCGACAATGTCGATCCCGCACTCCAGAACGTCGTCAGGATTCTCGAGGATGATGTTTCCTTCACCGCCGCCGAAAAGCTTCCGGAACAACTCACGGAAGTGCGTGCAGATGCTCTCGAACGTTTCGAGAAACATCCGGCGGCTTTCCACATTGATCCGGCGGATGATGTCCTCCAGCGCGGCCTTGGCCTCATTGAGGTCGCTCAGTTGGCCCGCCAGGTCGTTGTAGCGGGTTTCGAGTTCGTCGAGATCGTCGAGCGACTCGGTATTCACGTTCCCCAGCGCCTTGATCCGTCGCCGGAGCCGTTCGACTTCCGCCTCCAGCTCGGGCCGGACCTCGTCAAACGTCGGTGCGCCCTCGTTCGTAATGATTTCGTCGTCGTCCGCGGTCTCGCGGTCTTCGCCGGTCTCGTCGGCTTCTTCAGCAGCGGGCTGCTCTTCAGGGGCGTGGTTCGCGGCGAGATAGTCAGCGTAGGCGGATACCTCGGAGGCGACGATCTCCTCGAGCGACAGCTGGAACTCTTCCTGCATCCGGGTTTCGAGGGCCGTGCGAAGCCGTGTGAACTCGCGCAGCTGCATTTCGGCCGTGTGCATGGCGTCGACGGCTTCGTGCCGCTCGCTGCGGCAGGCGTCTTCCTGGGCCAGGTATTTCTTCCGGCGGGACTGCACCTGGGCCCGTACTTCGTCGAGGATCCGTCGCTCGCTCTGCAGCGTCTCGACCTTGAGAATGAGCGTGGCGCACTCGTTCGATGCCGAAAGCATGGCCAACTGGGCACGGGCGAGCGCCGCCTGCGATTCCTCGAAGCGCTCCGCAGCCTCTTCCCGCTGCTTGATCCGGGCGCCCTGTTCGCGGTCAAAACGACCGTGCGATTCGATCAAGCCGGTCAGCCGCTCTTCCTGCTTGGCGAGTTCGACTCGCTGCAGGTCGAGTTCACTGGTGAGCTCGCGCAGCTCCTGGTCGATCGAATCGATGTCCGCCTGAAGGACGGTGATCGATTCCTCCAGCGTCGATGCTTCCTGGCGCAGGCTGTCGATTGTCGCTTCCAGGGCGTCGGCCTGGTCGTAAACCGAAGTCTGCCGGGCGATGGCAAGCGCAGTCTGTTCCTCGGTGGTTTCCAGTTCCGCCAACAATCGCTGCCGGTCACGATTGCGAACGTCGCACATCGCCCGCGCAGCGGCGACCTCTTCCAGCCGACGGCCGACAATCTCATCGGCTTCACGAACGGCCGCGTCCCGCGATACATGGACTTCAATCAGTTCGGCCAGCCGACGGCCGTCCCCTTCGATCGCCCGTTCGAGGCGTTTGAGGTCGAGTGTGAGTTGCTTGAGCTCACTGCGACGCGACACGACGGCCGACTCGGCCGACAGCGCGCCCACGACGAGTCGCAGATCGCCGTTCAGCAGTTCTCCCTGCAGCGTGGCGCACGTTGCCTTGCCGCCGGACGTTTCCACGACCTGAGTCGCCGTGTCGAGATCGCGAACGATCCACACATGTCCCAGGACGCGTTTGGCGAGACCGATGGCCTTGCGTGATTCTTTGACAACCTCGTCGGCGCGCCCCACCACGCCGGGCAGTTCCCGGACGGTCCGTTCAAACGGATCGGTCCGTCGGATGTCTCCGTTGAGGTTCAGGCCGATCATGGCAATCCGGCCGGCGGCGACCGAATCGGGCTTTCTCCAGTAGGCGATCCAGGGCTGGAGGTCTTCGACGACAACGGCCTGCGACTGCTCTCCAAGTGCCAGGTCGATGAGCGGAGCGACCTCCAGCGGGACGTCCAGCAGGTTGCAGACGAGTCCTTTCACGGTGTTCCACGGGGCGCCACGCGATTCCGCCGCCCTGGCGAGAAACTCTCGCACGCCGGTACCGACGCCGGCGTGGCTGGCATCCCACTCCTTCAACACCTGCAGACGCGCCTGCCAGACGCTGCGATGTTCGCGACGATGGTTGAGCTGCGTTTCGAGGCGAGTCAGTTCTCCATGCAGCTTGGCGCGTTCCGCCGCGACGCCGTCGCGGGCGGCCCGGGCGTCTGCGAGGGCTTCTTCGGCGCGCGCCAGGTTCTCCTGCGTTTCTTCATCGGCGGCTTCGAACTGACCCAGTCGAACGAGTGCTTCGGCACGCTGCCGTTCGAGCGCATCGATCGCCTCGCCTGCGGAGGCCTGCTGCGACTCCAGGGCCGCCAGCTGCCGCTCGCACGTGACAATCTTCTGAAGGGCCGCCTCGCGCGCAATGCGTTGTTCGCGAACATCCTTGCGAGCCAGTCCAACCTTCCGCTGAATCTCGGCCGCCAGTACCTCACGGCGTTCAAAGCTGCCGCGACGCTCCTGAATCGACTGTTCCAGCGTCTTCAGGCGGAGTTCTGCTTCAGCCAGTTCCTGCGAAGCCTGCGACTCCTCGCGGACGAGCGACATCTGGTGCGTCTGCAGCCGGCCGATCTCGACCGCCAGCTCTTCGCTGCGCTGGCTTTGATTCGCGCGGTTCGCGGTGGCGGTTGCGATGGCCTGTTGCAGGACCGACATCTGCTGTTCGACGGCGCGCACCTTGTGATCGCTCGCCGACAGTTCTTCGTCGATTTCCTGGCGTCCAGCCTCAATCCTGGCAAGCTGCTCCTGGAGTTCCTCGGAGCGAGTCCGGGAAGTCTCCAGCTTTTCGTCCCACCCGGACTTCTGGGAGTCCATGTGCCGCACATCATCGGCGGCGAGGCCGGTCCAGATAACCTTCAGTTCGCTCGTCAGCTCGCGGTACTTCGCGGCCTTGCCAGCCTGGTTGCGCGTCGTATTCAGCTGCGATTCCAGCTCGCCGACGATGTCAGTGAGCCGCAGCAGGTTCTGGGAGACCCGCTCAAGACGGCGTTCGGCGTCGACGCGCTTCGCCTTGAACCGGCTGATGCCGGCGGCTTCTTCAAACACCTGCCGGCGCGAGGCCGGGTTCGACTGCAGAATCTGGTCGACGCGCCCCTGCTCGATGATGCTGTAAGCGGCCGTTCCCGCGCCGGTGCCGAGCAGCAGGTCGCGGACGTCCTTCAGTCGGACGACGTTGCCGTTCAGCAGGTATTCCGAGTCGCCGCTCCGGTACAGCCGGCGCCCGATCTTCACTTCGACCGCATCGATCGGCAGCAGGCCCGACGTGTTGTCGAAAGTCAGCGAGGCTTCGGCGAGCTGGCTCGGTTTGCGGCTGGACGAGCCATTGAAGATGACGTCCGTCATCTCCTTGCCGCGAAGGCTCTTGGCGCTCTGGTCGCCGAGAATCCATTTGATGGAGTCGACGACGTTGCTCTTGCCCGAGCCATTCGGGCCGACGACGCACGTAATCCCCGGCGCGAACTCAAAGAGCGTTCGCTCCGCGAAGCTCTTGAAGCCCAGAAGTTCGAGGGATTTGAGCATCGACGATCGTCATCCAGGCGGGCGGCTTGAACACATCGGCAGCGGCCCGCTGCATCACTTCTTGGAAGTGTCTTTCGAGGTTTTGGAGGTTTTCCCGGACTTCGCGTCGAGGTCAGCCATGAACGGCGTGGCCGGCTTCGCTTCGCTGCCCGCGGCTTCCAGTTCGGTTTCCGGCTCGGAGTCTTCCACGGGCAGGGCTCCCGCGGGCTTGATTCCGGTTTCGAACAGGTTTGGCATCTGGTTCTCTGAACCGACCGTGGTCTCGGACGCGCCCTGGTTCTCCGGCAGGTGGCGGGTGTAGACCCGGCCGGCCCGCGGCATTTCATCGATGCCGATGTGTCCCGGAAGATTGGCGTTGTGCTTCGCCGAAACAAGGAGCTGGACGATATCCGGATAGCCAGCATCCAGTTCGGCACATGCCTTGATGACGTCGGCCACCCGCGGGCTCACTTCGCGAACCTGCCGCGGCTCGTTCGCGGCGATGCGCACCACCCGAATGTTGCTGCTGCCGGCATCGCCAATCACCATGATCTTCTGCCCGGCCCGGGCCATCATGGGCGTCGTGAACTGCTGGCTTGCTCCGAAAATCGTGATCTCGGCCTTCTTTCGCTGGGTGACATGCACCATCGGCTTGCCCGACGTTCGCAGGACGTGGAGTGAATAACCACCCGGCATCTTTTCGCCCTGAACGTTGGGATCGTTGGGATTCGCTTCACTGAGGGCACGAAACGCACCGTAGCGGGTTTCGAGGCTGTCATGGTCCATCAGGCTGTAGAGGGCCTGGAACGCCGATCCGTCGTCCATCGACGCCAGCGCCACGAGCGCGAAGACCCGAAACGCAGGCTCCTTCTCGGCCGCTTCCCGAAGTGCGTCCACACCGGCGGGATCGCCGAGATACGCGAGGGCTTCCCCGGCGCGAAAACGGCATTCCAGGTCGCTCGCCTTCAGAGCTTCCTTCAGGACGGGCAGCGCGTCCGCTCCGAGCGCTTCCAGTTCCAGGGCCGCCTGCTCGGTCTGATCAGGGATCATCAGGCTGTCCCTGAGGCCCCGCACCCGCATGTGTTTCTCGACGGACGATTCCTTCAGCGCAATGTTGCGGATGACCTGCTGGAACCGCGGGTAGTTGTCGCGGTACTTCTCGGGGACTGTCAGTTCGATCTTGAGGTCGGTCAGCGCGACAGCCAGCGGCTTCTGCAGCCCGTGTTCGTCGTAGTCGTGGAACCGCTCTCCGACGCGGCCGGCGATCCGGTGAGTCAGTTTTGCGCTGCGATAGTCGTTCCGGACGATGGCGGTCAGCTTCCGCATTCCTTCCAGGACATACGTGGCCCCGCCGGGAATCGTCCCCCGACGCAGATTCGGCGTCTGCGACTCCGATTCTCCTTCCCCCGTGGCCAGAAGGATCGGCCCGGTGGCTTTCGCCATCAGCTTGCCCTCCCGCGTACCGCCACCCTGCACGTAGGCGTGCTCTTTCAGGTCGCAGGGCATCACGAAGCCGCCGGCGAGGGAGGTTGTCTTCGAGCCGTCGGGCAGCGAAATCTCGACGTCGAAACTTTCCCCCTTCTTGATCAGCGGCGGCAGATACGCCCGCACGATGACCATGGACGTGTCAGTCGACCGCAGAAGCGTCTGCGGATCTTCGACTTTGCGACGCCGCATGTCTTCCAGCAGCAAGGCTCGAAGAGGCGAGGCCGGGGGATCTTCTCCGGTTCCGTCCAGATTGACGACGAGCGCGACGCCTTCGAGGACGACCCAGTTGTAGCCCGACACTTTGATGTAGTCGCCGAGCAGCCGGGAATGCCCTTCTTTGCCCAGCAGGGCAGCAGTGGCGTTCTCACTCCCCTTCTTGATCGCGGCTTCCTTGGGATCTTCATTCATTCTGGACATGAGATCCTGACAGCCAGCCAGAGTGGCTGTTGCCAGGATGAGCATGAGGCGGAATGGTCGGGAGTCCATCAGAAGGCTCCGAAGCCTGTGGCTGACCGAGCGGCAAGCAACAGACGGGATCGCGGCAAGGCGGAAAATGAACAGGAGGGAACGCCATATAGGACCGATAAAAAACAGGGGTCAAGACGGGCGCCACCGGGCTGCGCACGGGGCCAGGGCACAGGCCGCCTTCCACAACAACATTCCCAGAAACGACTTGCGACGCGCCGAATCCGGCACAGCGTTCCGTTCACTGTCCTCGGACGAGTGGGGAATCGACACCGACGACCGCGAGAACGGCGAAGACTGCCGGTCCCGCAGCGCCGGTTTCCTCCGATCCCAGGCCGATTGCCGGCGGCGAATTGACCTCTCTGTCACTGCTTCTGTCGACGCGCAACGCCCAGCGGGTTTGATCGGAACTGACAGGGCCCCCCACCCATTGCGGGGGCCAGACACGCAAACACCTCTGGCGGGAATCCGTCCATTGCCGCAACAATAGGGGTCTATGGACACGCACCCTGGTCGAGTTTGGGTTCACAGTGTCCGCGACGCATTGCTGATCGCCGCGGTCGGGCTCGGCCTGTCGACTTCCACCGCCTCCGCCGCAGAAGATGCCCAATCGTCGTCGATCAACGCCCTTCTTCGACGAATGACGGACCCGCGGTTCGAAGTCCGTACCGCCGCCGAACGCGAACTTTCACGACTCGACCCCGTCCAGACCCAGGTTCTGGAAGAGGCGGCGACCAAGGACTCGGAACACGCGGCCCGCATCGTCTCCCTGCTCGAACGGCTGTACGTCGGCCAGTCGGCGCCGGGACCGGAGGAGACTTCGGCCCGCCCGGCACTGCTGTCATCACTCGATGTGATGCTCACGATCCGGCGGGGGGGCGACTTCGGAGAGACCGAAGTCACCCGCGCGGCTGAGAAGTCGCTGTCACGGCTGGCCGAGGGAGACTCGCCGGCCGCTCCCATCGCCGAGGCGGCCCTGGCGCGCCACGCCGTCCTGGCCGAGAACCGGGCCATCGCCACCCTGCGGCGTCTGGGAGCAAAGGTCGTTTTCTCCGACCTTCACGATCCGATGCACGATGCCCTGGGGCAGCTGGCAGAAGGAGCCGATACCGACGCCATCGCCGGCGACTCATCGCCTCCCGCGCTGCTGAAGGTCGAGCATGTCTACATCCTGCGGAACTGGACGGGGGGAAAAGAAGGGCTCGAATACCTCACCCGCCTGCGGATTACCGGCGGCCTGCAGCTCTACCTTGTCGACGGATGCGGTATTCGCCTCGAAGACACGTTGGCGCTCAAGGCCGCAATTCCGGGGCTCGCCCCGATCGAGCGCAGCGCCGCGACGCTGGGAGTCCGGTCCTCGGGATACCAGTTCTCGGAGAACGGCGGATGCGAGATCGCGAGCGTGACGGAAGGGCTCGCGGCGGACCGGGCCGGCCTGCGGACCAATTTCGTCATCAAGGCGGTCAATGGCGATCCGATCCTCACGTTCGACGACGGCACCTCGAAATCGTTGGTGCACCGCCTCCGGGACTGCAAACCGGGTGAGACGGTGATTCTTTCGGTGCAGAAATCGTCGAACGTCGAGCCAATGGATGTCGAGGTGAAGCTCTCGGACTGGTCAGACGTGCCTGATGTGCAGATCATGAACAGCTATCGGTAGCGATCCCGATCGCGCCGACCTGACTGCCACCAGATCCTCCCCGTCAACTCAACGTCGACGGTGCACACGTCTCCGGCTCACCGCGCTATGCAGCTTGAACGCATCGGTCCCTACAGGCTTGTCCGCGAACTGGGCGCGGGCGGAATGGGAACCGTGTATCTCGGACTCGACGAGCGAAACGGATCCAAAGAATCAGCCGTCAAGGTCCTCCCGGCCTCGATGGCCCGCGAACCGGGATTCGTGGCGCGCTTCACCCGCGAAATCGACGCGATGCGGACCGTGCATGGCCCCAACATCGTTGAACTCCGCGACGCGGGCGAAGACGCCGGCACGTGGTATTACGCGATGGAGTTTGTCGACGGCGAAACTCTCACCGAGCGGCTGGTGCGCGAGAAGCGGCTCCCGTGGCGCGAAGTGATCGACATCGCGATCCAGATCTGCAAAGCGCTGAAAGCCGCCCACAATGCGGGAGTGATTCACCGCGACCTGAAACCGTCCAACCTGCTGCTGGGCAAGGACGGCGTCGTCAAGCTGACGGACTTCGGCGTCGCTCAGGTCTTCGCAAGCGGCAAGCTGACGGCGACGGGCGGCGTCATTGGAACCGTCGAGTACATGTCGCCGGAACAGGCGCAGGGGAAACGTGCGACGAAGCAGAGCGACATCTACGCGCTGGGCGCTGTGATGTACGTGATGCTCACCGGCCGTCCTCCGTTCACCGGGAAGACCGCCCTCGACATCGCGCAGAAACACAAGTACGGGCAGTTCGACAGTCCGCGGAGAATCGTTCCAGAGATCCCGCACTGGCTCGATGAGATTGTCTGCAACTGTCTCCAGAAGAAGCCCGAGGACAGGTACCCGGACGCCTACGTGCTGCAGCTCCGTCTGCAGGAAATTCCGAAGAAGCTCGACCTCGCCCAGGGAACTGGCTCCGGTTCGGGACAGACCACCTCCGGCGGGAGAACGTTCGACTTCGACGGGGCGGCCGGGGATGATGTGACCCAGGGGGACGCTGTTCTCAACAGCGACGCTCCGGTCGGCGGCACGCTGATGCGGGACCTGATCAAAGGTCATCTCGATCGTAAAACGAACATGACGCCGGTCGAGCGTCTGCTCGACAACACCTGGCTGCTCGCAGGCGTGCTCGTGCTGCTCGTCGCCGTCGGCCTGTGGTGGCTCCAGTCGCGTCAGAAATCGCCGGAACAACTGTTCGCTCGCGGAGAGGAACTGATGCAGAGGCCCGCGGGGCCGGCCTGGGAGGAAGCTCGGCGAGAGGCGTTCGAGCCGCTTCTGGCGCTCGATCGGGAGACCTGGGAGCCTCAGGTGGCGCCCTACCTCGATCAGCTGGCGATCTATGATCTTCGAAAGGAGTTCCTGAGCGTTCGCAGCCTGCGCGCCGACGCCCCGCCGAAATCGGACATCGAGCGATTCCTGCGACGCGCCTGGGACCAGCGACGACGGGGAGACCTGTCGGAAGCTCGCACGACGTTGAACGCCCTCAAGACGATGGCCATCGGAACGCCACAAAGCACGTCGCTCCTGCCGGTGATCGACGAGCTCCTGGCAACGATCGGCCCGGCGGAAAAGGAAATCGAGGAGCATGGGCGGGCCCTGCTGAGGCTGGCCGTCGAGCGGGCCCGGGCTTATGACGCCCAGGAACTGAAGCCCCAGGCACGGACCATCTGGCAAAGCATCGTCGAGCTCTATGGCGACGATCAGTCCGCGGCCAGTGCGGTGGCGGAAGCACGGGCCGCCCTTTCGACTGGCGACGAACAGACGCCGTCCGCTAAAGAGACTTCTGCCGCGCCCGATTCACGTCCTGAACTGTAACCCCACTGCCGTTCCCAGCATGTCCGCAATTGATCTCAAGGCCCATATCCGCAGCATCAAGGACTTTCCCAAGCCGGGAATCATGTTCCGCGACATCACGCCGCTCCTGGCGGCGCCCGCTGCGTTCCGGGAGTCGATCCGGCTGCTGGCGGACCGCTATCGAGATGCGGGAGTGACGGCCGTCGCTGCCGCCGAAGCCCGCGGCTTCATCTTCGCCGCTCCGCTCGCGATCGAGCTCGACGCGGCGTTCATTCCGGTTCGCAAACCGGGCAAGCTGCCGTTCGACCGCAGGGCGTTCCAGTACGACCTGGAGTACGGCAGCGATTCGCTGGAAATGCATGTCGACGCCGTCAAAACCGGCGACCGCGTGCTGCTCGTCGACGACCTCCTCGCGACCGGCGGAACGATGCAGGCCTGTGCGAAACTGGCGGAACTCGCCGGGGCTCACGTCGTGGGCTGTGCCTTCATCGTCGAGCTGACGTTCCTTCCCGGCCGGAAAAAACTGGAAGGGTATGACGTGTTCAGCCTGATGCAGTACCACGACGAAAACTGAGCCGTGGCGCGGGCAGCGGGAATCAGCGATCCGAAGCCGTCATCTCCGATCCACACTGGTGGACGTGGCGAATGAGCACCCGGTTCCGCCCGGAGTCCTTGGCCTCATAGAGCGCGGAATCCGCGGCAACCAGCAGGTTGCCCGGTGTGTCGTCGGAATGCGGCGCGACGAAGAGGGCCCCGCCGATGCTGATCGTCACGCGGATCACGCCCCCGCCGTCAACGGGAATCCGTTCGGCCTCAACCGCCGCACGAATTCTCTCCGCCAGCGATTCCAGTCCTGCCAGGCTCGGCTTGTTGAGAAGAACGACGAACTCTTCCCCCCCGTAGCGGGCGACGATGTCGCCTTCACGAACGGCCGACGTCAGGACGGTTGCAAGCCGCTTGAGCACGGCATCGCCCGCAGGATGTCCATATTCGTCGTTGATTTTCTTGAAGTGGTCGGCATCGAGGAACAACAACCCCAGTTCATCGTGCTTGATCATCGCGTCAGCCGTGGCGAGCGTGAACTGCTCGTCGAACGATCCGCGATTGAACACGCCGGTCAGAGCATCGAGGCAGCTGCGCTGGACGAGATCCTGGATCCGCTGCTTCAGCTGGCCATTCTCATCGAGGAGCCGGGAGCGCACCGAGGCCTCCGTCTGCCCGTCATGGACGGAACTCGCGATGGCGCAGAGTTGTTCCATCGCCTCGGCCATGAGATCGGTCGGCGATCCAAGTTGCGACGGATCGGTTTCAAACAGTTCGGAAGTCGACTTCACCGCCCGGTCGGTCTCCTTCAACAGGGCATCAATGTTGTCTGGGGTCATGCCGAACAGTTCAGCGCCGAGGTCGGCCATCAGTGCGAACGACAGCCCGCGCGGCGAGATGCAGAAGTAGTCGGCGATCGTCGTCGCGAGGGCGGTGGTGAACGTCATGGCGCGTTCTTCATCGGCCGGCAGGCTCGCCAACTGATCGGGAGCCGACGTCCGCCGGCAGATTGCGTTGCTGAAACGTTTGGGGAGGTTCCAGTGGTTGAGGAGCGCCAGCGACAACCGGCGGTGATCGATTCCAAACGCCTCTTCTTCACACTGTTCGAGGGAAAGCCCTTCACGGGCAGAGCGATCAACGACGGCCGCATACTCCTGCGGAGCGGTTTTGAGCATCGCCAGCCGCCCGATATCGGCCAGCAGGGCGATCGTGAACGCTTCGCCTTCCATTCCGCGGAAATGCCGGCGGGCGATCTGCTCAGCGGCCGAGGCCTGCACGATCGACTGCAACCAGACCGACTTGTACAGGGACGCGAAGGCTCCCCGACACATGGACTCTTCCGACAGTGAGAAACAGAGCACCAGCGAGGTGACGGCCTTCTTGCCGAGCAGGTTGACCGCGCGGTTCAGGTCGGAAACCGGACGCCCCGCCCCGTATTGCGCGGAATTCACGGCACGCAGCAGCTTGGCGGTGATCGCCGGATCGGTCTGAACGATCCGGACGATCTCGGGCAGCGCCACGTTGGGATCAGTAAACTTTTCGAGGAGGCGAATCGCCACCACAGGCAGAGAGGGGAGGCGGTTCAGCTTCGTAAAATCGACGATCATCTCAGCGATCCATCATTCAAGCGAGGGGATAAACTGGAACAGCAACTTTCAGCCGTCGCCTCCTGCGGCTTCTGGGCCCGGCATTCTTCAAGCAATTCAATTCAGCTGTTGGTGGCCAGCTGGACGCGGAGCGCCAACTTGAGACCATCGCTCTTCGCCATCTGGCAACCGCAGAAATACTGGTTGGGCCCGTAGGGGGCCGCCCACCGAACCGTCGCGGTGGCAATCGGCGCGTCGGTCAGCAGCGTGATCTGTTCGCCAGGCTGCGGCTGGTAGGGGAGCCGCAGCTGGACGCCCGAGTACGAGTAGTTGAGGATCGTGGCGGCGACGATCTTTTTCTGGGATTCGGGACGCGCCCATGCGGCCCAGACCACGCCATACCGCAGCTCACGTCGCATCTCAAGCCAGCAGGCGCTGATCAGCTCTTCCGAAAGCGGTTCCGACAGGAACACGCCCAGGTCGGTGCCGTCAGCCAGCTGCTCCGCACGATGGACGACGCCGTTGGCGTCGAACTGGCATTCCCAGCCTTCCGGCGCCAGCCGCACGGTGACGAGGGATCCAACGGGCAGGGCCTCTTCGGCATAGATGCGGACGTCGGAAGGGGACATCTCTTCGATGGCCCCGCTGATCGTGCCGACTTCGCTGATGAGATGGACTCGAATTCGTCCGAGCTGCAGTTCGCGACTCGGCGCAACTCCAGGAGAAGTCGCAATCGCCTGAACAGGCATGGGATGGCCCTCAATCTGACCGGTTCATCATGATTCTGGTCGCACCACGACTCCATCACAGGCCCCCTGGTCCCGGGGCGCCTGCAATATGGCCATGTGGCGTTGTTGAAACATTGATCAAGTTTTCGAGGGAAGCGGCAGAATTCGCCGCCAGTTGCAAATTCGCCACATCTCTGTCGGCGACTCTGGCCGGTTTGAACGGGGTAAACGGCAGAAACATTGCCGATTGTGTCGATAAGTCCGATATGTCCCCACTCGACGCACAGGCCGGCCTGCTCTCCCAGTTAATGGACGCGACGGCCGTGCGGCAGCAGGTCGTCAGCCACAACCTCGCGAACCTCAACACGCCCGGTTACCAGCGGCTGGAAGCCACATTCGAAGACCAGTTTCAGGCTGCCCTGTCCGGATCGGGAGACGTGTCCCGTGCGGCGGGAATCAAGGCTCAGGTCGTGACGTCCAATGACGGCACGACACGGGCGGACGGAAATTCCGTGGATCTCGACCGGGAACTCGGCGAGCTCCAGCGCACGGCCTTGATGTTTCAGACGTACACAAAACTGTTGGAAGCTCGCCTCGGCATGATGCGCCGGGCGATGGATAGCCGCTGAACAGCGAGAAGGACGGGTCATGGGCCACGGAGGACTCTTCGGAGTCACGCAGATCGCCAGTTCAGGACTGGCCGCGGAACGGATGCGCATGGAGGTCGCGGCGAACAACATCGCCAACGCCAATTCCACGCGCACGGCCGACGGCACGCCCTACCGCCGCCAGCAGGTCGTCTTCTCGGCGGCCATGAAACAGGCCATGGGCGGAAACACCTCCCATCAGGGCCTCACGGGCGTCGTGATCGAGGGAGTGGAGGACGATCTCTCGGAAATGCCCCGGCTCCATTCGCCCGGGCATCCCGACGCCGATGCCGAGGGCTACGTCACCTATCCGAACGTCAAGCTCCCCCACGAAATGGTGGACATGATGACGGCAGCCAGGGCTTACGAGGCCAATCTCAAGTCGCTGCAGATCTTCCGCAGCATGACTGAACAGTCCCTCTCGCTGTTGAAAGGGAGCTGATGGCGCTTTCGGGAATCAGCGCTGGAATCGCTAGCGGGATCGGTCCCATCGGCCGACCGGGTTCGGTCGAGTTCGCCGGCATCGAATCCCTCGGAAAGACGGACCAGCCGTTCTCGAAAATGATGAATCAGATGCTGGGCGAAGTGACCCAGAGCCAGGGGAAGATGGACCAGGACGTGACGCGGATGGCGACGGGTGAAGCAGAGAACGTCCACGAAATCGTGCTGAACGTCGCTCAGGCCGACCTGATGTTCCGGTTGGTGATGGAAGTGCGTGACAAGTTGATCTCGTCCTACCAGGACGTGATGCGGATGCAGATCTGATTTCGGATTTGAGTAGAGCTCACGGGACGTCGCCTCCGGTGAGGCGTGACGCGAACGCAAGGATGCAGCAGTGAAGGCCTGGCTCGTACAGATTCAATCGATGTGGCGCGGGTGGACCATCCCCCAGAAGCTCAGCATTGCCGGAGCGGCGGTGCTGTGCGCGGTCGCCGTCGTCGGTGTCGGCGCCTGGTCGATGCAGTCGCAGTATGTCCCGGTCGCCGCGGATCTCAGCCCGGCGACCGCCGCCGAGATCGTCAGCGCCCTCGACGCCGCCGGAATCCAGAGCAAGCTGAACTTCTCCGGCTCGTCCGTCCTGGTCCCCAAGCAGGACCTGAGTCGCGCACGGCTCGCCTCTGGAAAGCTGCTCGACATCAACACCAGCGGGTCAGAGAACGTCGAGGGGAGCGTCTGGGGCGATCCGTCGCTGAACCATGTGCGCCTCCTCCGCCAGCAGGAGCAGCGTCTGGCCCGCTCGATCACCCAGTTCGAGTTCGTCCGGACCGCAACTGTCCATCTCAGCAAACCTGAGCCCAGCCCGTTCCTTCGAGACCGCCAGGCCCCCTCAGCCAGCGTCGTCGTCGAACTCAAAGGAACGAACTCCATCGGCCGCCAGGATGCAGCGGCCATCGTGTCTCTCGTCGCCCATGCCGTGGAAGGCCTGAACCCCGATCAGGTGACCGTGATGGATACGCAGGGCCACCTGCTCTCCACGCGCGAGCCGGTCGACGGAGACGTCGCGGCGCAGCTCGAATACCGCCGTAGACTGGAAGCCGATCTCGCGATCAAGGCCGAAACGCTGCTGGCCCAGATGCTCGGAACCGGAAGGGCCATCGTCCGCGTCACTGCCGATCTCGATTTCAACGAGCGCCAGACCGAACGGAAGACCTACGATCCGGACGGCAAAGTCAAAGTCAGCGAGAAAATCGAATCGGAGTCGCTGGGATCATCTGCCCCGCGCTCGACGCCACAATCCGGCCCGCCTGGAACCGGCTCCAACGTGACGCCCGCGGCCGCTTCCAGCGGCGGATCCGGCGGCGGAAAGTCGGAACGCAGCGAAACCACCTACGCGAATGCGGAGACTCTCGAAAAGAACCGGGAAGTCCCGGGCAGACTCGTTCGGCTCACCGTCGCTGCCGTCGTTCAACTGGCGGAACCGAACGTCGAAGGGCAGACAGCCGCCGGTCCCGCCGTTGACGCCAAGCAGGTGGAGCAGTTGATCCGCCAGGCTGTCGGATTCGACGATTCCCGAAACGACCAGATTTCGGTCGTCACGGCAACGCTGGCCGGTGCAGTTCCCGCGATTCCGGAAGTCGCCGGCGTTCCCTGGGACCGCTATGAGCAACTGGCCCGGTCGGCCTCGCTGGGGCTGGCCGCGATCGTTGCATTTCTCCTTGGACTGATGACGCTCAGGCGGCTTCGCCCGACGGTCACCGTTTCCGAGACCACGACTGGCGAATCGGGCGCCGACCAGCGTCTGGCAGCACTCTCGATGCGGGCCCGTGAGAATCCAGAAGCCGTGGCGCAGGCGCTGAATGCCTGGCTGGCGACGCGCAACTCGGAAACGCCGGCCACGATTCCGATGCGAAAAGCAGGCTGAACTCCGGCCCGCGATGACACCTTCCTGACCTGTTGAACTTGCGAAATCGAACGACATGAGCGCGGTGGCTGATAGCGAACTTGCGGAGATTCTCGCCCTGCTGGGTGCGGATGTCGCCCAACTCGTGCGCCCCCACCTTGCGGCCGATTTCGCGTCGTCGCTCGGTGGATTGAACGTGGCCGAGGTGAAGGCCATGTCTCCGCGCAAGCGCGAGCGGCTCCTTCTGGAATTCGAGCGATTCCTGCAGTTCGTCATGTCGCAGCCACTGGAAGCGGGCGACAAGGCGGCCCCTGATCGCATGCCCGGCCATTCGTCTTCAATGGCGGGGGAGGCTGCCGAGCTGCCGAGCGATCCGAAAGAGGCGCTGGCGGAAATCAGCCCCGACCGGTTCGCCATCGGAGTCAAAGGCGAGCATCCGCGCGTCATCGCGGTCGCGGTGGACTGTCTCCCGCCGGACCGCGTCGCCATTCTCCTCAGCGGACTTCCGGACGAACTCAAGAGCGAGGTCGTTCGCGAATTCGGCAAAGGGATCCGTGTCCGTAGCGACGTCCAGATGCGGGCCGTCGAGGCGCTGGTGCAGAAGATCGTCAACCTGCCGCCAGAACCTCCGCGTGACGACAACCACCTGAAACGGCTCGCGGAGGTCCTTCGCGCGGCTGAGAAATCACAACGGCGAGTCCTGCTCAAGGCGATTGAAGAGCAGGATCCCGACGCTGCCTCGCAACTCACCGACTACATGTACGTGTTCGAGGACATCCTCGGCATTGAAGACCGCGCCGTACAGCAGATTCTCGGCCAGGTCGACGTCGGTACGCTCGCAGCCGCCCTCTCTGGCGCTGAAGACGCGATTTCCGACAAGGTCTTCAGGAATCTTTCGCGACGGGCGTCCGACATGCTCAAGGAAGAACTGCAGTTCGCGGGACGCATTGCCGGATCGAAAATCGCCATGTCCCGAGCCGCGATCGTGAAGCTGATCGCCAAGACCGAACAGGAGGCGGAGTGATGTCGGTCATCATCCGCCCGGGCCAACTGCTGCGGCGTATCCAGGTTCGGGATCCACAGGGAAATCCCGTCCCGGTTCAGGCTCCTCCTCCTCCACCGCCGCCGCCGGCCCCTCCGCCCGTCGACACAAACCGGCTGCTGGTTGACGCGATGGCCTCCGTTCAGGAAGCCGTTCAAGACCTCGAAGAACGACGTCGGCAGAATCTTGCCGAACTGCAGGAAGCGGCAATCGAACTCGCGGTGGCGGCCGCATCACAGATTGTCGGGCAGGCGCTCGATCACGGAGTGTTCGGCGTCGACCAGGTAGTCGCGAGTCTTCTCGGACGAATGACCTCCGACGGGCCGGTGCAGATTGCGATGAACCCGCTGGACCTGAAGCTGTTGAAGGCGAAGCGTGCTGAAGGAATGGAAACGCCGGGGGGCGTGATCGAGTTTTTCGAGGACCCCGCTCTCAAGCGAGGGTGCTGTCGAGCGAATTCGGGATCACGAGCAGTGGTCTCGGATTGGCGAACACACCTCGCAGAGATTCGTGCCGGTCTACACGAGGAGCTGGAGCATGCTCAAACTGAACGTCGCGGCCCTGAAGCAGCGCATCAGCACATCAAGCGGTATCCGGACCGTCGGGAAACTGCATAGCGCCCGCGGCGTCCTGACAGCCCGCATCGATGCGTCCGTCGGCGAGCTCTGCCAGATTCACCGTCACCACGGCGAGCCCGTCCTCGCGGAAGTGATCGGATTTGAAGGTCCGCATGCGCAGCTGATGTGCTTCCATGAGCCGGAAGGCCTGGCCAACGGTCTCGAGATCGAAGCGCTGGGACGGTCCGTCCGCGTCCCCACCGGTCCGGCGCTGCTCGGCCGGGTTCTCGATGGACTGGCCGAGCCCATCGACGGCGGACCGCCGATTCGCGCTCCCCGGAAACGGGCCACACTTGCCCGTCCTCCGGCCGCCATGAAACGTCCGCCAGTCGCGGAAGTGTTCGGTACAGGCCAGCGCGTGATCGATGGTCTATTGACGTTCGGCAAGGGCCAGCGCGTCGGACTCTTCGCGGGCAGTGGCGTCGGCAAGAGCACGCTGCTCGGCGATATCGCGCGCTACGCCTCCTCCGATGTGAACATCATCGTGCTCGTCGGCGAGCGTGGCCGTGAAGTGCGTCCCTTCCTCGATGACTGCCTCAAGGAGCAAGGGCTTGCTCGCTCCGTCGTGTTCGTCGCGACCTCGGACGAAACGCCGCTGATGCGGCTTCGCGCGGTGACGAGCGCCCTCGCCGTTGCCGATGATTTCCGGGCCGCCGGGGCCAACGTCCTGTTCCTGCTCGACAGCCTTACACGTCTGGCGACGGCACAACGCGAAATCGGTCTCCAGCGGGGCGAGCCGCCCGGCGCGCGGGGCTATCCGCCGTCAGCCATGCAGCTCCTGGCATCCGTTCTCGAGCGACTCGGCAATTCCGACAAGGGGTCGATCACAGGCATCCTGACCGTGCTCGTCGATGGAGACGACCACAACGAGCCAGTCGCCGATGCCGCTCGGTCGATCCTCGACGGCCACGTCGTGCTGACTCGCAAGCTGGCGCAGCGGGGGCATTTCCCCGCCGTCGACGTGCTGAAAAGTGTCAGCCGCGTCTTCAACGATGTCTGCTCGCCCGGGCAGATCGAAGCGGCGATGAAGGTCCGCGCGCTGCTCTCCGCCTACGAGGAGGCCTACGACCTGATTCAGATCGGTGCCTACACCACAGGGGCCAATCCGCAGGTCGATCGGGCGCTGCAGTTGCTCCCGGCCGTCAACACGTACCTCTGCCAGCGGTGTAACGCGCCGACGGCCGTCGAAGATGCCCGGAATGCCCTCCTGCAGCTCGGGCAGGCGTGGCAGTTCGGTGTCGGTTAACAGGGGCAGCGATGGCATCCGAGAAGACGAAACGATTTGCCCGCCTGCTGCGGACCCAACAGCAACTCGAACGCGGCGTCGAATGGCGCTACGCCGAAGCGAAAGCCAACCGGCTGCTCGCCGAACGTGATCGGGATGTCGCGGCCGCGGGAATCCAGGATTCCCTGCGCCGCCGGTCCGAGACCGTTTCGTCGTCGTTCACCGGGGCATTCGTTCTGAGTGCTTACGCGGACGAGGCCGCTGCCGAACTCCGGCTCGTCGAAAAACAGGCAAAAATTGCCGAGTGCCTGAGGGTCGAAGCCGAGATCGAGTCGGTTTTGAAGGCCATGCGCGTCAAGACAAAGCAATGGGAGAAGCTGCACGAGAATGCGGCGCTGGTGGATGAGGAAGAGGACTTGCAGGCGCTTCAGCGTTCGTGGGATGAACACGGGATTCGGAGCCACGTCAGTGAGGCGGCTGCCTCCGTCAAGGGCCCGGGCCCGGAGAGCGAGACATGAAGAACATCCTGATGATGGGCCTCGTGGCCGGAGTTGTCTTCGGAGCCTCCGCGGGCGGTTCGTGGTTCCTGCAGCAGAAAAAACACGCTGCGGGCGACAAGACCGCCGCGAAGGATGACCACTCCAGCGGCCACGACGCCGCCCCCGCTGCGGAGAGCGAGCACCACGCTGCGCCGGCAGCGGAAGGACATGGCGCCCACGGCCAGCCGCCGGCCGTTGCGGCCGCGCCCCCATCGGCCTCCGACACGCACGCAGGCCCGCCGCCGAAGTCGGCTGCGGAAGCCCTCAGGCCTCTGGACCACGCCCTTCCAGGAAGCATCCGGCCCAGGCCGGTCAGCGTGGAAGAGCTGCTTCGCTACAGCCTTGGCCTCAAGTCCCGCGAGGCGGCGATCAACGGAAAAGAAAAGGACCTCGAGCGACGCCAGGCGCAGGTCAACATCGCCCTGACAGATATCCAGGGTGAGCAGCACGAACTGGATGGCCTCAGGCGGCAGGTCAAAGACCAGATTGCCGCCGTCGACAACCTCCTCGCGAAGCTCGCGGAGGAGCGCCAGGCCTTCCTGTCCGAGAAAGCGAAGGCCGAAGAGGAACTCAAGAAGTACGACACCGTCAAGAAAGATGATGACGTCGCCCAGCGCGACAACGTCAAACGGATGTCGGCCTGGTTCCAGGGGATGGAACCCGAAAAGGCAGCCGACATCCTGAGAGGCCTCGCCAACGAAGGCAAGATGGAACTCGCCGTGCAGCTCCTCGCGAACTTTGAAGAGCGCGAGGCCAGTAAGGTGCTGGCGGCCATCGACGACACGACGTTGACCGTCGAACTCGCCGAGGCGTTCCGGACGTTCAAACGGGCCCCCAGGAAAGATGAAGGCAGGCGCTAGTTTGAGTGGCTGGCGGACAGGAGGCCTGAGATGAGCGCAACAGATGTGATGGCGATTGCCCGCGACCTGCTGATGACGGCCATGCTGCTGTCACTGCCGGCCGTCGGCGCCAGTCTGCTCGTCGGCCTGCTGGTCAGCATCCTCCAGACGATCACCAGCATCCAGGAACAGACGCTCTCCTTCGCGCCGCGTCTCGTCGCAGTGGGGGTGATCGTGTTGATCTCGCTCCCGTGGTCGCTACAGGTGGCACAGGGATTCACCTTGAGAATGATCGACCGCTTTGCCGAGGCGGCTCGATGAATGATGTCTGGAACGGCGTTCTGATCCTGATGAGGACGGCGTCGTTTATCGCCGCTTTTCCTCCCTGGGCAGGCCGATCGCTTCCGCAGACCGTCAAGGTGGGCCTGGCCATCGCCCTGACGGTCTTCTGGACGCTCCAGCCCGGCGAAGGCCCCCTCCCTGCGGCGCCCGAGATGCTCGCCGGCATCGCGATCGTCTGCGTTCGCGAAGTGATGCTGGGCGTCGTCATGGCGCAGGTGATCGGATTGGTGCTGATCCCCCCCAGGATCGCGGGGTCCTATGTGGCCCAGGAAATGGGACTGACGTTCGCCGCGCTCACCTCACCGATGGACCAGCATCCCAGCGACCCGATTGCGCAGATCTTCGATGCCATCGCCCTCTGCCTGTTCTTCGTGCTGGACGCACATCACTTCGTGTTCCGTATCCTCGACGTCAGCTGGCGGACCACGCCCGTCGGTTCCGGCTGGCCCACGCCGATGTGGGCCCGCTGCGCCATGGCTTCGGCCGGAGCCGTCGAAGTCGGCCTGATGATCGCCGCTTCCGTCGCCGTGCTGCTGCTGATCGTGACAGTCTGGATGGCGCTGGCGACTAGAATGGCGCCGCAGATGCACCTCTTCGCCTGGGGATCGGCCATTCGAATCATCGTTGGCCTCGGGGCCCTGATCGCCTACCTCCCGGACCTGTTACTGGCCTGCGCACGATCACTGCTCAGCCGACAGGCCGAGTTTCTCGTGCGCTAGCCCTGCTGAGTTCAAGTCATGGCCGGCGACTCCGGACAGAACCGCACAGAGAAGCCGACACCCAGGCGGAGAGAACGCGCACGCGCCGATGGTGATGTCGCCTACAGCTCCGACCTGACGGCCGCCGCGGGCCTCGCCTCCGTCGCCACCCTCGTACAGATGGGGGGAGAAAGCTGGTCCGAAGCGCTCGGCCGGGGGATCGAAAGCTCGCTCGCCTCCATCACCACGAAGGAGTGGACCTTCACCCACACCTGCACCGTGGCCCAGTGGGTCGCGATGCAATTGATGATCGCGGCTGGCATCGTCTCCATCGCAGTGATCTCGCTGACCGTCATGGCCGGCATGATGCAGACCGGCGTCCGCGTCACGATGGTCTCCCTGCATCTGAAGTGGGATCGGCTGTTTTCTGCGCAGGGACTGACGAAGCTGTGGTCGCTCGACAGCCTCACCAAGACCCTCACCGTGCTGGTCAAGCTCAGCGTCATCACGCTCGTCTCCGCCATTGCCGCGTCCCAGCAACTCGTCGCGCTCCATGCGCTCGGCGGTTCGACGCTACACCAGGTGACCGGTCTGGGCGCGGGCGTGGTCGTCCGCGTGCTCTGGTCGGCGACCGGAGCGGCCCTGGCCATCGGCCTGGCCGACTACGCCTGGCATCTCTGGCGACGTGAACAGCGGCTGAAGATGACCAAGCAGGAAATGAAACAGGAAATGAAAGAAGAGGGGGGCGACCCGCATCTCAAGGCCCGCATGCGCAGGATGCAGCGGGAGATGGCGAAACGCAAAGGCCTGAAAGACGTCCCCGGGGCCACCGTCATCCTGACGAACCCGACGCACTACGCCGTTGCTCTCAAGTACGACAAGAACTCTGCCGCAGCGCCGATCGTCGTCGCCAAGGGATCTGATGCGCTCGCGAAACAGATCGTCCGTATCGCGAAGAAGCACGGAGTGCCCGTGCTTGAGCGCAAGCCCCTTACCCGCGCGCTCTACAAGTACGTCGACATCGGCAAGGAGATCCCCAGCGAGTTCTACCAGATGGTCGCCGAGATCCTGGCCTACCTCTACCGCCAGAAGAAGGCCGGCTAACCGTTGCGTCCTCTCCGATAACCGCGAGGCTTTCTCAGAATCGCTGCCCGAATGGAGAGGCGTCCCGAACGCAAAGCCGTTCCGGTTTTCTTCAAAATGGCCAATCAATCGCTTTGTCCGTGAGTTCTCGGCCGTTTGCACGCCCGTGGGGTGAACGGGCCGGCATTCCATTTGGAAATCGGCGGCCTGTGGGAGACCCCACATGGTCCTGTTGCCTTTGCTCGTTCTTGGAATCATCGGACTCGTGCAGGTCTTCCAGATCCGCAATGAGCTCTCGTCGGAGATTCCGCGACTCTTCGCTGAACTCGCCCGGCTGCGGCAGGCCATCGATCGCACAGGATCCCTCGGGACGGCGATGCCCCCTGCTCCGTCATCCGTCCTGCCGCCAGCGCCGGTTGCCGTCACTCCGCCCCCCAGCAAACCCGACGATGGCTGGCGACCGCCTGCTGCCAGATCCACCCCGGAATCCCATTCCGCGGAGAGGCTCTTTGAGGCATCGAATTCCCGGCAGACGGATCACACCAATCGTCCCGCGCGCCTGCAACGCCCCATGTCCGACCTCGATCCGGTTGAGCGTCGCCCCCGGGATCAGCCTGAACCCGCGGCCTTCGAGAAAGCGGCCGCCGAGGTCCTCCGTAGAATCTGGAACTGGATCATCGTCGGCGAAGAACATGTGCCGGCCGGTGTCTCGATGGAGTATGCCGTCGCCAGCCAATGGCTGCTCCGGCTGGGCATCGTGATCCTCGTCTGCGGGATCGGGTTCTTCCTTCGATACTCGATCCAGCATGGCTGGATCGACGAAACCGCCCGCGTACTGATGTCGGCCGGCGCGGGGATTGGGATGCTGGTCGCCGGTGTCCGGATCCTGGGCGGCAAGTATCGCGTTTTCGGGCAGGGCCTGATGGGCGGCGGGCTGGTCACGCTCTATTTCGCGGTGTACGCCGCGGCCAATTTCTATCACCTCATCCAGCTCCCGGCAGCATTCGCCTTGATGAGCGCCGTCACTGTTCTCGCGGGCATCGTGTCAGTCCGCTACGACTCCATCCTGACGGCGATGCTCGGAATGGTCGGCGGGTACGCCACGCCCCTCATGCTCTCGACCGGAGAAGTGAACTTCCCCGGCCTGTTCGGTTACCTCCTCGTTCTCGGAATCGGCATCCTGGCCGTCTGCGTGTGGAAGAACTGGCCTCTCGTGAACGGCCTGAGCTTTCTCGCAACGTGGTCGCTCTTCTTTGCAGCCATGGCCGACTACACCCCGGCCGATTTCTGGAAGGTGATGCCGTTTGCCACCGGCTTCTTCCTGCTCTTCTCGACGATGACGTGGCTTTACACCGCCGTGCGTGAGAAGCGTTCGAACCTGCTCGACATCCTGTTCGTCCTCATCAATGCAGCGATTTTTGGATCCGTCGCCGATCAGCTCATCAGCACAGGCTACTCCCGCAAATGGGTCGCCGTGGCGACGATCCCGCTGGCCCTGCACTATGCCCTGCTCGCGTTCGCATTCGTCCGGCGCAAGCTGATCGACCGCCCCCTCGTCGTCACCTTCCAGGGACTCGCGTCCTTCTTCGCTTTCCTCACCGTTCCCCTGCTGGTTTCCGATTCCATGCTCACCGTCAGCTGGGCAGGCATGGGGCTCGCCATGCTGTGGATCGGCCGGCAGACCGGCAGCGGCGCCATGCACACGCTCAGCGCGCTGGTCTACCTCATTGTGTTCCTCCGGCTCGGGTTGATCGACCTGCCACGCGAGTTCCCGCGCACGCCAATCCCCGTGGACACCACGCTCGTGGAGTATCTGAGACAGCTTGGCGGTCGCCTGATGGTCTTCGGCATGCCGGTCCTCTCGCTACTGGGCGCCCGCTGGCTGGTGAGTCGGCCTCTCCCCGATCCTTCCCCCGTCGATCCCCGCAACGACGTGGCCCTCGACCTTGATGACACGACGATCGTCCGCATTGCCAGCTGGGCTGCGGCAACCATCGGGTTCCTGTTCCTGAATTTCGAAGCCTTTCGGTCGTTGGGCCACTTCTACATGCCGCTGCAGCTTCCCTCGCTCACGTGGCTGTGGCTCGGGCTTTCATTCGTCGTCCTCCGCGCGGCCGTTGTCCGCAAGAACGAAATCGTGCTTTCGCTGGCGATTCTCTGCATGGCCTTCATCGTAGGCAAACTGGTGCTCGTCGACATTCCCAGCTGGGATCTGGCCGCGGGATTCGTCTACGGCGGCGAGTACCTGGCGCGCGACGGCGTCATCCGCCTCTTCGACTTCGGCTCGCTCATCGCCATGCTTCTCGTCGGCCGCAAACTGCTGATTCCCGAACCGGAGATGAGAGAGTCAGGCAGCCTGTTCGGCGCGGCGGCCGTCGTCCTGTCCTTTATGTACCTCACCCTCGAAGCCAATACGCTGTTCATTAACTTTCTCCCGCAGATGCGGCTCGGCGGCATCTCGATCCTCTGGTCGCTGTTCGCGCTGGGACTGCTGCTGCGGGGAATCATCTACCGCGAGAAGGCCATCCGGGTGACAGCCCTCCTCCTGTTCACCACGGTGGCGTTCAAGGTGTTCCTGGTCGATCTCGCCCGCCTCGAAGCGCTCTACCGGATTGCGGCGTTCATCATTCTCGGAATCCTGATTCTCTGCGGTTCGCTGCTCTACCTGAAGTTCCGGGAGACGTTCAGCTTCCACTCGAACGAGCAGGACGAGGAAGACAAACCCGCTTCCGACAGCTGGGCCGATGCCCTCGGATAAACCTCCTCCACAACGAAACAGGGCCCCGGAACGATCGTTCCGGGGCCCTGGTGAGTCGCGTCTGATGGAAGGAGTCGACTACTCCTTCTTCTCAAACTCCGCATCAATCACGTTCTCGTCTCCGCCCGCAGGCTGGCCGTTTCCGGCTGCATCGCCGGGAGCGGCGCCGCCGCCTGCCTGAGCCGATTCATACATGTGCTTCGACAGGGCGTGCGTCGCCTGTTCGAGGTTCTCCGCCGCCGAGTTGATCGCGGCGACGTCATCCCCCTTCAAGGCTTCGTTCACCTTCGCCGAAGCGCTCTCGACCGCCGACTTGGATCCCGCGTCCAACTTGTCCGCGTGCTCCTTCATCAGCTTCTCGGTCTGGTAGACGAGGTGTTCCGCCTTGTTGCGGGCCTCGGCCAGTTCACGCTTCTTCTTGTCCTCGGCCGCATGCGAATCGGCATCCCGCTTCATCTTCTCGATCTCGTCTTTCGAGAGACCGGACGACTGCTGGATCTTCACCTGATGCTGCTTGCCCGAGGCCTTGTCCTTCGCCGAGACCGACAGGATGCCGTTCACGTCGATGTCGAAGGTCACTTCGACCTGCGGCATGCCCCGCGGCGCGGGAGGAATGCCTTCCAGGTTGAACTGGTCAAGCAGCCGGTTGTCGTTCGCCATCGGGCGTTCACCCTGGAACACCCGCACGGTCACGGCCGTCTGGTTGTCCGAGGCGGTCGAGAACGTCTGCGACTTGGTCACCGGGATCGTGGTATTCCGATCGACGAGATTGGTCATCACGCCGCCTTCGGTTTCGATGCCGAGGGAGAGCGGAGTCACGTCGAGCAGGACCACATCCTTCACGTCGCCGGTCAGCACGGCGCCCTGGATGGCGGCGCCGATCGACACGACTTCATCGGGGTTCACGCCTTTGTGAGGCTCTTTCCCGTTGAAGATCTTCTTCACGAATTCGACGACCATCGGCACGCGGGTCGAACCACCCACGAGGACCACTTCGTCAATCTGCTCGGGCTTCAGCTTCGCATCGGCCAGGGCCTGCACGACCGGCTTGCGGCAGCGCTCGACCAGCTTGTCGATCAGGCGCTCAAACTGAGCACGGCTGATCGACATCTGCAGGTGCTTCGCTCCCGAGGCATCGGCCGTGATGAACGGCAGGTTGATGTCGGTGTTCTGCGAGCTCGACAGTTCCTTCTTCGCCTTTTCCGCGGCTTCGCGAAGACGCTGGAGCGCCATCGGATCCTTCCGCAGGTCGACGCCTTCCTTCTTCTTGAAGTCGTCGGCGATGAAGTTGATCAGCTCTTCGTCAAAGTCGTCTCCGCCCAGATGGGTGTCGCCGTTCGTCGAGAGCACTTCGACCGAGCCTTCCTCGACTTCCAGCACCGACACGTCGAACGTGCCGCCGCCGAGGTCGAAGACGCAGATCTTCTCTTCCTTCTTCTTCTCGAGGCCATAGGCCAGCGCGGCGGCCGTCGGCTCGTTGATGATTCGCATCACCTCGAGACCCGAGATCTGCCCGGCGTCTTTCGTGGCCTGACGCTGAGCGTCGTTGAAGTAGGCCGGGACGGTGATCACCGCCTTGTTGACCTTGTGGCCGAGGTAGTTCTCCGCCGCTTCCTTCAGCTTCTGAAGGATCTTGGCCGAGATTTCGGGAGGCGTGTACTGCTTCCCGTTGACCTCAACCTTCACGTACTCGTCGCGTCCGCCGACAACCTTGTACGGAACGATCTTCTCTTCCGACTCGACTTCATTGTGTCGACGCCCCATGAACCGCTTGATCGAGTAGATCGTGTTCTTGGGATTGGTGACGGCCTGGCGCTTGGCCGGGTCGCCGACGAGAACGTCCCCTTTGTCGGTGTAGGCGACCACCGAAGGAGTAATCCGATTCCCTTCCTGGTTGGGAATCACCTTCACTTCGCCCGACTCCATGACACTGACGACGGAGTTCGTGGTGCCCAGATCGATGCCAATAATCTTTTCGCCGGAGACGGCCATGTTTTCAAACTCCCTGACTCACCGCGCGTGAACGCCCGCGGCACTATGGCGTATGGAGACGCTGCCTCGGCTGTTCCGATTCGCAAAGGATGTGCCGTTCGAACGGCGCCAATCGCGATTTTAAGAACTGCAGTAACTCTCGTATTTCCCGAGAGTTAAGCGTTTGAATTCAGCTCCACAGGGAACCCGCCTTGCCATTCTGGCAGCAACCCCGAGGGCGATGCCTTGGCAGGAGGGTGCCTTTTTGACTGCCTCGCGACCTTCACTTAAGGGCACGTGAACATTCGATGTCGCGGAGGCCGGCCCCCTGGGAGAGACCTGTGACGACCTGTGACAGCGAACAACCGTCTGAAACATTGGAGTTCTGGACCTGTGACACGTGTGACATGTGTGACGAGCAGTGGAGTGTTTTTTCACCCCCTCTCGCGGGGCTGATTACCCCCTGTTTGCGTTGCCAAAGAACGAACTCTCCACCCTGACGGGAGGGGTTGCGCATCGGGACGAGTCTTCGCCTGCCTGTAGGGGCATTGGGCCTTAACCTTCCTTTGGGAAGGTGGTTGCGTCGCGTGCCGAAGCGAGATCCTGACAGCGAGCCGGGAAGTCTTCGCCCGTGCGGAGGGGAGGTTGAACGTCCGGGCGGCCTAGCGGCGGCGGGTGGGTGTGAAGGGCGTGACGAACAACTGCCCCCGGACGAGGGCCAACATCGCCTCGGACTCCGCGGCACTCCCCTTCACGACCTTCAGCGACACCCGCTTGTTCCGCACGTCGATGTCGAGCGAATCCGGCAGGTAGCCCTCCAGCGCCAGAAGCGCGTCCTCAGTGGGCTGTTTCACCGTCGAAACGCCTCCCTGCGGGACGCGGACGAGGTTATAGCGCAAGGTCTCCACGTCGTCCTTGCCGATCGCGGCTTCCGCCATTGGCAATCTCACATGCGACCACGGCAGCTCCGCATCAAAGGCTGCTGGCAGGCTGAGGAAGTGCACCTTCACCCGTTCCCCCGGCAGGACTTCCATGACTTCAGCCCCCATCCATTTCGCCCCTCGCGGCGCCAGCACCCGTTTTCCAACCTCGAGCGACGACTCCGCCTCCACCATCGTCGTCTGCGGCGGTTCCGTCGTCGGCGCAGGCGGAACGATGCTCGCTGGCTCAGGTGTCGCTGTCACCGGCCGGAAGGGTGAGCTGGCCGGGGACGCCGGCTCGGACATGCCGCGAGCTGGCCGGAAGGGAGAGGTCATCGCCACATCCGCAGGAGCCGGGGACGGAGAGAATCCGCCGGATGGCGTCGCTGGAGCATCAGCGGCCACACTGCGAACCGATCCGCCACGCGAGGCGACCCACTCAATGCCATTCTTCAGGCCGGGCGAGATCATCGTCTGGTAGTGATCGTCGCCGGGAACCTCCACGAACTTCACAATCCCGCCGGACTGCTGCAGCTGACCACAGAACTGCCGCGTCTTCGCACAACTCGTCACATCATCGCGGGTCGCATGAAAAGCGAAGACCGGAACTTTGATCTGGGAGATGTGGGAATCGGGCGAGCTGCGTTTCACAAACGCCCGGATGCCCGGCAGCGCCGTATCGGCCCGCGGATCGGAAAGCGCCTCGCGCAGATGTCCCTCCACATCCACCTGCGGAGCGTAGGCGATGCATCCCGCAAGTTCAGGCTGATGCGCGGCGTACAACAGCGCCAGTGTGCCTGCAGAACTGTGCCCTGCGATGTAGATCTGCTTCGGATTGACCGACGGGAGAGTCTTTGCGAACCGGAACGCCGCATCGGCGTTCTTCACTCCCGCGTTCGCCGCAGAAAACTGCAGGTACGCCCTCGCGGCCGCGGCGTCGGAGGGATTGTCGCGGTCGTACCATCCGTCAAGCGAGAACTCGACCACCGCGAAACCCGCGCGCACATATGGAGCAAACTCTGGGTTCTCCGGGTTTCCATCAAGCGGATTGCCATGGATCAACGGCGTCCCCGCCGGCGCAAACAGAATGCACGGCAGCGAGCCAGGCTCGTGTTCCCCCGGCGGGAGATAGACGCCCAGCGTCATCAGCGTGCCGGGCGAAGCTCCCGGAGTCGGAACCGACTGGAGGTGGGCCTTCGCATGCGACGTCGGAATTTCCCGGAACGTCGCGGGACTGAACGTCGGCGGCTGAATGGGTGAATCGGTCAGCGAGTAGAGTGCGGACGCATCCGCCGTCTGCGCGGGAGCTCCGAACGTCGTCGCGGAGGCGTCGAACATCGATGCGTTCGTCGTCGGAGACTGTTGTTCCGCCGGCTGCGCCCCTCCGCTGAACTGCGGAGCGCCATTCTGCGCCTGTCGCTCCTGGTACGCCTTCCAGTGCTTCGACATCCGGCCGGCAAACCGCAGGCCGAACAGTCCGATGACGAACACGGCGACAAGGACCGATTTTACCTTTCCCGAAGTCCCGTCCGAGTCAGTTTTCTTGACCGGCTTCTTTTTCCTGGCCGCCGCCGGTTTGGGTTGGCTCCGCCGCGGCGCTGGTACTTCGTCCTCGTCGCTGGAAAGAGCCTGGCCGCTCGAAAGCAGTTCCTCCTCCTCCTCCCCCGCGGCCGGAATGCGGACCTTGGCGCCGCACGTCTTGCACCTGGCGATTTTGCCGGCGTGCTGAGAACCGACACTCAGGGTCGTAAAGCACTCATCACAAGTGGCTTTGATCGGCATGGCTCGCCCGAAACGTCCGAGACTGGAGAAGACGTGATCCGCAACTTCACCGACAGCACCGCAGACAAACGACCGCCCGTGTTCACTCTCAACAGTCCTACAAAACTCCCATCGGTCCCCGATCAAGGAGTTCCTTTCTTGGCCGCATCCCGCAACCAGCCTTCCGGATCCTCATTGAACGCCGCCTGGCAACCCGTGCAGCAGACCCAGTACGTCTTCCCCTTGTAGCTCACCGAGATCGTTCCCAAGCCGCCGGAAATAATACACTTCCGTTCCCCGAAATCGGTATCGCTTTTCGCGACCGAGGTCCCTTCCCGCTGGTGGCCGATCGTGTCGATCCGCTGCGGCCCCGTCGGCCGGATCCGCGACAGCTCCACGAGGTAGCGGTCGTTATTCTGCTGGGCGATCGCCAGCTGCCAGCGGTCTTTACCGTCGCCGCTCTCCTCGAACTGCAGCTTGAACTTGCTTTGGACGGTCGTGCCCCCCTCCTGGAACTGCTCGACGGGCTCCGTCAGCCGTCCCTCCATGCGACGCTCGCGCCCCTCGGCATCGGTGGCCACGAGATGAAACTTGTCCGGTTCGCCGCCGCCGGTCAGCCGCAGCTGGCGGTAATAGACTCCCGTCGGCGAGGACATTACCAGCGCCGGGTGAGCCCGGTCGGTCCGCAGGTCCCAGATCCATTCGGGCACCTCGATCCCCTTGAAGTCGGAGACTTCTTTGCGGGTGATGCCGCGCCATTTCCCCAGCAGCGGCTGGAGAGGCTGCAGGGCGGCAATGGCCGCCTGACGAGATTCGGAAGAGGCGTCGACGGCGCCGGGCCCCGATTTCCCACCTTCCGACGGCGTTTTTGTTCCCCCGAGGGAAATGACGGGCAAAGGTGCAAGCTCAGCCGCGGCCGGAGACGACACCGCCGCCGGGGTCGCTGGGACCGGCACGGGAGCGGGGCTTGAAACAGCAGCCGGCTGCGCCGATTCCCTGCCACAGCCGCAGAGTCCGGCAGCCACAACGGCCAGCACCGATGAGACAATCGCGTATCGTGTCATTGTGGGGCCCGTGACGTCCGCGGCGCCTGAGTGGCGACGCCGATCATTCCAATTCGCCGAGCACGTCTTCATGGACGTAAATCTCGGCGTGCGGTTCGTAGTGGACGGCCAGCGCGAGAGCGTCGCTCGGTCGGCAGTCGACTTCGACCAGCTCGCCGTCTTTGCGGATGCGGATCACCGCGTAGTAGATGTGTTCCTGCAGGCTGGTGATGACGACGTCCTGCAGATCGCCGCCGAGAGCCGTGATCGTGCTCTTGAGAAGGTCATGAGTCAGGGGACGCGGGGGAACGTTTCCCTGGATCCGGCGATCGATGCTCGTGGCTTCGAACATTCCAATGACGATCGGGAACGATCGGGGACCATCGACTTCCTTGAGAAACACGATCTGCTGATCGTTGATCTCGCTGATGATGATCCGGGCCAACTCCATCTGGACGAGCATAAGGCACTCCTGCGCCCGGGCCGAGTGGCCGTGGACGCGTACTCCCTGACTGAGTTTTAATGACCGGGATGCAAACCGCCGTAGGACGCGATCGCGTCCCGATGATCGGACGGTTCGTTGATGCAATCATAGTGAAGGCGCGGGCCAAGCGCCGGCAAGTGTGAGCAGGGCCGGCTTGGCATCCCATCACCGACAGGGGTATGGTGCCACTCGGGCAACGGCGGCGAAAGATGCAAGGAAAAGAAACCCATGGGCTACCGGTTGGCTGTAGCCGCCTGCTTCGGCGCAATACTGTGCGCTGCGGTTTCGGGACAGGACGCGAAGAAGCGGGCGTCGCCTGAGGAACGCGTTATCACCGGAACGGTCGTCGATCAGGCCGGAATGCCGGTGAACGGCGCCGACATCGGCCTGCAGGTCTGGCGTTATGATCGCGAGACTCGGCTGCCGAATGGGGACTTCGCGTCCGTCGCTCAGACGGCGGCGGATGGAACATTCCGACTGGTCGTCCCGGAAGGCCTGGATCCGTCGCTTCAACAGGGCACGGTCTGGGCGATCGCTGAGGGGCAGGTTCCGCAGTCGAGCACGTCGACGCTCAAACGGCATGTGTCGCATCCGGTGAAGCTGAAGCTGGTCCCAGCGGTCGAGACGATCGTGCGGGTCCTGGACATCGATCAGCGTCCCGCACCGGGCGTGCGAGTCCGCGTCTTATCGCAAAGAGGACGATACACAATCGGATTCCCATTTCCGCCGCCATGGCGTGAGGGGCTGACCGGTACGACCAATGACCGTGGCGATGCGTGGATCGAGCATGTTCTGCCGGATGCGATCGATGGCATCCTGATATCCCGTGATGGGATGGCCGATGTTCGGCTCGATCCGAATTTCTTTCTCAATCGTCGCCCGGCGAAGTCCGGCCCGACGTTCACCGTGATTCTGCCGTCGACGGGTTCCATTCTTGGCCAGTTCACCGCTGAGGACGCCGGGGTCCGGCTGCGTCGAAAGTTTCGAGTGCAGACTCGTTCCGAAGAACCGGTTTTGGGACTGACGATCTGGGGGGAAAAAGAGGTGGAGTCGGATGATGTGGGGCACTTTCGGATCGACGGAATCGCCGCCGGGCGAGTGACTGTACCGCCGTTTCTTCCTCCCCAGGAGCCCTGGCGAGCGATGGTTCCGCTTCGCGTCGCCGTCATGCCTTCGGAAACCTTGACCTTAAGAATTCCGCTCGTCCGAGGTGTGAGCGTCCGTGGACAGCTGCGGAAGGGAGATACGAAAGAAGGCGCGCCCGACAACGCGCTGACGCTGATCTACGGTCACTCCGCAGAAGACAATTCGTCGATGCTCGAGAAATTTGAGCTGACGACGGACCGTGACGGATTCTTCACAGCCATCGTGCCGCCGGGAGCAATCCAGCTTCGGCTGCAGGGCTCTCCGGAAGGCTATTGCAACGTCGACTGGTGGAAACCGAATCGCAAGGGGAGCTATGGAGTCGGCATGGAGGTTCCCGCGGGAGTGACGAGCTTCGAGCTCGCGCCGGTCGACTTTGACCGGACGCGGGAACTCAAGGGCCGACTCGTCGACCGCGACGGCGCTCCGCTGCATGACTGGACTGTCTACGGCTACCCGGACATTCCAGGCAGGGAGCCGGACAGCGTTATGAACAGTTTTCCGGGCGTTCAATCCGACCAGGACGGCACGTTCGCGGGCACGCACCCGATGTCTTATCCCCCAACCGCCTGGAAGGTCAGCTACCGGGAATGGACGACGCCCTTTGAATTTGAAGACCGCAAGTTTCCGGCGCAGGCGATCTCGCAGGATCCGTTGGTCCTGCGTGTGGATGTTCGCAAAGCCGACCTGAAGGACGCGCGCAAGAATCCGTAGGCCACCTCGCGTCTGGCAATACATAACTCGCGAGTTATCGTCCGTTGTTCGTTGCCTCAAATGCGGCGGAGATGAACCGGCCTCGCGTTGTCTTTCCGTCCGCCGCGGGCAGCGCATCGGCGGACAGGTTCTGCGAGATCGCGATCTCCCGCCATTTCCCGGCAAGCTCGGCATCCAGGACGCAATCGAGCTCCGCTGCGTGGCCCGGGGCGGCTTCGCTGTACTGGCCATGCAGCTTCTTTCCGCGAATGCCTCGCGAGGTCACGGGAGTCGAGGCCAGTCCATGCAGTCCGCCTGCCGTGCCCCACCACTGCACCGCTTCAAACTGCGGATGCCCGGGGAGCACGTCGCTGACATAGATCGTCGAACTCCCCCGACTGTGCAGCTTTCGCTGCAGGGCCGGGACGTCGACTTTCTGGACCGCGATGCCTGATTTCGCCGCGACTCCCGCGGCATGCCCGGCCGCCTGGCCCAGCGACATCCAGATCGGTTCGAGACGCAGCGCACAGAATCCCACATGCGTCGACGACGCCGCCACGGGAACCAGCAGGTTCGTCATCTCGGAAGGCAGGAGCACGCCATAGGGAATCTGATACGGAGGGACCGGGTTGTAGAACTCGCCCGTGTGCTTCCCTCCGAATCGAGGACCTTCGTGCAGCGTTCCATGGCAATTGTTGCCGTAGTCGCCCATCGCAATCGCGTCCTCGTGCAGCACGGCTCGCGCATCGCCGGGGGTATGCATGCTGTCCTGCTGCTTGAAGACGTACTGTCCGCGCATCCGCCGGGCCTCGCGAACATACAGCTGCGGCGGCAGCCCTCCGGTCTCGGTGAATTCATCCTTGCACCACCCCCACTCACGGGCCTCATCGCGGAATTTCGCGGGGACCGCATCGTCGTTCTGCAGGAAGTACAGAAGGCCGACCTGATCACGCACGTGCTCCGCGAAAACCGCGGCCCGAGTGGCGGCATCACCCGTCGGCCAACCCAGGTTCTTGCCCGGCAGTGAGAGTCGCACCAGGCCCTGCGACACGTCGTTGATGTCGTACTTGGCGTTCGGAAGCGGCGGCGTCTGGGCCTTGAACAGGCACTCCCGTGGGTAGTCGAAAACCTTCTTGATCTTCCCGGTCTCCAGGACCGGAATGATGCCGACGAAGTCCTCCCGGCGATACCCCGCAGGCGCCACGGGCGTCACGCGGTTCGCCGGGTCGTTCGTCATGATGAACCGGAAGTTGTAGGCCTGAAGCTGGCCATCGGGCTCCTCGGGAGCCAGCGATTCACCGAACTCGCCGCGCCCTTCGCGGCCGGCCGACCACGGAACCCCCGCGGCCGCCATCAGGTCCCCCTCGTACGTCGCGTCGATGAACACCTTGCCGTGAATGGCGAATTCGTCGCCACCGGCTCCCCGCAGCTTCAGCGACTCCACGTGGCGTTTGTCCGATAACGTTGGCCCAACCAGCACGGTGCTTCGAAGCACGGTGATGGAGGGTTGCTCCGCCAGCATCGCCTCGAACACCGCAAGGTTCACCTTCGGTTCGGCGAACACTCCTCGCCAGCAATCGCGAACGTGCTGGCTCTCCGGGCCGTATTCCTTGGCGTAGTGCGCCTCGACGCGGCGGCTGAACTCGAGGAACGCTCCGGTGAGGCTTTCCAACGAATGAAAGTCCGTATGACTCAATCCGCTGGTCACCAATCCGCCGACGCGCGGTGTCGGCTCAATGAGGACGACCGAAGCCCCTTCCCGCGCAGCCCCAAGCGCGGCAGCGAGGCCTCCCGGAGTACCGCCATAGATGACCACGTCCGCCTGGTCGGGCGGCGCCCCGAGCGCCCCCGTGGCGAAAACGATCAGCAGGGCAAGCACCACATTCAACGTCGTACGCATGAGCGATCCAATCCAGCCGGGGTGAGAGCAGCAACAGCGACCGGTCCAAACGCAAAACACCCCGCCTGCCAGGAAGCAGCCGGGGTGTTTGTGGATGACATGACGATTACCAACCGAGTCCGTCGGCCGTCAGCACGCTCGTGTTGATCGTGCCGTCCTTGATGTCGAACAGCCCCGGGAAAGTGCGGGCCAGTTTCCTGTTCGCGCTCGGGCAGTATTGCCGTGCATTCCCTTCGATCGTCGAGACGCCGGGGACCCGGGCCGCGAGACTGGCGGAATGCAGGAAGGCCGCGCCAGGGCAGGTCAGGTCCTGCACGCACAGGAACATCCCGAATTTCTGGGCGGCGGCGGCAGCGAACAGCGCCTCGCTGTGCCCCTTGCAGGCCTTCAGCGCCACGCCGCTGTAGCCGAGGTCCCGGGCCATCAGCAGGGCGTCGTAATCGATGAGCGATTCATCGATCACCACCGGCTTCAGCTTCGCGGCGGCGTGCATCTTGTTTTCAGAGCTCGCCTTGAGGTCCCGATGCGTCGGCTGCTCGATGTACTGGATGCGGTCGTACGCGCTCGGCGCCTGCTCTTTCACCTTCTTCAGGAAGTCGAGCACGTAGTCGACGTTCGGGCACTTCTCGTTGAAATCGAGCGAGTAGTTCCAGTTCGCGACCTTCTTCTTCTGCTGGGCCTCGACGACGACCTTCTCGACTGACAGAACGCGATTCACGTCCCAGCCCAGTTCCTCGCCGTTCAGCTTGATCTTGAAGTGCGTCAGCCCCTCGGCGGCAATCCACGCATCGAGCGATTCGGGCAGGCCGTCCTTGATCGGCTTCTCGACGTCGGCCGGCGTCAGCGCATCGAGGGCCCCGACCAGATGGTACAGGCCCAGCGTCGGCGTCGGCTGGCGGAGCGTGTACTTGTCGAGGTATTCCCCCGCGAAATCCTTGTCGAGGTATTCCGACAGGTCCCGGTTCATGTACTGCTTCGACAGCATGTTGTAGCTGTTCTGCAGATTGACCCGGCCGAATGCATCGTGGATCGCCGCATCGAGGGGGCTGGCGGCCACCAGCGCCGCGAGGCGGGGCATGCTCTCTTCCATGCCCAGTTTCTTGGCGACGACTTTCCCCAGGTGGTCGTACTCACCCGAAAGGTCGTACACCAGATCGAGCGGATGCTCGTAGGTATCGAACGTGGTTGCGATGTCGACGACTTCCTGTGCGAAGTCGAGCATCGCCTGCTCGGTCTGTTCGGGCGAGACCTGAGTGGAAGGCCAGGCCCAGATGTTGCCGGCCGGCATGCTTCCAAAACCCACCGCATGCTTCTTGCCGCGAGTTTCGACCGACACCGTCACGTTGATGAGCGTGGAATGCTCCATGGTTCGCCCGCCAAACTTCAACGGCGAACGGAACGTGCAGGGTTCAAACGAAATCTCGGCTTCCACGACCCGAATGTCGGACGCCTTGGGCATGACCTCTTTGCAATGTTAGAGACAGTGCTTGGTGATCGCTCACGATGACGATCACAATTCGCCGACGGTCACGGCATACAATCGACCGTCAAACGGAGCGCTGCATGGGGAGCCGGAGGCTGGCGGATTTTATCGGTGAGTTTCGATGCGTTTCAAGAAGTCCTTGAACGAAATGAGGGAACAGCGCCAACTCGCTGCCAAACGCTGGCTGTCCCGAAAAACACCGATTGTTGAGAGTTCCCGATCTGAACTACCCTTGAAAGACGCTCACGGACGCCCTCAGGGAGACATCGGGATGCTGCATTCAGGCCTGCGAGCTCGAACGAGATTCCCGTGGGTTCCCGTCGACTTTCGCCCGCTGATGACGGCCTGCGCCATCGTTCTGGTCGTCACGACCGCCTGGACCAGGGCGGCCGACACCAACGCTCCAGCAGCCGAATCGACGACTCTCGACCGCTGCGAGCTCTATCCCCTCGCTGTCGGAACCCAGTGGATTTTCCAGTCGGGCCCCCTCATCGTGCGGGAGAAGGTGACCGCACACGAAGAGATGCAAGGAGAGCTGTGCGCCCGGATCGACACGCTTTATGAAGACCGCGTCGTCAGTTTTGAGCACCTGGCCGTCCGCAGCGATGGCGTTTACCGCGTGGCCGTTTCCGGAAAGCCAGTCGAGCCCCCGCTCAAGTTTCTGAGTCTTCCTCCCCAGGCCGGTGCGAAGTGGTCGGTGGCGTCGAAAGTCGCCGACAAGATGATCCGCGGGGACTTTGTCGCAAGCGAAGGCCAGTTCCACGTGCGCAGCTCGAACGGCGATCGGGACCAGACGTTCAAGACCCACCGTGTCACGGGGGAGAACTTCCAGGCCGCCGGCGAGTCGGTTTCAATGAGCTACGACTTTGTTCCGCAGTTCGGAAAAGTCCGGCAGACGGCCAGGACGGCCGGGCTGGAGACGACGATGGAACTGAAGGACTTCCACGAGCCGGGCCAGACGCCGACGCGGACCGCCCGGGGCGGCAGCAATCTCCTGAGGTAATCGTTCCGGCCGCCTCCCACGGCCGGCCGAACATCGGGCGCCGGCCGCGTGTCATTTGGCGGGTGATTCGCTACATCACCCGTTTGCCGCCCGCGATTTTCGTCCGAGATTCGCCCGGCCTTTTCCCTTTGTCGTCCCTGAGCTTCGTCCGCGCATGTCCCTCTTCCGCCCTGCCATTGACCGCACCGCCGCCTACGTCCCGGGCGAGCAGCCGCAGGAATCGGGCTGGGTGAAGCTGAACACGAACGAGAATCCTTATCCTCCCTCCCCCCGCGTGGCTGACGCGATTGCCGCCGCTACGTCGCGCCTCAACATCTACCCCGATCCGCTCGGGACGTCGTTTCGGAAGGCGGCCGCCGGCCTGTTCGGCCTCGACGCCGACTGGATCCTGCCGGCCAACGGCAGCGATGAAAACCTCACCATCCTGCTCCGGGCCTTCATTGATCCGGGCGATGTCGTCCTCTCTCCCTATCCGAGCTACATCCTCTACGAGACCCTCGCCGGACTGCAGGACGGTCGCTACGAGCGGCTGGTCCTCAACCCCGACTGGTCGTGGGACTTCGATGCGATCGCCGCGCGCGTGGCCAACGCAAAACTCGTCTTCGTTCCCAATCCCAACTCCCCGTCGGGCAATCGCTGGTCGGATGAAGACCTCCTGAAACTCCTCCCGCCGCACGGCATCCTCGTCGTCGACGAAGCCTATGGCGACTTTTGTGACCAGCCACACCGGATGGAACTCCTGCACCGGCCCGAAGGCAAGCGGATCGTTGTGACACGCACGCTGAGCAAGTCGTACAGCCTCGCCGGCCTGCGGCTCGGCTTTGCCGTCGCGCATCCCGAACTGATCGCCGGAATGCGGAAGATCAAGGAAAGCTATAACTGCGACGGACTCGCCCTCGCGGGAGGCGAAGCGGCCATCCTCGACCAGGCCTGGATGCTGGAGAATCGCCGCAAGGTCCTTGCCACGCGGGCACGGCTCACGTCGCGACTTCGCGAAGCCGGTTTCCACGTCGTCGACAGCCAGGCCAACTTCGTCTGGGCCACGCATCCGGCCGGAGGCCACAAGGCCATCTACGAGTCTCTCAAATCGAATCGGGTGCTGGTCCGCTACATGCGATTCCCCGGAGCGCTCGCCGGCAAAACCGGGGACGAATCGATCGTCGATGGCCTCCGGATCACCGTCGGCACCGATCCGCAGGTCGACCGCTTCCTCGAAGTCCTGGCCTCCCGATCGGCATGATCGGCGCAATCCTCCCGCGCAGTTGAACTGCTCGCGGGGCATCTTTCTGAAAAGCATCCGGGCTTCGGAATCGGCCTGAAGATCGACGCCGGCATTGACGATGCCGACGGTGGATCGTCAGGAGTTTTCGACCGTGTTGACCCGCGCGCTTTTTCTCGGAACCGGCGTGTACGTCGCCTGCGTGGGCGCGATCCTGTTCTTCGTCCAGACCGTGACGCTCCACCCCTGCTCTCCCAGCGGCTCGACCATCGTCCGCTGGCTGACCACCGACGCCACCGGCCAGGGCCGCGTCATCAACCCGCCGGACTGGCTCCCTTACATGCTCGTCGGCATGGGGGGCGTGACCGTCCTCTACGCAATCGCGCTCCCCAGGGCAGCCTGGAAGCACGAATAGCAGCGGCGCGAAAAGTCCGGCTCCTACGGGCCCGCCACCTGCTTCTTCTTCCGCACGTGGAGGATCACAGGCGGAGTCGCCTGGGCTCCATCGGCTGTCGTGCGGACGAAGAAGGGACGTGTCTGTTCCGCCGCGACCTTTGATGCCGTGATGAAGAACTCTCGTTCCGTCTGGCCGTCGAGCAGCAGCAGCCCGTTGAGGCCGATGTTGTCGACATACACTCCATACGGCAGGTTGCGTCCGGCATCGGCGACTCCGAACGGCAGAACTCCGTCAAATCCTTTCCGGTCGACGATCAGCTTCAGCATGATCGTCTCGCCCGGCTCGATCTCGAACTCGAGCGGACCGTTCTCCGGCGCGGCCACCGGCCTCGCCCCCGATTCGTTGACCGCAATCCGGGGAAGCACCTTCGCCGCCGGCCCGAGCTTGAACTCGCTGAATCCGGCAACCTCCTTCACGACGACGGCGTCGTTGATCCGGGCGGTCGCCGTCAGTTGAATCGACTTTTCGATATCCTTAGGCAGTTCGGCAAGCTCGGCCCGCGCGGAGATCAGGCCAAAGGCCTCGATCTGGCCCGCTTCGATCACGACAGGCGAAATCGCTGTCAGCCCATCGGCTAAGCCGGAAATGGCTACCTCGATCGGCCCTTCGTAGCCGTCATCACGACGGGCGGTGATTCGGAACTCCTTCCCGCTCCCGGGGCTGATGGCCAGCTTCCTGTCGCGCAGCGTGACCTCGAAGTTCGGCTTCGGGGGGCGCACGGTCAGGGTGTAGTTGTATTTCTCTCCCTCCTGGCCCCGCACATCCTTCAGGCGGACGATGTAGTCGCCATCGGCCGGCGCCGTGAACGTGAGGCGTGAATCGGAGCCGAGTTCGCGGCGGGCGTCGTCGTCGTTCTCGGAGTACACCGTAAACACCGGGAGCCCGTTCGGGATCAGCGTCGTCCCCGGCGCATGCGGACGGACGATATAGCACGGTTCACCCAGCGCATGGGCGAGGCCCGTCGTGTCGAAATATCCCCATCGAGATCCTTCACCCGGGTACATGAGGAATCCGGAATCTGGCCCCCGCGGGTAATGCCAGAGCTTCACCACCTCGCCGTTGCAGTAGAGCAGCTCGTTCAGCTCCATCTCTTCCCAGTTAAAGATGCGGAAGTCGTCGGCCTGGGTCCCGTTCTTGCCGCGGAACGTGAAATACGAGTCTTTCACCGCCTGCAGTTCGACGCGCGGGATTCGCTCCCCGGCGGCCGTCAGCACTTCAATCTGGGAATCCAGCGGCGACTTGCTCCGGGCCGCATTCACCTCGAGCACGATTGCCTGGCCGGCTTTGGCCGGGAATCGAAAATGGTCGACGTCCGGTCGGTCGTCGCCGGCCGAATGGACAATGCCGGTCGCCGTCCCGGGAGCTGTGATAGGCGTGGCCGAGCCCGGCTCATTGTTCGGCTCCTGCTCGGCAGTCGTCGCCATTTCAGACGGCATCGGCATCGGTTCCGCCGGTGTCGCGGCGACCGTGGGGAGCGTCGTCGCTGTCGACTTCGCCTGGGGGATGTCGTAGCGGGCCAGTGAGCCATCGAGCCGCCCGACGAAGAACTCACGCCCATCTCCCGACACGGCCAGGGCCACAGGCAGCGAGGGCTGCGACTCGTACAAGTGAATCTCCGTCAACCGCGTTGTCTCCCAGAGCTTGATGGTCCGGTTGTCCGCCGCCGTGATCAGGCGCGAACCATCTGGAGTCAGCGCCATCTGCAGGATCGCGCCCTCGTGGGCGAAGCGGGCTTCAATCTGGGGATTGATTGCGGGCTTCGTCTTCGAGACGAACTGCCACACCCGGATCCGGCTGTCGGCGCCGCCTGCGAGGACCCGTTCGCCATCGGGAGAAAACGCGACGGCGTAACATTCCTTCAGCGGCTGGATGAGCGTATCGAGGCGTTCGCCCGTCGAGGCCGCCCACAGCTTGCACGTATCGTCGGCGCTGGCCGTCGCAACCACCTTGCCGTCGGGGCTGAAGGCGACATCGTAAATCGCCCCGGTATGTCCTTCGAGGACCCGCAGCTGCGCGCCCGATTCGGCGTCCCACAGGATCGCGCGGCGGTCGTAGCTGCACGTCGCGACGAGTTTTCCATCCGGCGACAGTTCGGCGTCATAGACCGTGTCGCGATGACCTTCGAATTCTCTCAGCTTCTCAAGACGCCCCTCGACCACTTCCCACAGCGACGCCTTTCCGGCCAGGCCCGGCACCCCTGACGCGCAGATCAAACGCTCGGAATCGGCCGAAAAATGGAGCGACTGGACCTTTCCCGCAAGCCCCGTCAGCGTCCGGACCGTTCCCCACTCTCCCACTTTCGGCGCATCAGCTCGCGCCAGGTTGGCCCTCGTCAGGACGTGCACGGCCTCGAACCCGGCTACGGCCAGTCGCCTGCCGTCGGGCGACGCAGCAATGGCTGTCACCGGCTGCCGCTTCACCCGCGAGGCGATCGAGGGGACGACGAGTCGGGGGCGATCCGGCTCACTCCCCGAAGGACCTTTCGCCCCGGAATCGATCCATGCCTTGAGAACGGCGATTTCGCCTTCGGTGGGCTGCGTTTCGCCCTCCGGCGGCATCTTCGGATCGCTGGCGCCGGTGATTAGCCGGATCAATCGGCTCGAACCGCTGTCGCCGGCCAGAAACGCCGGGCCATGCTCCCCCCCCTTCTGGAGTTCGGGCCACGTCGAGACCGAGAACTTCCCTTCCGGCTCGTCCGACTTGTGACACCCGGCACAGTATTTCGTCAGCAGCGGAGCAACCTGCGTGGAATAATCGGGAGCAGGATCAGCGCCGCATGACGGCGCCGCGGCCCAGGCCGCAATCACGGCCAGCAGGCCCCACAGACAGACAGGCGCGCAACCAAGTCGCATCGACTCCACTCCACTTGAGCGTCAGGGAGAGTCCCGATCCGCCAGCGTAAACCAGCCGAAGGCGACGGTCGAGAGTCGGCCTCCCCCTCTCAGGCCCTGCAGCCCTTCTCAGCCCTCGGGCCCAGTCGAGCGGATATGGGCAATCGAGTCGCGCCATTGCTGGACGGCGGCGGGGTCGGTCGAATCGGCCGCGATGTCGACGACGTTCCACGTCTTGCCGGTGTAGGTTCCTCGATCGACTTCATCGATCAGGATGAGGTTCCAGCCCGGAACGCGCGGGTCATACAGCGTGATGAGATGCGCACTGCGCAGCACGTCATCCGAGGGGTTCTGGTAGATCATGGCGGCGGAGGCGGTTGCAGCATTGAAACCGGCTTCCCCGCAACACTCGGCATGCCTGCCACGGCCGACGGGACGCCCGAACTTCTTGTTCGGCGCTCGCCAGTCTATCGCACGGCCGCGCCTGAAAGAACCTGAATGTTTTCGGAACGCGAAGATCGCTGATCGAGGACCGCGTCAGAGGGCCGATTCCCCAAGCACGACCGCGGCCCGGCCGAAGTGAGGATTCAGCACCAGGCATTTCTCGTAGGCCTGCCGAGCCATCAGTTGATTGCCACTGCTCGACTCCGCTTCCCCCAGGTAGAACCACGCAAGGTCCTGCGCGGGATCCAAGCGGACCGATTCGTTCAGCGCGGCCAGCGCCTCGGGAAGCTCATTCCGACGGAACGCCTCGATTCCCTCGTAACAAAGCGCACGGGCCGTATGAAAGCGGGCCTTGTCGGCGTCTTTGACCCGCTCGAAACACAGCGACAGGCGACGATGAATCTCGCTGTCCGGCCGCATCTGGAGCACGCGCAGGTAGATCTCCAGCGCCTGGTCCCAATGCCGCTGCATCGTATGCGCATCGCCGAACAGCATCAGAGTTTTGGGCGTCACGGCCGCCGATTCGAAATAGTCCATCAGCAGACGTTCCGTGATCTCCGGCTGTTGAAGCTGGAGTTCCAGTTCGGCGAGCATCGGGGCAAGTTTGTGCTGGTCTTCCGCGTTGAGGCTCTCCATCAGTTCCAGGAACCCCGCGGCGGCCGCCTTGTCCTGCCCCTGGGAACGCCACTTCTGAAACGCCGCCACTTTCGAGCCCGCCCCGTAGCGAAAGCGCGTCGGCCCGAGGAACTGGTGATGATCCGTCAGCTGCACCTTCTCCGGGGCCGTTTCAATGAGCCGACGGGTCCGGGCAGGCTCTGAGCCTGTCTTCAATGCCTCCTCTGCCAGCGCACGAAGTTGTCTCGGCTGCAGCGATCCGGGGAACCTTCGATCCAGTTCATCGAGAATCGGAAGCGCCTCTTTGGCCCGATCGGAACGGACAAGAATCTTTGCGAGCTGGAAAGCCGACGGCGGAAAATTGGGATGCCGTCGAAACGCCAGTTCCGCCGCGTTGGTCGCCTCTTTCCGCAGCTGGCCGCGACCGATGTGATACCAGCACGTCGATTCCTTCACCGGCGGGGCGATTTCGGCCGCCTGCTGCAATTGGTCGATCGCCTCATCGAGGCGTCCCAGTCTCTGAAGCGCGTAGCCCCGGGCATACCGGATATCGAAGGAGTCGGGCTCCAGCCGGAGCGACTCGGCCAGCGTCGCTTCGGCCTCCGGTAAGAACCCGAACGCCAGGTAGGCCTCCCCCAGCTGCAGCCATCGTTCGGGCGAACGCCCAACGCGCGTGCGCAGTTCGCGCAGCTCTTCCGCCGTCGCGGGATCCAGCCGCGCCCACTGGACCTCCGGCGGCACGCGCTGCGTCAACCGCCAGCCAATCGCCGCACCACCTGCCAGTAACTCCAGGGCAATCAGCACGGCCGGAAGAGTGACACGGCTCATGGCGTCCCCTTTGTCGTCGGGCTCCACGACGTCATCCGCCCGAGGCGGTCGAAAGGCGATGTCAGATGCAGCCCGCCAGCGACGATGTCGTCCCGCCCGTCTCCATTGAGGTCGCCGCAATCGACCGTCACCAGGTGCGTCGGCTTCTCGTCGATCTGCCACGGCCGGAAGTTCTGCTTTCCGTCATTCTCCAGCCAGATGATGCTCGCATGCCGCGGATCATCCCAGTCGTTGAACATGCTCACGAGGACCACGTCGCGATGCCTGTCGCCGTTGAGATCGCCGACGGCCGCGGCGTAGGTCCCCCCGAATGTCGCGATCCGCTGGACGTCGAACGTCCAGTCCCCCCGATTCCGAAACCACAGGCAACCATGATAGGGCTGCGGATAGCTGTTGATGTCCTCGAGGTTGTCCCCCACCGGCAGCACCAGGTCGATCAGTCCATCCTGGTCCAGGTCATCAGCCACGAGTCCCGCCGAACCCAGGTCGAAGTTCGGAGTTGACCACAGCTTCCGCGACTGAAACTTCCCCTCTCCGACGTTCTCGAAGCCCCACAGTTCTTCTTCATCCTGTGAAACGATCGTCACGATGTCGGTCCGCCCGTCCCGGTTGAAATCGGCCAGGGGGACGTGAATGGCACCTGGGGCGGAGTGCAGCGAATGATCGCGAAACTTGAGGTCCCCCATGTTCTCCAGCCACAGCACTTCGCCGCGGTCGTAGCCGAATGCCGCGACGACGAGGTCGATCCGCCCGTCACCGTTCAGATCGCCAGCCTGCACATCGCTGACGCGCCGCACATCGTCCAGAACAACCCGCTTTTCAAAGCGCGGCGTCCCCTTCCCGGCCGCTTCCGTCACGTTCTTCAGCAGGATGACACGCCCGATCACGCCATCTTCGGGCCAGATGCTGCCCAGTTCCGCGACCAGCACGTCGTTGCGGCCATCGCCATCCAGATCAACGACAGTGGCATGGGCAGGGGCGACTAGGTCCTCGCCAAGCCGATGCTCTTCCCATGAGCCTGCCGGCGTCTGTCGATACCACCAGACCGTGTTCAAACGCGCGTCGCACGCGAGGACGTCCGACCGGCCGTCCCCGTCGAGATCGGCGATCCGGACGTTCGTGATCCAGGGAGGAGTCACGGCGTCCGGCCCGATCGTCGATTTGGCGAACATCAAAGGCGAGCGCGGGAATTCCGAACCTCCGCGTTCCACTGATGAACTACGTCGCAGGGGCGCAAGGAGCAAATATGCGATCGCGAAGAGAATCGGCAGCGCGCAGACAATACCATAAAGCCACAAATGGCTCTGCTTCCCCGGCGGCGCAACGTTGGGCTCGGCAGCAGGCGTCACTTGCCCTGGAGTTCTAGGATCATTGGCTCACTCTTATCGGTGCAGTTCGGCTGAAGTGGCGTTGTGGTGGGGCTCGTGTACTTCAGTGGAATGGTCTCGACGCCACCATGATCCATTGCAGATTCGCCGCTTGGGATTGGGCTGCCATCCGACTTCATCATCCGGGATAGAACGATTCGATATCGCCCTGGCTCGATACCGTCTTTTCCTGACTGATGCTTGACTGCGAATTTCCCCTCCGAGTCCGTCGCCGCGAATCCGCCGGTCCCTTTGGTGTCGTAATCCGGAATAAATGAGACGGACACCCCAGAAAGTGGCTGTCCCTTCAGCTTCACAACACCAGTTGCAGGAACCAGAACAGCCGGAGCCTCATCTGCCGCACCACTACAGCCGGAAGCCAGAAGGAAAGAGGCCATTCCCATGGCGACGAGTTTGGTCGCGAGATTTCGCATTAATTCACACATCTAATCGATTCACTCCCAAACCAGGAATGCAGGAACCATTCCTGAGTGAAACCGCTGAATGCCAACATTCACTCGCGAAATGTCGCGAGAATGCCACTGAGTTTGTAACGCGACATTCTTGAACAGAACAACCCAACTCAGGATGTATCGACGAGTATTCGGATGCCGGGTGATATCGGCATCCGAATACTCAATCTCATTCAAATGCCTCGCCCCTTGGGTCGTCAGAACTCTCCGACGGGCTGATTGTCAGCGATGTAAGCCAACCGCGTCTGCGTGGTCCTATCGACATTCTGACTGATGAAGCGGACTCCACCGTCGCCAAGAGTGACGTGGGCACCGCCCACATGGAAGCTTCCAGGCGTTCCCCAGTGGGCCACGTGCCCCAGATTTGGCTTGGAGAACGGAGTCGGAGTATCCCATGAACAACAGCGCCAGAAATTGATCCCGTCCACGTAGGCAAAATCAATGCCACTGCTGGTATGGTTCGCATACCCCCACATCGCCGTGATGCCATTGTGAAGATTCAAAGTCGTTTCGGCGACCATTACCGCGTTACTCGTTCCGTCGCTGATGTCGCGAAGCCGGGCCGAGTTGTTCACCCCGAACATGCGCCGCGTCTCTCGTGCGAGCCCGTCGTAGGCAGTCACGCTAGCAGTCGCCGTTCTCTGAACGTTGAAGTCATAGCATGTCTTCGCGCCATAAATTCCCGCCGTCGTCGCCGCGGCAGAGATCTTGTATTGGCCAGCGGTGTCTGCACCGCGATAGAGCGGATCGCCGCTGTCGCTGGGACAGAGTAGCATCGTCAACGACTTCGACACCACGTTGCGATTAACCAGGTCTGGATTGCCCGCCAGGACTGCGCCCGGAGCCACGTTCCGCTCCGCTGCTGCGGCGGTGTGGTCGTACTGGTTATACAGCGGCCCCTGCTCGAACATCGGCAGCAGCATCGTCCATCCTCGTGCGTTGTGAACGCGCGTCGGCATCGCTGATCCGGCAGTCACGCTGCCGTGCCCCATCGTCGAGAACGGGAAGATCCCGTGCGTGTCGTGATAGTTGTGCAGCGCCAGTCCGCACTGTTTCAGATTGTTCTTGCATTGAGTCCGCCGGGCGGCCTCACGCGCCTGTTGCACAGCCGGAAGCAACAGAGCGATCAGGATCGCGATAATCGCGATCACCACCAGCAATTCGATGAGCGTAAAGCCCACCCTCCGAGAACGCGCCATTCCAAACTCCTGAACAAAAAAAGAGCAAAGAAGTTATTCCAGAAGCGCAGTAGTCACTCTCAATACTCGGCCCGTAGCGGTTAATCAACACGAGAAATTAACTGGACGAGCGTCGTCACGCCACGTGAGAAAACACAAAATTGCCGTCATTAGTGGAAAGCGTCTCGCGAACGATGCTGGTTCTGCGGAGCCCTGCAGGCACAACCACGCACTCGTGTCTGCCGGGGGTCGTGGCATCCCCACGGCAGTCATCGGGACTCATTGCCGACCGGCGACGAACGCAGCTTCTGCAGCACCCGCCGGACTTCGACCGGGATCTCGGCCACCTCCGATTGCGTCCGTTCCAGCTCGCGCTGCAGCTCCTCCTCCGCGCCCAGCCGCTGCAGATTGATGCACAGGAACATCCGCGCGTCCAACGACTGGGGCCAGAACTCGATCGTGCGCCGAAACTCCTCATTCGCCTCCACCAGCGATCCGCGATCGCTCAGGAGCAGCCCCAAGTGGTAGTGCGCGAGCGGATAGTCGGGATTCAGCGCAAGTGCCTTCCGGAATCGGCTTTCCGCCTCCGCCACCCGTCCGGGATCAACCATCTGGACGCCCCCCAAAGCCGTTTCCGCAAACCAGTTGGCCTCCGTCACCGCCAGCGTGTGGGTCAGCAGACGCTCCGAATTCTCCCACAAACGGCACTGGCGGAACCCGAGAACGCCGGCCGCGAGGACAATGACCAGTCCCGTGGCCCATCGCAGCGGTCGCGGAACTCCCACCGCAGAAAACGCACCGGAGAAGGTCCAGACCAAGGCCACGGAGATCCCGATCATCGGGACGTACGTGTAGCGGTCCGCCAGCGCCTGATTGCCGACCTGGATGATCCCGATGACCGGCAGCAGCGAAACCAGGTACCAGCCCCACCCGGTCCAAAAGGCCGGCAGAGTGCGTCGACACCTCCATGCAATCGATGTCGCGCCGACGAGAGCCAGCAGGGCAACCACAGCCTCTGAGCGCGCCGGCGGAACGAGCGGATAGAACACCGCCAGATCGAACGGCCAGAACAGCTTCCCCAAGTATCGCCAGCAGCTCAGAGCCGCGTTCCCAATGCGATCGCCAAGTGGATATCGCTCGAGCGCCTGTACCGCCTGCCCGGCCGTCTGGGCCCAGATCGCGATGGCCGAAGACAGAATGGACAGCCCCACAAACGGCAGTTTCTCGATCACCAGCTGACGAAATGTCGGCTTCGCACGACCTGGCCGGTCGAGGGGGCCTTCCGAACGATCGAGCCTCTGAAGGGGCCACCAGTCCAGCAGGAGCATCAGCACCGGGAGCGTCACGAGCATCTGCTTGCTGAGCAGGCTCGGCAGGAACGCGACCAGGGACGCCGCGCAGGCACGAAGGGAGCCGGTTCTGGTGAACCGCACGTAAAACAGCGAGGCGATCAGGCCGAAGAACGTGCTCAGCACATCCTTGCGTTCGCTGACCCACGCCACCGACTCGACATGCAGGGGATGGACGCAGAACAGCGCCGCCACGAGCAGGCTCCGAGCTGCACTCCCGGTCATCCTGTTCAACAGCACGAAAAGCAATGCGGCGTTGATCGTGTGGAGCGCCACGTTGGTCAGATGGAATCCACCAGCGAAGTCCCCCCAGACCTCCACGTCCAGCATCAGCGACAGCCACACCAATGGAATCCAGTTGGCCCCATAGGCCGTCGGGCTGAACGCCCATTGGATGCCCTTCCACGACAGCCCGCCCAGGACATGTACGTTGCCGGTCACGTACTCCTGGTCATCCAGCTGGACAAATCCGAACGTCACCGTCTGCCCATAGACCAGGACACTCAGCAGCACCAGGATCGCGATTGCCCATCGAGTCGGCCGCGTCGAGGACGCCGCCGAACTCCGCCCCGCCCCGCCTGGCTCGACGCGGCTGATCGACTTCCCCCCGGTCGTCATGCTCATAGGCCTGTCGAGGTCCTGAACGTCGGGCTCATCGAGTTCACGGCATTCCTTGCGGTGCCCCCCAGTCGAATCCCGCAAACCGCCTCTCGGACGTCAGGCGCCGTGGTGGCGCGTGCCATCAAGGGCCGAGTATGTCGACTTTTCGCGTCCGTGCGACCAAGGCGTCCGGAAAGGAACGGACGCCGGTGAGCGTTCGGCTGCAAAGTCGCGAAAGTCCTACGGAACTGAGGGCTTCGGCGGTTTGCCAGCCCCCGGGCGGTCGATAGACTTGGCCTCGGTATTCGATCCCTCCCGGCGTCTCCCGCCCCCCGCGCGGATGGACGCCAACGCCGGAATGGAATGCCGCTCAACAACTTGCTCCCGTAGCTCAGGAGGATAGAGCAACGGTTTTCTAAAGGGACTTGGCCTCATTTTGCCGTCGGTAAAATTTGCTGGCGACTAGGTATTCTCCACGCCAAATGGCAAATTCAAGGCTCTGCAAAATACGTCGTTTTGGGACGCTTCGCGCGCTTTTGCGGGCGTAATTACTCCCGGAGCTTCGGAGCACTTCGACCTGCAGGCCTATCGCTTGCCCTCGCCACCGAGAAGCACGTAGGACGTGTGTCGGGAGCCGACGTGGCTCTATTCCCGCAGCGGCACACAGAGGTCTCTACGGCAGCAGGAGCACGGCGCAATCCGAGCGAGATTCCTCTTTCCTAAAAGAGTTGCCACAAAAGAGCGACCCGCGACCCGTTCCCAGCTTTTTGTGGCTCGTTTGCACGTAGGCATATCGACCCGCTACCGACCCGGCATCGACCCGACCAACCATGCCGGCGCGGCTGCCGGCCCGCCGTCGGAAGCGAGAAGAATTGTTCGCGCATGCAGGGCCGTTCCAGATTCTCAAAAAATCGCCAATTGACCGCTGGCTGGACTGCGGGAGAATGATAATGTCCGGCAAGACACCTACACCTCAATCAACGCTGAAGGCCGTTCCAACGTCTTGCCGGACATAGGAGCGGCTTTTGGCATTACAGGGACAGGTAGGTGCAGCATGATGCAGCCGAATTGGTTCGACCAGTCGTTCGATGAGTCGTATGGCCAGATGTGCGGCACGGCGACGCTGGAAGAGAAGGTAGACGCGGCGCTGCAAATCATCACGACCAACCCCCGAATCAGGAAGCTGGTTCAACGGGTTATCGCGCAGCAGGAAGAGAACGACGGTCGCGGAATCTGCGGGGCCTCGCTGTCGCAATCCCTCCGGGGTGAACTCGCGACTGTCCTGAACGAAGATCCAAACTAGTTCAGACGCGATTCGTTCCGTCGTTCGTCCCGTCTGGAGTCACGGATGATTTCTGAGACGTCAATCAGTACGCCCGGGGGCATCTTGTCTGCCGCGTTCTTCAAAAACGAACGCAGCGAGTCTGTTGCTCCTGGGCGTTGTTCTTTGGCTGCTTCGATCAGCGAAGTGTAAACGGCAAGATTGTCGTTCATTTCGATCCTCCCGACCTGGCTCGCCCGCCATTTGGCCGGACGCTATCGGCCCACTGCAACTTCGGCAGCGCGAACATTCGCGGTCCCTATCTTTACCCGGCCAGTTGCGCAGTGTTTGCCGAAGGCTCTCGCTTCGAATTGACCCTGCCACCTTCCCGATCGTATTAGCGTTACGATCCAGCCCGTCCCCTCATCGCCGCCGTGCTTTGGCGCAGGAGGGAAGCGGAGAGATAGGCTTCGTTCGGGGGACTGCTCGGCCCGGCGAATCCGATCTTATTCGGACCAGCCTCGCTGTATCTCACGGTCGACGGCGCGGGAGGAAACAGAGGCCCCCTCAAGAGATTACACGTAGTCAATAGGAACGGCAGCGGGAGGCGGAGAGCCAAGATTCCCGCTGCCGGCGACAACGTCGCACGCCCCACCAAGGGCGCTCCCGTTACTCGATCGCGGACTCCACCCGGCGCTTGTTCGCGATGTACTCCAGATCGGGCCGGCCCGTGTCATCCAGTTCGAACATGTCCGCCGCGCACCGTGGAACGGTGTCCCCGATATCGTTGGGATCGAACGGATTCTGGTTCAGGATGCGAAAGCCGCCTCCGGAACCGGCGTTACGTGCCGGCGAACCCACTCCGCTTGCTCGCTTACACCTCCGGCACAGGTGGCGTGGGTCGCTACAGCAGGTCGGGTTCGGCACTGCCGAATTGGTGATGAGGCCCCCGCCGCCGACAGCGCCGATGACGTCTCGAACAGCTTCAAACGCTTCTTCCAAGGTCAGTGACATCGAAGTCTCCTTTGGTTACAGCCGTTGGAGGGCTTCCAGCGCCTCACGTGCGGCTTCTTGCTTGCGGTAACGCCGCACTTCTTCCTCATCCTGATGGACTTGCATCTGGGCGTTGGCCCTGCGCTCCGGCGCGGTGTGTCGATCGAATGCCGCCCGCCGCTCGTCGACGATGGCCTTCAACGCCGCCAGTTGCTCCTGAGCCTCGGCGAAGTCGTGCGGCAGGTCCCAGCCCTGGTCGGCACATTGGGCCGCCACGAATGTCATGTCCTGTTTCGTCAGGTCGAACTCTCGCTGGGCGAGGTCCAGCCGCGTCTGCAGGTATTTCTTGATGGTGGGGTAATGCTCCGGCTGACTCGGCAACGGCGATTCCACGTACTGCAACGACTGAACGTTGAGTTGCGCCCCGTCCTGAAAGAGAAACCACGATCCGACTTGAACGTGCTCGCCGTGGTCGGCCGTGAGCTGTTCCCACAATTTCACAGGTACCATTTCTTTGCTCTCCGTTAAGTCCGGCCAACTGACCGCATCAACAACCGCCATTCGTGCATGCCGGCGTAGTCAGGACTGCCGCTGTCCGCCGCAATCTGCCGCCGCAGGACGTTCTCCGCTTCGATCCGTAGAAACTCCTGCTCCAGCCGCGAATCCCCTTGCCGACGGCCTTGTCCATCCAGAGCGCCGATCACAACCTTGCGTTTGCCTGCCTCCTGATGGGCGATCAACAGCGCGAGGGCAAACGCCGAAAACGTGTCGCCGTGGCCATCTCCGTCTCTGGGGGACACCAATCGATAGCCATATGGGCGTTCTTCGACTCGGAGCTTCAGAAGGTCTGCATGGAGCGGCGCGCAGGGGAAGAATTGGAATCGCCGGTCGGTAAACGACTCCAGAACCAAGGACGCCATGTCCCGCAGGTTCGCACCGCTGGGAGGAATCTCCTTCATCCACGGCTCGACTCGCGCGGGGAGATGCTGCTGGCGCCGACGATGCCCGGCGTCTGCCTCCAGTCGTTGGGCCAGATGCTCCGCCTGCCACGGGTCAAAGCCAATTCGGCGGAGGGCAAACTTCCTGTCCAAGGCCCTCACGTATCGCTCAACCTCCATCAGGTCGACACGCTTGCCGGGAGTCGGCTTCCAGAGATGGGCATGCGCAAGACGGATACGGCCCTGTTGCGGCGTGCCGTGCTGCCCAGAGGCTAGAACGACGACGGCTGAGGCATCGCGAGACACTCCAAGGTCGATGCCGCCGACAAACGTCCACCCCTTTTCGACACCCGTCATCGGCTGCAGATCGCTTTGGAATGCCGACGCGATGTCCTCCGGCGTCAGGGCATCGCCGCCCCCGGTGCTCCATTCGTTGAGCCAGAGCCGGCGAAAGGCGACGGCCGGGAGCATCCGGCGCTGCTCCTCCAGCCTTTTCTCCGTCATCCACGAGGCCCGCGGTCCATCGAGCCGGGAAAAGACCCACGCCTCATCGGTACGGGCCGCTTCCCGGACGCTCCATGACCACGAATCGACGAATCCCGCATTGGCGATCACGACCAGCAGGCAGTTCTCCCGCTTCGCTGCGGAGGAAATGATGCTGTGCCAGAGTGCGCCGTCGCCTTCCCAATGGGTCAATTCGTCGCAGATGACGAAGTCCGGCAGGATGCCGTAGCTGGAGCCCACGTCCGAGGCCTCGATGCTGAGGGAGCCTCCGGCCCCGGGATGCGACTTGGCCGAGACAACGACCCGGCCAGCCTCGACGGTCAGGATTTTCGCCAGCCACGGATTCAGGCGGAGAACGGTGCTGACCGCATCCTTCAGGAGCCGGGCTTGGTCCTTGTCGGCCGCAAATCCGTAACCACGGAGCGGGCGTGTTGAGAATGCCAACACCCAGCAGACCATGACGGCCAGGTCCGTCGTCTTGCTGTGCCCACGGGGCCGCTCCAGATAGGCACGGAGCCGGGCTGGACGATCTGACCGACCGTTACAGCGGGCCAGACCGGCATCGAGCGCCGCGAAGTCTGCCCCTTGCCAATCGTCCATCGAGTTACCGAGGCGACGGACGGAGCCGGACACATCGATCAGCAGGTCATCACGGAATGCTGAGGGATCAATGGCGTATCTCTCGAAGGTCTTGGCGGAGATCATGCCTTGGCCTCCGCGGTGGCCTTCGCCGGCTGCAACCACGGTGCATTGCCGAGCTTCTTTTCAATACCGAGGCATTTGGCGAGACCGCTCAGGCTGTTGACGGCCTGCACCCACCGGCCGAGCGCTTCGTTGCGATCGATTTCTCCAGAGACAAGTTCGTGCTCAATGGTCTGGAGGATGGCTTCCAGCCACACGAAACGTTCTACGAGTGCTCGCTTCACGCGGCCTAATTCATCGGGACCGCCAAGGTCAGCGACCAGTTCCTCATAGTTGGCCCTCAACGCCTTCGCCAGATCGGTCCGGCCATCCAGAGCAGACAAGAAGCCCGGCTTGAACTTCGCTGGCACAGTCTGGTCCTTGTGCTTCAGGTTCGGCAGGTGGTCGTCGATGTCTCGTTTCCGGGTCATTCGAACGACGTTACGGGTCAACTGTTTGAACTTAATAGCCCTATCACCCACCTATCCCCGTTGTATTCCGGGGTCGAAGCACACAAAAAAGCCGCCTCAACGGGCGGCGGAGAACAGAGGCACATTTTACGCGCAGAGAGGAGACCTAGGCCGGATTGCGGAGTACCGCATAAATCGTGGGCCGGGAGATTTTTACAGCCCTCGCGATGTCTGTAATCGTCTCGCCTTCTGCCTTCATGCGGCGGATCGTCCGCACCTGCACTTCAGTCAGCTGCTTGCGAACTCCCGGCTTGCTGCCCCCCCATCGCTTCCCCTTCCTACGCGCAATCGCCTGCCCCGCCAACACGCGCTCCGCTCGGGTCTCAGTCTCAAACTGGGCGACCGATGCGAGGACATTGGCCATCAACCGTCCTGCGGGCGTGGCGAGGTCCAAGCCATCTTTCAGAGAGATCAGATTCACCCGGCGCTCGCGCAGTTCAGCGAACAATGCTGTCAGCCCCTTCGCCGTCCGGCCCAGGCGATCAACACGCCAAACTACAACAGCCGCAACTTGGCCTTTGCGAACCGCAGCCTCAATCTGCTGCCAGCCCGGCCGCTCCATCGTCAGTCCGCTGGCCTTGTCGGAGTACCATTTCACCGGCTGGTCCTGCGAGTCGGCCCAACGCTTCAAGTCCGGCTCCTGCGACTTGGTGTCCTGTTGGTTGGTCGATACACGGCAGTAGATCGCGACGTGCTTCATGACTGGTCCTCGAATCGAATACTGAACGCATGTTCCGTAATCCTATCCGCGGCCAGCCAAAGTCGTAAACCACGAATTACAATTCAAACGCTACGGAGCGAAACACATGTTGTTGCCAAAAAACACAATTTTACTGTGTTTATTTACAATCTGCCAACCGCCGATTGATACTTTACGCGCGGGGAAGAACCCAGTCTCACCTACATACACAAGGTTATTGGGTACTCAGTCGGGAAATCAGGAGATGCGGGGAGAAGGCCGAGCAAGCCACTTCACGCAGCTGCCCGACTCCGATGTCGATTCAACTCGGTACAGAGCGAGAAGCTGTCTGCCAAAGCAATCGCAAGACCGCCTCTCCACAAATCATCACCTTGCTCAAGCGAAAAGCGGATCGGCGAGTCCAGCTCAACCTCGGACAAGTCAACTTCTCTAACAACGGAAATCGGCAATTTAGATTCATTCAGTGCCCGCTCCAGTCGAATGACGAGCGTGCTTGTTTCCGGATTCAATCGATGGCTATACCTGTCGAAGAAACGGGCGAGCGATTCAAGTGCACGGTCGACGGACTCGCCGAGTGCTTCCATTCCTTTGCTGCCCACACGATCAATCTGCTTTCGAACGCGATCTACATCGTAACCGGCTGCCTGGTCGACAAGAGTCGTGAGCACATTCGTGTCTTCCCGGAGTTCTGGGTCCTCTAGGATATTCAGATCCTGCAAACCTTGTCGGACAGCCAGCACGACATCGGTAAGTGCGACCTTCAACTGCTCATTGACGAGGAGATCCGTTGATCGCCACCGGCTCTCATCGTGCCGATCAAGAATCCAATCGACATACCAAACCGTCACCAGAATCCCGATAAGTTCAGTCCCGAGGTTCAGCCACAGCCCATCCACCGGCCAGAAGTACGCGATGGCCAAGCACAGTCCCGCACTCGCGGCAAGCGGCAAGACGATCTGTTTCAACGGCACTCGGTTCATCGGTGATCGTTCCGGGACTAGGTACAATCCCAGAACGGTAGCAGGGAGAGGGCCGGTTCAGCCAAACCGCGCCGAATTGGAGCCGTCGCGATGGACCAGCTTCGTCAGCGACTTCTCGATGCTCCGCCAGAGGGCAAGTTCCAGCTTCGCCGCCTCAATGTCGAATAGCTCGAATCCGTGGTTAGCTAGAAGGCGCTCCGCGCCGGTCAAACGCTGTCTCTGATGGAAGACGATTCCGCGAACACGGCGCAGTAGCTCAGCCGTGGGGATCATGCGACACCAATTGTTCGTAGGCCCCTATCGCGGCCTTCTTGGCGTCTGCGATTTCACGGTATCCGCCGCTCGGAAACACCGCGTTGGCCTGTCCTTTTAACATCACACGGGCCTTCCAGATTCCTGCCTTCTCGAAAAGCGAGATCCATCCTTCTGGCATGGTGCGAGTCGGATTGCCGTTGCTGTTTTTCCTCCACCCAGAGCGCAAGGAGGTCCGCAATCTGCTCGCTCGATTGCGGGCTTGCCGTTCCGCTGCCTTCGGATCGTACTTCCTATCGGAACACAGGTGTGCGGCGCAGTCTCGTCCTACGTGGCGAATTCGCACGCCGCGGAGAATTCGGTGGGCGTATCGGAGGCTGCGGCCGCAATCGTCGCAACGGTCTGGGATCTCGGGATGTAGCGTCGTGTCAAATACACGGACCGGGGTCCAATCGGTACCCGGCTTCACCTGGGGAGGAGTTGGCGGCTGTCGAGGCGGCAAAACAGGCATTGGGATCTCCGTAGAAGGGACTAGCCCGCGTTGGGAAGACGACCCGCTTTGGCCTCCATCCGAGCCGCAAACGCACTCTTGGGGCCAGCCGCGGCAGGGATGGGGACAATCTTGGGCTCTGCCGGCAGGGAAGATTCGATGCGCCAGACTTTGCGCTTGGCATTTCCTGAGCCGATCGTGCAGGGAGTTGCCGTGACACCGATCTGCCGGAGATTGGGGGCGATCCGATTCAGAATGCCACTTAGCAACTGCGGCTTTTTGGGCCAGCCCGGAATCATCCGGCACGAAGAATCAGAGCTGTTCAACTCATCGAGGAGGTCAGAGGCGGAAAGCTCGATCAGCGGCGTAACACGCAGCATCCGCAGCAGAGGCGCGACAATTGGACTCCCTTCAAGGGCCGTCGCTGTTGCCAGTTCGCGGTTGTCGCGATACGCAGCGGCGAAGTCGCCGGGATCAAGCCCAATCGCCTCCTCAATCGCCGCGCCCCACTGGCAGAAGTCTGCCATGCGAGACAGGTCGCGACTCTGCCGCTGTTCAATCTCGGGGAGTCGGCGCATCCCAGCGACAATCACGTCCAAGATCGCTCCGAAAATCTCTGCGCGCACCGCTTCAAAGTTCGCCCAGAACTTTTTGTCAGTCTGACGCTCCTCCTCCGGAATCGGCTGCAACTCAAAGATCAAGCAGCGATCCAAGAGGTCGGAGTTGGTTCCCACTTCGCCGATCGAAGTTACCAATACCGGGCACTGCCGCTTGAAGATCACTTCTTCATTGTTCGAGTACAGTTCACGACTCGAAAAAGCCCCGCCGGTCGACAGCACACAGAGGGCGTCCGACATCCAATCCAGCATCGCCGACAGATTGTCGAATCCCAGCATCCATGCGTTATGGGACATAATCATCAAGTCCCGTTCGCTCTGCGGGCGGACTCTCAGCGGGGCGGCATTCGGATCGATCAAGGCTCGCAACATTCTCGCGAGAGTTGTCTTTCCTACGCCCTGCTCTCCCTGTAGCTTCGGGATCGGATAGGGACCAACAGGCCTCATGGCGGCCGTCACAAACGCAATCAACAGCGGTTCCTGTTCGGGGCGAATGTTCAGAAATGGTCGCAGCAATTCTCGCACTGACCTGGCGGTCGGCACCGGCCTCGGAAGTTCCAACATCGCCCGCGTTCGTCGAAACTTCACAGGACAGGCCGAGAGAACCGAATAGCCTTCGGAGGTGACAGCGACGACTTCACGGTTGGCGTTGCAAAGGTCGAGGTACAGCACGCCATCGTGGGCCGCGGTTCGAAGGTGTACGGGATAGACCTTGCGGCGTTGCATCGCGAGACCGCAAAGCAACGATGCGTAGTCCGACAGTTGCGAGGCGGTCAGCACTTCGCCGTACATGTCATAGAACGCGAGGCTCAACCAGTTACGAAATGGCCGGTTCCGTTTGTCGATCTGCCAATGCTCAAGACGACCGTCCAACATCACGGTTGCGAATGCGTCGTTATTCTCGTCCAGCCAAAGTTCAACGAGCGGGCCCAGACCAAGTCGCCTCACAAAGTCGTTTCCGGCGCGTCGCGAAGACTTGCCATCGGGCTCGGGCTCCGACGTGTCGACTGGCGTAGCGTCTGCGACCAGTCGCTCAAATGCCTCGGGACCGTGGTCCACGAGGAAATCGTCGACGCCCTGTTTGCCGCCATCGCTGGCAGGCGGGAGGTTAACCGAGAGCACTGCGCCAGCGCCAGCCGCTACGAATGCACGAGCAAGTCGGCGTTTCGCCGCATCGACCTTTGCCCGCGTCTCCGGCTTGGGGTCGAAGTCAAAGACGATGTAGATAGGGAGGCCCGGCGAGACGAGTTCACGCAAGTCGTCAATCAGTTCTTCTTTGCCCTTCTTACAGCCGTTCCAAACGCCAGGTATCGACACAACGACGTGTGCCCCATCCTGGGCCAGAGCGCAGGCCTTTTTCTCGCCTTCGGTGACGAATAGCGACACGAAAGGGGCCGCCATCGATCGCGAGGACGGCTTGGGTACGAAAACGCGGGTTTGCGATCCGCGTTTGGCAACGTACTTCGCAATGTTTCCCTCAGCGTTGGGCTTCGGGACATGTGGTCGCCAACGCGAATAGTCGATGCGATTCCCGAACCTGTCAAAGTAGGGAATCTCCAGCGCGCCGCCATAAGGGGTCACGGTGCGAAATTGGTGTTCCACGATCGTGGCATCTGTTAGACCGGATTCACGCAGCGTCGCGAGGTCTGTCGGGGCGAGCAGCGCCAGTCTCGACTCGAAAGACGACGTGTCCGGCGGAACGTCCTTGCGGACGCCCTTCACAAGGGGCAAAGGCATTCTGACCTCAGAAGTGTTTGTTGACGTTTGCTGGTTTGGCTCGTCGCCGCCGACGTGGTGGCACGGCTTTGTATGTTCGTTGTTCGATAAAGCGGGCTAGGTCGTGTTCGGAGATGCGCCAGTGCGGACGGGTCGCGGAGGTCGACACGTTTGCAGCCAAAAGCTCTCCCGAGGCGACGTGCGTTAGGACAACGGCCGGGCGAACGGCAAGCCGCTCAGAGACCTCGCGAACCGAGAGAAACTGTTCAGGCACGAGCCCCCTCCTTGCCCGGACCGGCGGCATGCCGTCGCTCGTGCTTGCGACGCGCAACTAGAGAGCGGCGAAGCAATGACAGAGAAGCCCGTTCGGCATCGAGCGCCGCGAGCCGTTCCTCAACCTGTTCCAGCGTCAGGTTTCGGAGAGTGGCGAAAGGATCGGCGGAAGGGGATGGCGTGTCCATGCCCCGAAGCTACGCTCACTTCGCGCCCTTCGTCTCCGCCCTTTTCGCGCCCTTTTCGCGCCCCTCGCGTCGATGCAAGTCGAGTAGATAGCCGCCGCCGGGGCGGCCGTTTCTGTCAATGCATACGGCGATTTGCTGCGGAATGTATTTCCGCCGAAAGAACTCGCGAGGTTTGCAGTCCTCGTCAATTTCGCGGTCAAAGCCGTTCAGCTTCTTCGCGGTAATCCACTTGCCCTCGTTCTTCAACAACACTCTCAAGAACCGAACTGCCATCGCACTTGTCATCGGGATACGCTCACCGTCAAACGTCACGGCTTTACCGTCAACGTCGCACTCAAGAGTGTGCTTGTCATTCGACTCGGGGGCGGCAGGGGCGGTAGCCGGAGAGGCTTCGACTGCTGGCAAATGCCAGTGCAGTACGCCTTCAGAGAATCCGGCAAGTTCGTCGATGCGAGGCGTAATCACGGCCTCTGCCTTTTTCCCGGACCACCACATCTTCAGTACGAAGCCGTAAGCAGTCAAAAGGTCATCTTGTCGAATCGCTCGCGCAGCACTCGCCATATCGCTCGCCCACGATTCGAGGATTTCGGACGCATCGCGGAACTCACAGTCATCTCCGTTGCTGAGGAACCACCTGGCACGTTCGCCTTTAATCAGAGCGACAAGCAAAGAGGCGTTAACATCCAACAGGTCCTTTGCTGGTAGCAGTCGTTCCCGGAGGTCAGTTTCAGAGGCGTCGGCGGTGTTGGGCCGGAGATAGACCAACGCGATGCAGTAGACCAATTCCCGATGTTTTAGGAGGAACTCATGGGCACTGGCATAGCTGGCGGCGCTCATCGGTCACCCCCATCCGGTCCGAACCCGGCGGTCGTTGCCTCCCACCGAGAAAGGTTTTCGGAAAACTGCGACCCCTGCGACCCGTCGACCCGTTCCAAGGTTTTCTGGGGATTTTCCTCGGTCGGTAGCGACCCGCGACTGCGCCCCGTAGCGACCCGTTCCCGCCTCCCGCCGGGCGCGGGTCGCACACGGGTCGCCCCCACTTCCGAACTGCGCCCCGCGCCGGAGCCATTATCTTCCACGTTTATTGGGTCTCCGGGTCGCGGGTCGCTCGGGTCGCTCTTTTTGCCGAAAGTTTTTTCGGGAAAGAGCCATTCGCGAACCGTCGTGGTCACCCGGAGCAAGCGGTCATCCGCGATCCGCTGTCGATAGACCGATCCCATTCCGGGAGTCGCATGCCCCAAGATCGCATCTACCGCTACCTGGTCCAACGAGTCCCCTCCGATTGTCTCGACAACTCTCCGCAGGGCGTAGAAGCCGACCTTCGCCCGAGCTAACCCGCGGGAGGCAAGCACCTTCTTAAACTCTTGTGACACCCCATCCGTAATCGTGCCATTGGCATACACCTTCACCCATTTCGTCCGCTGCTTCGCGGTTAGAAACACCAGTTCGGCGTCAGCGGCGTGTCTTGGCTTCGGACGGACGCCGAGATAGTCCTGTAGGGCGACGATCGTTTCGGGCCAAAGAGGGCAACGTCTCGGCGTCGAATTCTTCGTGCGAGCATGCTCGACCCATCCTGTGTTTAAGTCGAGCGCGGCGAGCGGAAGACAGGCGATGTCGGTATTGCCGAATCCGCAGTTCACTCCCAGCAGGACCATCGCCCTCAATGCAAGATTCGGCTTCCGTACCTCTTCCTCATTGTCATCGGGGCAAGCTGGATCGCGTTCCCCACCCAACACCGCCAATAGTCGCCGAATTTCTGTCGCCTCAAACATCCGGTGCCCGTGCTTCAGCCGGTGCGCCTCACGCTCGCGACGAACGTCCTTCGCCGAAGGCTGCCGAAAAGCGGTGCCGAAGCGGACAGCTTCCCCCTCGGCGGCAGCGAAATTAAACATCTGACGGGCACGGGTGATTTCCGACTTCATCTTCTGTGCGGAATATGGACGTCCATTGCGGCCACGCGAAAGTCGCTTTCGCAACAGGCGGAAGTCGTCTGGGAGCAGGTCGCTCACAAGCCGTTCGCGGCCGAAGACTTTGACCACTCGTTTAGCAGTGGCTTTCAACGCCGCGTAGGATCGGGGGCTTCGCTCCCCTGACAGGACCAAATCCTCCATCTGGTCCAGAAATCTGCCCGCCAGCCCGTTGACCGTTAGCCCCGGAGAGTCCGCGTTCTCGCGGCCAGACACGGTACGTTTGTAATCCTCCAGAGCGAGGGCACCTGTCGGATCGTCCGAGACCTTTCCGAAATAGTACACCCTGCCATTGATCTTCTTGCACCAATAGCCCGTCCCCTTGTGCACTCGAAGAGGAAATTTCGGGCTGGGCGTATCTACGCCCTTTGCCACCCTTGCCGCACGTTTACCGTCATTACGGGAAGCGTTAGAATCGACGCCCATTGGTCGCACCTCTCTACTCAGGGGTGTGTCCTAGAACCCGTCAGCTGCAAACTGGCGGGTTCCTTTATGTCATTACTCCCACCGAGTTTACGAAGGGCGTAAAAAGGCGTAAAGCCAGTTAGGATTACGAACCAACAACTGGCGGTAAGCTCCTACCTACAAACAACTTGCTCCCGTAGCTCAGGAGGATAGAGCAACGGTTTTCTAAACCGTCGGTCGGGGGTTCGAATCCCTCCGGGAGTGCTTTCTCAGTCCGTCGCGCGGCGAAGGAGGGCCCCTTGCCCTCCCCGCCGGCTCGTCGTGGGCGGGTGAACGGCGCGGCGGCTATACTGCGCGGAACCACCACTGCTTCCCGTTGCGCCCAGGATTGCCCATGCCTCTCAACGCTGCGACCTCCCGACGTGGTTTTCTCGCCTCCGCCGCCGCTGCCGCCGGGGGATTGCTCCTCTCCGGTCGGCCAGCCTTCGCCGCGCCCGACCCGTACGGCGGATTCAAAGTCGGACTGCAGAGCTACACGCTTCGGGCGTTCGACGCGCCGACCGCACTTGCGCATACGAAGATGCTGGGAATCAAATACTGGGAGTCGTTTCCCAAGCATGTCCCGCTGAGCACGCTCCCGGCGTCCGTGAACGAGTCGAAAAAGCTCCTCGCCGGCTCCGACGTCACCCTCCTCTCCTACGGAGTCGTCCGGTTTTCCAATGACGAGACCAAGGCCCGCGAGATCTTCGACTTCGCGAAGGCCATGGGCATCGTCTCGTTGTCGGCCGATCCCGATCCCGATCGCCAGACGTTTGATCTGCTCGACAAGCTGGTCGCGGAATACGACGTCGCCATCGCCATTCACAACCACGGCCCGGGCCACCGCTACGACAAGGCCGACGACGTCCTGAAGTGGCTCACCAACCGGCACGAGAAGATCGGCGCCTGCGTCGACACGGGCCATTACCTCCGCAGCAATGAGAATCCCGTCGAGGTGATCCAGAAGTTCGGCCCCAGGGTCCACGGCGTGCATCTGAAGGACGTGCGCACCGTCAAATCGCCGGAGGAGCAGGAAAAAATCGCGCCGACCCTCACGAAGAACCGCCAGGGAATGCTGGCGAAAGAGAACAAGCTCTTCACTGTCCTCGGCGAAGGGGAACTCGACATCGTCGGAGTTCTGCAGGCGCTCAAGAAGCTGAACTACCAGAACTGCGTCGCTCTCGAATACGAGGAGAGCGAAAAGAATCCCCTGGCGGACGTGGAGCTCTGCCTCGCGGCCGTCCGTGAAGCGGTCAAGAAGGTTTGACCGCCCGCGTTCGGCTCCGCGGCGTCAACGAAAAACCCGCGGCACATCAGGACGGGATCGCCACCGCCTGATGCTCCGCGGGTCAATGTTCCGTCCCCGGGAGGGGACGGAAGGCTCGGTTCACTGTTTCTCGTCGAAGTCGACGCTCACGATCCGCCCCATGATGAGCCGCGCGTAGCGTTCCTCGTAGCGGGGATTGTCCTCGGTGCCGTACCGCGCTTCAATTCGCACGATGTAGGGGACACCGGGGAGCATCTGCTTCTCCTCGAAGTGGAACACGTCCTTATCCTTCGCGTCGACGAAGCCCTCGAGCTCGTCTTCCAGGCGATAGGGGTGCGTCCACTGCACGGAAACCGAGGTCGCCCCCGTCGCACGCACATCGATCATTCCGGCCCGCGGATGCTTCACCGCAGGGACCGGTGCAGACGGACGAACGTACGTCTGCCCGAGCGTGCCCGGAGGCAGACTGACCACAGGACCGGAGATCGTCGGCGGCATCGGACCCGGCGTCCAGTTTGAATAGCCGGGTGTCGGACGCAGGTGGGGCGTTTCCACAGGCATCGGCATCGCCATGCCCCCGCCTCCACCCTGCTGGCAGTTGCAGCCCGCCTGCACGATCGGTTGTTCCGCTCCAGTGACAGCCGCTGAACCACCGGCGAGACAGACCAGCATCATCCCGATTCGACGCTTTGCAAATCGCTTCATATTCCACTCACTCTCAGGACAACGCGACTGGACCCGCCGGAAACCCTCTGCCTCGGAACCCCAGGCCAATTGACGACGCGCGATGCCGCAGCCAGAACGAGCGTTCTGTGCCGACCCGGTGATGGCCGCGGCCCGCAAAAGGGCGACTCATCAGGAACCGGGGAGGCGTTGCTGCCTGGCATCTACGCAGCGTCAGGAGCCTGTTGATCCGGCTTCACCCTGACCCATGTGGACCCGACAGAAACTTACCCGCGCCACAGGACACGGCTCGGGAAACAGAAAATTTCCAGCACGTTTCACGCTCCCTGTTCCCGGTCCGCCCGTGAAAGCGTCGCGTCGCGGGAAGCTTGCCCCGGCGTCACCCTTTCCCGAACCGGAACAGCTTGCCACCCCGCAGTCGCCCCTATTCCGCCGCGGCCCGGCGGAATCGAAGCCCGATCGCAATCTGCAGCACCCCGCAGATCAGGAAGGTCAGGTACAGCACCGGCACGGCCCCGACCGAATCGCGGCCAGTCGCCACGCGAGTCGTCGCGGCGACCATCGCCACAAATGGCGACAGGCAACTCGACAGCACCATCAACACCATGATCGACAGCGGCAAAGCGCCCCACTTCACATGCAGCGAGAGGCAGGCCGTCAGGTGCACCAGGAGGATCGCCAGGCACGCCAGGACGATGGCGCGGGAATCGATGAGGTAGATGTCCGCCAGTCCCTGCAGCTCAATCGAATACATGGCGCCGACGAGGATGAACCAGAACACGAACGGAATCAGGACGAGGCTGCAGCCGGCCACTTTCGAGTAGCACACCGAGATCGTCGATCGGGGAAGCAGCGCGAGCGTGCACAGCGTCTGCCGGCGGTACTCCACATTGAAGATGCGGGCCGACAGGGCGATCGCTTCCAGCCCCGCGGCCAGCAACAGCGCCAGACGCAGCGCGTCGGGAGCCTTGAGGTTCATCCCCGCCGCAAGCAGCTTGTCGACCGCGAACAGCCCGACGGCAATCAGCGGAATCATCGCGAAACGCACGAGCAGGCCGGGCAGCCCGCCGACAAGGAAATGGAAATCCTTCCACGCGATCGCGTTTCTCCAGGGCCGGGGCGTGAACAGCCTCCGCCACCACGATCGATGCATCCCACCTTTCACTTTCATCACTCCGGCCCGTTCCGGCGCGTCGTCGTCGAGATACTCGCAGAACCGGCGAAACAACAGGCACGACACGCAGAACAGCAACGAGCCGATCGCCAGGCTCAGGATCACCTGGCCGCTCCAGGCCGATTCATTGAAGCCCGTCGCCTGGATGCGATCGATGCGGGTGACGATGGAGAATTCGTCGAGTCGCGACTGCGCGTCGGTGAGAAAGGAAATGAACGGGCTGCCCGCCGTCGCCCAGCCGACGTACACCAGCGTCAACGCCAGCTTCGAGAGCAGGTACGGGGCCCCGAGCAGCATCACCATCGCCGCCGTCGTGATCACCGACGCTCCGGCCCCCGTCCGTTTCAGCACCGAGGCCAGCAGCCCGATATTTGCGACGAGCACCAGGTAAGCCGCAAGCGCCAGCAGTCCGGACCACACCTGATGGGCCGTCGCTCCGCCGAGCGCCAAAGCCAGCAGCGCGAATGGGAAGATCCCCGCAAACACGAGCAGCACCGACACGATCCGGGTCGTCGATTTGCCGACGAGTATGGCCAGCGACGGAACGTTCGCCAGCAGGATCAGGTTGAGCGTGCCCGCTTCCTTCTCTTCGGTGATTGCTGTCGAAAAATGCCCCGCCGCGGCGACCGTGATCAGCCCCAGGCAGAGATGACAAATCAGCGAGAAGAACCGCAGGCCGGGCGACCCGCGTCCTCCGGTGTAAATATGCGTCGCCAGCAGCAGGAGGAACACCACGCCGATCGACACGAAGCGGAACGCATGCGCCCGTTTCTGCAGTGCATCCAGCCGCAGCGAACGGGACAGCAGGGTGACGGTTCCGTGAAACATCGCGCCGGCGCCCCTTCAGTTCTCAGAGACCGGCAGATCGATCACGTACAGCACGCATCCCTGCACGTCCTCGAATCCGGGAGCGACCGGCGCGAATGCGCCCTCATTCTCCACCAGCGCCATCACGCGAAGCCGTCCTGCGGGCATCGTCGCCGACCACGGTTCGACATGGCCCCGGATCCTGAACGCGTTCCCCACGAGCGGCCGTTCCAGCGAATGAAAAAACTCCGTCGTCGGCAACGTCTCGGCCGGCTGCTTGCCGCGCGCGTTCCAGGAGTAATTCGGAAGCTGGTCCAGGTTGCTGATGAACACGGCCGTCGCCATCGACAGCTGGCGTCCCGACATCCACACGTCCCCATTCTTCTGAAGCTTGAACAGCCCTTCCCGATGGCAGGCAAATGCCGAGATCGGTTCGGCCGGCAAGCCTTCGAACTCCACCGCGCACGTACTCAGCTTCCGGTCGGCAAACGCCAGTGAACGAAGCTGCGCGCCCACGGCCGGAGCCGTCGTCCGAAACCTCGAGACGGCAGACCGCGTGCTCGCGACGGGAATATCGACCTCATACCGCGCCTCCGTCCCGGAGGTGATCTGACCGTGCGGCATCTCGAACTCTTCGCACGGTGAATACAGCCGCCCACTCCCTTCATGGCCGATGGTGAACCACCCGCCGTTGACCGCCGCGAGGCTGCTCCACTGGCTGCAATCGAACACGCCCGGCGCGATCTGCTGGGCAATCGTCGCCGAACGAATGCGATTCTTGTCTCCTCCGCCCACTCCCCCCAGCGTCTTGAACGCCCAGGAGAACACCACGGCCGTCGCGAAGTAGGCAAGGTAGAACCCCTTCACCCCCTTCCGGGAGTGCGCGACGGCGAAGGTTCCCGGGAACACCGCCAGCAGATACAGCAGCGCCAGCGGATAAATCAGCCACCACCGGCGATGGAACCGGGAAACCGACTCCAGCCTTTCCAGAATCGCCCGATCCCGCGACCACGGATACCGGCCGTTGTAGGTGCGCATCGGATCGCGAAAAGCGGCCGTCGCGTCCTTGAGCGACTCGGGCCGCTCGGGGCGGGTCACGCGGTGCAGCTGTGCTTCATCAATGTCGCCGACCTCGACCGCCATCCGCCGCACCTGTCCGCTGCCGACGGCGAATGTTTCTTCGGGGTTGTTGAGTGCGGCGAGTGTCGACGGAAATCGCGGAAACTGGTGATCGTCGCCCTGCAGGAGGATCACGCGCCCGCCACGATTCAGCCATTCCAGGAACGTCTGGAGCCGTGCCCCCTGAATGTCCGGGACAGAGTTCAGGAACACCGTCTGCAGGCCATCCGTCACCGTGATGGTGGCGGGAAACAGGTTCGAACGGAATCGGCGGACGGCGCCACTCGAACGAGCCCGGTCGTTCGGATTCACCAGCAGGATGGCCGCCGCCTCTCCCAGTCGGGCCTGCGGCAACTCCAGCTTCTGATTCTCCCGCCGCCCCCAGCTGAGCTGCCACGGGATGTAGTCATCCACGATGTAGGGCGCCGCCTGGATCCAGCGTTCCTCGAACGGCGGGACCTCGAACGGAATCTCAATCGGCGGTTCACGGTTCACGTCGAGCGGAAGGCCGCGCTGCAGGCGGAACGTCCCGCTCGCGCTCTTCGGCCCCGTGTTCTGAACAAGGATCGACAGCGGCGTGAACGTGTCCGCCACCGCCTTGCCATCGAAACCCCAGAGCGTCTCTCCGACGTTGATCGCCAATTCACCCGGGTCTGTCTGTGCGCAGACGGTCTCCGGACAGGCGAGACACGCCATCGCGACCGCGCAGAGGACCGCCAGGGCGCCAGCTCGCATCGATCAGAATGCTCCCGTCAACGCACCGTCGGAACGGTGACCGAGCTTGCGGAACAGGTCCGCGTCGATGCTTTCGGAAATCGTCCGGACGGAACCATCCCCCAGCGCAAAATTCGCCCCCCCGGTGTGGTAGCTGTTAAAACCGCCCACCAGATTCGGCGGAGGAACGGCCGGCGTCTCGGCCCCCGGTTCGTCCATTCCCTCGAAAGGAGTCGCCGTCGGCTGAACGACCGGAACCATCGAGGCAAATCCCGGCGTCGAGCCGGTGTTCCTCAGGGTGTTGTTGTCGCCGGTCAGCCAGGAGAGCATCCCTTCGGTTTCACCGACGAAAAGCGTGTAGCTGGAGCCATCGGGAACATCGTCGGGAAGGCGGATCCGGCTGTTGAGGAACAGCACCCCGTGATTGTCGACGTCGATCGGCGCCTCGACGTCGTGGTGAACCCCGGCGTAACAGGTGAGTGCGCTCCGCGGGTTGCTCGGGCATTGCAGGACAGGCATGCGATGCGCGGCGACGTTCTGGTTCAGGGGATCATGCGCCGGAACGTCGAAGTTGATCGCGCGGTACGTATTTCCTTCTTCCAGGTACGGCAGCACCTGAGCCAGCCAGCTTATGCGATAGCCCTGCGTCTGCCCCAATACCATCGGCCCCGAAACAATCGGCCCGGAGAAATCCACCGTTCCCGGCGGGAGCGTCCCATGGGCGCCATGATAGTTCTGCAGCGCGAGAATCAGCCCCGTCAGGTTCGAACGACATTGCATCCGCCGGGCCGACTCCCGCGCCTGCTGCACGGCCGGCAGCAGCAGCGAAATCAGGATCGCAATGATCGCGACCACCACCAGGACTTCGATGAGTGTGAACCCCCGACGTCCTCTGGCGTGAGCAGGGCGAGACCAGCGTGGCAGTGGTTGCAAAGTCGTCTTCATGGCTGGGCGCCTTCGTTCCTTCCCTTTGCAGACGCCATCCCGACGTCCAGCGTTTGATGCGATTGATGGATTCGTCCGGCCGTCGTGGTGAACCTGGCCATGGCACGCAGGATCGATTGATCGCCCGACTGCGTGACCACCAGTTCGACAGCCCCGTTCCCCCCGCCGGGGAGCGCAGGGGTCCACGTCTCCCCCGTCCAGTCCGGTTCTCGTTCAAGGCGGGCCTGTCCCCGGAGCAGCCCGGCCTCCGCGAGCCGGCGTGCCTGCGCCTGATCCGTCTGCTGGAACGCGAGCCGGAACTGGATCGCGACCAGCATGGTCAGTGTCTGGCACAGCGCCGCAAAGATCCCAATCAGGACGATCACAATCGCCAGGGCCATGCCGGATCGCCGGACGCCGCACATCATTCGGGACGAGGGCCGGCAGGTTCTCATGGCGAGTCCCCCTCTGCGGCGGAATCCGCCCGCGGCATCAACATGCCAACGGCTCCTTCGATCCGATCGACCTTCGATGGCGTTGCAGATTGCCCCGTCGCCGTCAGGGCGTACGGCGCGTGCTCGCGGAGGAGCGCGATGATCGCTCCGTTCCCCTCGCGGTCGAACTGCCAACCCCGGGCACTGGCGGCGAACAGCTCCCGGGCCGGCGGTTTTCCGCCAGTTCGAGTTTGCTCCCGGGTGAGCTTTTTCCCGGCAATCAGGTACCGGGTCTCTGATCCATCGTCGAGCCGCATCTCGATCGAGGCCGCATCCGGCGAGATCGTCGCCGACTGCGCCCGGTGCAGGTCGTCCCGCCACTGACGTCCGAGCCGCTCGAGGATCGTGGCGTCCTGAAGAGCCTGCCCCGAGCGGCTCTCGATCGACATCAATCCAACGATCACCCGCGTCGCCGCGACCACGACGATCGCCAGCACGGCGAGCACCATGCTCAGTTCGGTCAGCTGCCAGCCGGCACGCCGCCTTCTTCGTACCGAACGATGTGGACTCATCGTGAGTCCTCCGTTGGTTTCGGCGCCGAACGCTTCCACGCTGTGACCGCCACAGGCGACACCCGTTGCCCCTCCGCGTTCACCCAGGAAAGCGAGGCGGTGACAGCCATCAGTCCCGCGTCATCCGCGGGACCCTCTGAAATCTTGAGTTCTGCAGACCGCAGTCGGGCCGCCGCATCGGCGTCCAGCGTGAGAGTCGTTCCTGCTGGAGCGATCGTCGCACGTTCCAGGACGTTTTCAACGAGCCGCAGTGCACAGGCCCGTTCTTCCACGGATCGCCGGGCCGCGTCCCAGCGGGAAACGAACTGTCCCAAGACCGCGAAGACGAACCCCAGCAGGGCACAGGCGACCCCCATCTCCACGAGAGTGAATGCGCGGCGCGGGTGCATGGTCATGGGCCCATCTCCGCGGCCGTGTTCATCACATGGATCAGTGGCAGGAACATGGCAACGACCACGAACGCGACCAGCCCCCCCAGCGTGCCGATCAGGATCGGCCGCTGCCACTCGAAGGCCCAGGCCGTGCGGATCCGCTGTTTCGCGTCCAGTCCGTCGGCGAGTGTCCTGAGCGCCCATTGCAGATGGTGATTCGCCGCCGCCGCGTCGAGCGCATCCGCCTCGTCTTGCTTGAGAAAGCCGTCGTGACAGAGAACTCTCCACGAAAACTCTCCGTGATCGAGAATGGCGGCAATCCGCTCCAGCCGCGACCTCAGGTCTTCACGCGGATGGTGCTCGGCGATCTCGCTGAGAGTCGGCGCAAGCGGCCGACCCGATTCGACGACCGCCGCAATGATCCGGAGCACCTCCGGAGCGTCGCGTCGCGGAAACCACCGCATCAGCAGCGGAAAGTTCAGGTTTTCCCAGCCCGCGAGGGAAACCAGCGGCGAGGCGAGCAGGATCGCGACCGGCAGGAACATCATCGGACCAGCCACGAACCAGTAACTGGCGGCGCTGTCCGTCACATCGATCAGACGCCGCGTGATCGGAGGGAGCGTCACGCCGAAATCGTTAAAGATCTCCTTGTACTTCGGCATGATCCAGTACATGAGGAAGCTGACGATCGAGATGACGACCAGGAACACGTTCACGAAATAAACCTGCAGCGGCAGCGCGTCGCCACCTTCGCGAAGTTCCGAAAGATTGCGAACCGAACGTTCGGCCGCGTCCCGCAGGACGGAACTCAGGGCCGGTGTGCCATCGGTCGCCCGGATCGCGAGCACGTCGCCGCGGGGGATCAGGGGCGAGCCGTCATCGATCGCCTCTCCCAGCGACTGTCCGTCGCGCAGGCGTCCCGCCAGCGCGGCCAGTGATTCCCGACGGTGACTCCCGATCCCCGGCGATGCCGATTCCACTTCATCCGCATACGGCAGCCCGTTTTCCGAGGCGATCGACAGCCGCCACAACAGGCTGATCTGGCTCCCGCGATTCACGGCTCCCCACGAGGAAAACACCGTCGTCAACACCAGCGGCACAATCAGGACCACCGCCGGGACGAAAGGCACCAGGGGAACCAGAAGCGCAATCCAGCACAACAGGCGGAACAGGGAAGCCCGTTGTTCCAAGCGAGATTCCTCGCGCAGATTCGTCGAATCCCGCGGCGCGCGGAACGCATTCCCCACGACCGCCGTCAGGATCGCCAGCAGGCCATAGGCCCCGGCCGCAATCCTCACGATCGCGTCGAAAAACCAGTGCGACGCCTGACCATGCCTCCCCAGCGCGGCCAGGACCAACACCGTCAGGCCCGCTCCCGCAAGGGCCAGCCCGACGATTCGCATCGCCAGCGCCAGCCATGAAAGCTCATCCCGAGAGGCATTGAAACGCACATAGTGGTCCAGCGCCAGCAGGGCGCCGGCCAGGATGGGCATTCCAAGAAGGATGAGCATCGGCAGCATGAAAGGAATCAGCCTCCAGGGTGTGAGTCAGCTCAGTTCGTTGAGCAGCTTGATCAACGGCATGAACAGGCAAATGACGACGAATCCTCCCAGGATCCCCACGAACACCAACAGGAACGGCTGCATCCAGACAATCGCGATTCCCGACTGTGCCTCCGCCTGGATCCCGAACAGTTCACCATGCGACCGGAGGATCTCCCCGAAGCTCCGCTCGTGCTCCGTATGCCGCAGCAACTGCACGAGACGGGGCCGGAAATGAGGCAGGATCGAGGCGGCGTAAGCGGGCGACTCACCCCGCTCGACATGGTCGGCCAGCCGATGACACCCCTGGCGAAGGTTCGCATCCTGAAGTCCCCCGGCCGTCAGCCGCAGTGCGTCTGGGAGAGGGATCCTCGCTTTCACCAGCATTCCCAGCAGCGTGCAGAATTCCGATGCGCCCGCCAGTTGCGAGGCCGTGCCGACAATCGGGATCGCCTGCATGACGCGGACCAGCGGGGCCGCCAGAGGAAGCTTGGTGAACAGCAGCATGGCCACCAGCGTCGCGAACATGAACACAAGCCCCACTACCAGCCACGGCCAGCCCTTGGTCACGATCATGCTCATCGAGATCATCAGCTTCGTCATCCAGGGCAGTTCCACCCCGAAGTCGTTGAACATCTCCCGGAATGGAGGGACGACGAACAGGAACACACCCGTCAGCAGCACCAGGCAGGCGAGCAGCAGGAATGCCGGATACAGCAGCGCCACGAGCACCTGCCGTTTCGCCCGCCGCGTCCGCCGCGTCCCCGCAAAATACTCTCCGATTACCTGCTCGATCGATCCGCTGCGTTCCGCGACGGCAAACACCCCCCTCAGGAACTGCGGCAGCTGCCTCCCGGCCGACTGCACCGCCTCGGTCCAGGACGCCCCTTGATCCAGTCTGGTGGCAATCGTTCGAAACGCGGAAGCCGTCCACGGAGACGACGCTTCCTCCGCGAACATCTGCATCGAAAACGGCAGTGCGGGCCCGTCACCCGGAGATGGAGCGGCGGCTGGCGCGTCGGCGACAAGGCTCATGGCTGCGCTCCGATCCGCTCCCAGAGTTCGACGAGCGGTCCGAACACTACCGTCCCGTAGGCGCCAACGGTCAGGCCCCCCACGGCGATGATCAGCAGGACCGGAATCACCCGTCCGAGGACGTCCGCCCGGCTCCGAGCCCGTAACGCAAGAACCTCTGCGATGTGCCTCAGCCCCGCCCGCAGCGGGCCGGCCTCGCGCTCGCGTACGAACAGCGCTCGCCACAGCGGCGGCGCTCCCGCACGCTCTCGGAACGCGTGTTGAGCCGGAACCCCTTTTCTGAGGTCGTCCGCAATCGCATTGACGGCCGCCTGCGCCCGTCGCGAAGTCAGCGATTCCCCCGCCAGCGACAACGCCAGCGGCAGCGGAACCTCGCAGTCCAGCAGCGCCGCCAGCAGCGAACTGGCCGTCGAGGAATGAATATCCGACAGCACCGATCTCACGAACGGAAATGATCCCCAGATGCCGATTGCGCTCCGGTGACGTCCGAACAGGAAGTGCACCAGCCAGCTCGCGACAAGCAGACCCAGGGGAATGGCCCAGCTCCAGACCGGAAGCGTGGCATTCGCTTTCTCAACGAAATGAACCCAGCGCGGGGGGACCCTGGAGAACTCACCCACCATGCTCGCCATTTGAGGCAGCACGGAATGGATCAGGAGGATCGTCAGCCCATATGTCAGGATCAGGATGATCGCCGGATACATCAGCCCGCGCAGCAGTCGCTCACGCAGGTCGAGCAACTGGCGGGTCGACGTCGAGTAAGCCCGCAGCACGTCGGCCGCCCGGTCGGTCGTCATCCCCGCCGCCGCCAGCGACCGGAATACGGGGGGCAGCTCCCCGGCCGTCCGCAGCGCCTCGTCAACCGGCATTCCCGCATCCAACCGCTCCGCCAGTTTTTCCGCCGCCGGGCGAAGCGCCCCGCGCCAGCGGTTCGAAGCGTCGCGAAGCCCCGGCCCCAGCGGCGAGTTCGCGCGCAGCAGGATTTCCAGCTCGGTAGCGAGCCGGGTCAGCTGGGCGGAATCGATCATCCCCGCGGGCAATTTGGATCCCCATCCTCCGGGCCTGTTGCACGCAGATACTCGTGCCTCGGAGGGCGCACGGTCAAACCCCCGATGTCGGCTGCTTACGCGGAATTACGCCCCATCGTTGGGCCAATCCTGCTTCATCTTTGCGCTCGATCGGAAATCCGAATAGAATTCCGCGCCTATGTCGTACCGGACCATCAAACGCCTTCTTGGCGAAACCAGCCTGGAGAGAAAATGCCGATTCCTGTTCGGCGGCGCGCTCCTCCTGCTGCTGACCGGAAGCTTCTACGTCTATGCGCTGCTCAACCTCCGCATCGTCCGCGACCAGTACCGCGATCGGGCCCGCCTGCTGATCAGCCAGGACCTCCTGACGATGCACCTCGGCATCGACCGCGATGAGTCCGACCCCACCCAGAAGTCGCAGGTGGAGCGAATGGTCTCGCTCAGCAAGGAGTTCAAGCCCAGCGATCTCCGCGAGCACTACCAGCTGAAGTTCCTGAAAAGCAACTGGGACACCGAGCCCAAGGGAGTCCGCAGCCCCTCCACGCCCGCCGAATACGACGCCGTCGCCACCTTCCTCAAGTCCAAAGAATCCGACCGCGAATTCCTCATCATCGACGACGCGGAGGCCTACGAGTACTACGCCCCCATCTACGCCAGCACGAACAAAACCATCCTCTCCTCCGGCAAGGCCCAGTCGTGCTACGACTGCCACAAGGACCGACTGAAAGACCTCGAAGAAGGGGGGTTGCTCGGCGTCGCCAAGATTTCGTTCGATCGCCAGGAAACCAGCCACCGCATCGCCCGCAACAACGCCATCCTTATCGCCATGGCCATTGCGACCGCATTCCTCGCGATGCTCGCTCTCTACGCCATCGTCCGCTACGTCATCGTCAAGCCCGTCCAGCACCTGAAAGAGGTCAGCGATTCGGTCGCCCAGGGCGACCTCGATCAACGGGCCGACATCCGCACCGGCGACGAGTTTGAAGAGCTCAGCCACGCTTTCAACCGCATGCTGCGGCACCTGATGAACACCCAGGAAGAGCTGCGTCTGGCCAACAGCAACCTCGACGGAAAGGTCGACGAGCTGGCCCGCGCCAACCTCACCCTGCACCAGATGAACAAGGTGAAAAACGAGTTCCTGGCCACCATGAGCCACGAACTCCGCACCCCTCTCAACAGCATCCTCGGCTTCAGCGACGTCCTTGCCTCGGCAGAGAATCTCAACGAGCGCCAGAAAAAATACCTCGCCAACATCCAGACCTCCGGACGCAGCCTCCTCTCGCTCATCAACGACATCCTCGACCTCGCGAAAATCGAGGCCGGCAAGATGGAGCGGCACATCCTCGAGTTTTCCGTTGGCGACCTCGTCGAGCGAGCCAGCGCGTCGATGCTCCCCCTCGCCGAGAAAAAGAACATCGACCTGCAGTGGAGTTCCGACCCGCTCCTTCCCCCCTTGCGGCAGGATGAAGGCAAGTTGCAGCAGGTCCTCTACAACCTCCTGTCCAACGCCGTGAAATTCACCCCCGAAGGAGGCCGCATTCGCGTCTCCGCCGTAAAGGCGCCCGATGACCGCGTCGACATCATCGTCGCCGACACGGGCATCGGCATCCCGCTCGAAGATCAGGCCATGATCTTCGAGAAGTTCCGCCAGGGCCGCAGCCTCCCGGGACAGGAAGTCAATGCCCTCACCCGCGAGTACGAGGGAACGGGACTCGGCCTGTCCATCGTCAAGGAAATCGCCCGCCTGCTCGGAGGCGAGGTCTTCCTCGAAAGCGAGTTCGGCAAAGGTAGCACCTTCACCGTCCGCATTCCGACTGAGCTCGCCTGCCCCCTCGAACGCCCCGAAGAAGCCGCCTTCGACGTCCGCAGCCGCACCGCCGGCTTCGGCCTCGAACTCCCCCTCCGCTCCGAACTCTAGGCCGACGTACGCTGCCACGGCCCGATGAGGCCAGGCCTGCTTCCCGGCCTCGCGCAGGTCCTACAGACTCTTCCCCGGAGCCCCCCCGGCCGGAGTCTCCGTCGCACTGCGCGCCGCATCAATAAACGCATCCACCTGCTGCCCGACATACAACGTGCAGCCCTGGTTCTCGATCGAATAGATCACCTGCAGCACCCGGGTGTCGACGCGTTCGGTGTTGTCTCCCGTCAGCGATTTCTTCGGCACCACGTACGGCTCCACGCGTTCGAACGCCAGATTCAACTTCAGGCTCGGGTCGCCACGCAGAGTCGCCTGGGCCGGCGCGCCGGGGCGGAACCGTGGAATGTCATGCTCGTCGATGTCCACGCGAACGTGCAGAAGCTGGACGTTGCCGAGAACCACCAGCGCCTGGCCTGGCGGAGCCCCGACGAACTCGCCGGGACGGACATTCACCTGCAGCACTTCACCGTCGACCGGGGCGGTCACCGTCAGTCGCTCGATTTCGATCTGCACCTGCTCGAGGGCCGCACGGGTCTGTTCCACCTTGGCCTGGGCAATGGCCTTCTCCGGGCCCCACGAGCCCGCTTTCAATAGGTCAAACGAAGCCTTGGCGCCGGCAACCTGCTGGCGCCCCGCCTCCACCCCCTGCTTCCGTTTCACCAGCTCCTGCTCCGTGACCGCATTCTCCTTCCCCAGTCGCTGGGCCCGCTCGTAGTTGGAAATCAGCTCCGCCAGGTTGGCCTCCGCTTCCAGCAACTTGGCTTCCGCAGGGGGCAACTCCTCCGGACGCGGCAGACTCTCCAGCCGTGAAAGTTCCGCCTTCGCGGCCGCGACGTTCGCCTGCATCACGCGCAGGTTCGCCTTCATCGCCCGGTCATCGAGCCGGAACAGCGGTGTCCCCTTGTCCACCTTCTCCCCGACCCGCACCAGAACTTCCGTCACCACGCCCGGCAAATGCGATCCGATCGAAATGTTCTCCGTCCGTGCCTCCACGATGCCCGAACCCGCGACCGTGTTGGCGAACGGCGCACGCGGCGGCTCGACCGGCGGCCGCGATTTCACGGCCGGTGTCTGGGCACGCACCACGTGGATGACGGCGAAAATCAGCAGCCCCAGCGCCGCGCCGGGCAGAATCAGTTTGCGAAGTGTCCGAAACATCAGTGAGCCCCTCCCCGGGCCAGCATCTCGTCGCGTGTTTCAATGCGTTCGATTTCGCCGTCCGCCATGTGGATGATCCGGTCGCCAAAATCGAAAACGCGGTTGTCGTGCGTCACCACGATCACAGCCCGATCGCTCTGCAGCGCGACCTGCTTCAACAGCCCCATCACCGTCCGCCCCGAATGCGCATCGAGCGCGGCCGTCGGTTCATCACAGACCAGCAGGTGCGGGTTGTGCACCAGCGCCCGCGCAATCGCGACGCGCTGCTGCTGACCGCCGGACAGCGTGTTCGGGTAGGCATCCACCCGGTTCCCCAGCCCGACCGAGTCCAGCACTTTTTTCGCCTCGGCAACCGCCTCCTTCCGAGGCCGCCGGGCAATCAGCAGCGGAATCGCCGCGTTCTCCGCCGCCGTCAATGACGGCAGAAGATTGTATTGCTGGAACACGAACCCGATCTTCTCCCCCCGGAAATTCACCAGCCGTGTCCCCGACATTTCCGCCAGGTCTTCTCCCAGCACTTCGACGTGCCCTTCCGTGGGATTCAACAGGCCGGCCACGATCGAAATCAGCGTCGTCTTGCCACACCCGCTCGGCCCGACGAGCAGGGTCAGCTCCCCGGCCTGAACTTCCAGATTGATGTCCTTGAGCGCCAGCAGCCGGTTCTCCCCGTCGCCGAAGGCCTTCGTGAGATGGCGCACCACGACCGCCGGACGCGAACCGTTCCGGCTCGCGAACTCGCGTTGCTCAGGGATGGACACTGCGGACGACATCGTTCGATTCACTCTCGTTCAACCACGGAACACGATCGCCGGCTCAAGCACCATCACCCGCCGGACGCTGAGCAGGCTCGACAGGATTCCGATCAGGACGACCGCCCCGCCGGTAATCGCCAGAATCTGCCACGGCATGAAATAGGCCAGCGTGTCGTTGTTCTTGTTCAGCTCGCCGAACAGCGCTGCAAAGCCCACCCCGAGGCTGTAACCCAGCGTGCTGACGACCAGCGACTGCAACAGGATCATCCCGATGATCCGCCGGTTCGTGACTCCCATCGCCTTCAACGACCCGAACTGCCGCAGGTTCTCGATCACGAACAGGTAGAACGTCTGGCCCGCGATCGCCGTGCCGACAATGAACCCCAGGAAGATCGTGATGCCGAAGTTGATCGGGATTCCCGTCCGGATCATGAAGTACCACATCGTGGTCCAGATGAACTGGTCCTGCGTCTCCGCCTTGAGACCCGTCTGCGCCGTGATGTTCTTGCAGACGTCGATCGCGGGCACGCCGTCCTTCGGCTCCGCCAGGACGAACGACATCAGCTTCCGTTCGCGCGGCACGAACATCGTCGCCTGGCTGTACCGCGAATACACGACGGGAAACGTCTGGAACGTCGGCGAGGCCTTGCAGATTCCCACCAGCACCGCCCGGCGATCGTTCATCTCGAACGTCCGCCCCAGCTGGAACGGTTCATTCGGCCACAGGTACTTGTAACCCCCTTCATCCATGATCACGGCATCGGGCTTCCGGAGATCGGCCAGCGAGCCGACCACCATCTCCCGCGGAGCGCCGACCATCGTGGCGTCATCCAACCCCAGCAGGATGAACTGCTGGAATTTTCCGTCACTGAACCGCGAGCGCGCAATCCCCTTGTAAAGCCGGACCGCCCACTTCACTCCTTCCACGCCGCGCACGCGATACAGCTCGTTGTCCGACAGCGGCTTGATGTCGTCGACGAACTGCATCCCCGGATCCATCACCCAGATGTCGGCGCCGGAAATGTCGTAGATCTGACTCGATGTGCGGAGCATCAGCCCGCAGAAAATCGCTCCCTGCTGGGCGATGAGCAGCGAGGCGAACGTCACGCCGAAGATGATGCCGAAGTACTTGCTCCGGTCGCCCGTCAGCATTTTCAGCGCGATCCAGTTCATCGCACGACACCGATGTGTGGGTACTTACTCAACATGATGCCAGACCATCATTTCCATCCGTCGGTTCACGGAGACGCCTGAAACAGCGCGAGCGCCTGCGGATTGAAATCCCGCTCGATCGCCTGATCGGAAAGGCCGATCCCGTGCAGCACAAACCGCACGGCGTACTCGATCAACTCCTCCCGCGTCGCCCCATAATCCGCCACCGGGGGGTCGCGCAGCAGTTGGATCATGACCATCACCGACAGGTCGTGGACGAACCAGCCGGCGATTCGTCCCGGAATCGTCTTCCTCTCGAAATCGCCCGCCTTCTGAGCGGCTTTGACGCACTCTTCAAACTTGGAAAGCCACCCTTTGTCGAATCGCTTCAGCATCCCTCTCGCGAACACGCCGTCATCGAGCATGCTGCGCAACATCAGTTTTTCAAACTGGTTGGGATGAGTCTGCCGCGCAACCGCCGCGCCGCTGATAATCTTGTTCGCCAGCATGTACACCAGCAGCACGAGCGACGACGTGCTCGGCGGCAACTGGGCCAGCCGCTTCAGCTCCCGCTCGGCCACCTCGTTCCAGCACGCCTCCTGGATCGCGGCGTACATCGCGTCCTTGCTGGGAAAGTGCTTGAACAGCAGCGCCTCCGAAACACCGGCCGCTTCCGCCAGTTGTTTCGTCGTCGTTCCGTGGAATCCCTTCTCGGCAAAGACCGAGCGGAGCGCCTCCAGGATGGCAATCCGCCGCTGTTCGGTCGTCAGTCGGGCAGAAGTTTTAAGAGAGGGCATACCAAATGTTAGTGTTCACTCACCTCCAGGTCGACAAGAATCTCCAAAAATCGCATCGGCCCCGGGAAACACCAGGATCGCGCACCGAGTACGCGAGCCATTTGCTTCTCCCGACGAACCCACTCCCCCTCCCGACCATCGCGAATCAACGCTGTTTTCATTCCTATATGACGCAGCGGCTCAGAGAAGCGCCCGCCGGCTTCAGTGCCATCCCGACGCGGCCATGCGATTCCAGAAGAACGACAGAGGAGACAATTCACGATGAGACCGATGTTCGACGCCCACCTCGACCTCGCCTGGTGTGCTCTGGGCTGGAACCGCGACCTGACGCTGCCGCTGCCGGAACTGCGCCAAATCGAGGCACATCTCACCGACCACCCCGCCCGCGGACATGGCACCGTCAGCCTGCCCGAAATGCGCCGCGGCGGAATCGGCGTTTGCCTGTCGACGGTCCTCTCGCGGTCCAAGCCCGAAGCGATTGGGGAAACCGGCGGCGATCGCCGCACGCTCGACTCCCGCAACCAGACGATCGCCTCGGCCGTCGGATTCGGACAGCTGGCGTACTACCGGCTCCTCGAACAGCAGGGATTCATCCGGCTCATCCACACCGCACCGGAACTCAAAGCCCACTGGGCCGCCTGGACGGCCGCCCCCGACACCACCCCGCTCGGAATCATTCTCGCCATGGAAGGGGCCGACCCGATCGTCGAACCATCCTGCGCGCCCGACTGGTGGAACCAGGGGCTTCGTTGCTGCGGACTGGCCCACTATGGACCCCATCCCTACGCCGCCGGCACGGGGCACCAGGGCCCCGTGACGCCCCGCGGCCTCGAAATGCTCAAGCAGTTTGAGAAACTCGGCATCATCGTCGACATGACGCACACCAATGAGCCCGGCTTCTTTGAGGTCCTCGACAACTTCAGCGGAGCCGTGCACGCCAGTCACAACATGTGCCGCTGCCTCGTTCCAGGCGACCGCCAGTTCTCCGACGAACAGCTCAAACGGTTGATTGAGCGAAACGCCGTCATCGGCATGGCGCTCGATGCGTGGATGGTCGTGCCTGGCTGGGTCCGCGGAGTCACGCAGCCTGCCGCCGCTTCACTGAGCGATGTCGTCGACCATGTCGACCATATCTGCCAGCTCGCGGGGCATACACGCTGCGTCGGCATCGGCAGCGATCTCGACGGCGGTTTCGGAACCGAGCAGACGCCGCACGACCTCAACACGATCGCCGATCTGCAGAAGCTGGAAGGCCTTCTTGAAGCCCGGGGTTATTCCCAGGCCGATATCGACGGCATCTTCTCCGGAAACTGGATCCGCTTCTTCTCCGAAGCCCTGCCGCAGTCCTGAGCGGAACGGCGGCGGCACTGGCTTCCGGAATCCAGTGCCGCCTGCCGCAGCTCGGCGCGCAATCGTCCACGTCCAGTGGAGGAACCATGCACGCACTCAACATCAATCCGTCACTGGTCATCGACCGACTGGTCCGAATTTCGAGGCTGCGGTCCAGGTCGTGCGGCCCCCATCCTGCACTGGAGCACCCGGGGAAAACAGAGCCAGAACGATGCACCACACGTCAACGCGCTCTCCTCGCTCCGCTCTCCGTTCCCTCCGGAACGGCAATCTCACGTAAGACTCGATCGCCAAAGATCTTTCAGCCGAGTCGTCCACTCCGGTGACGCCCGGCTCCGACCTTGACGTTGCTGGACAGGGGCGCAGAATAAGGGTTCCTGGACGGTTCGATCCCGTGCCCGGACTCGAGCCATGGATCGGCTCCCCTGCCAACGACCGACGGCCCAACGCCGTCGCCCGCCATTTTTGCTTCGCCGCGACGCCCACCGGCGCCGGGTGAACGACCTGCGAATTCATGACCGGCTCCGAATCGATCGACATTTCGTTTGCCGTCCCCTGCGTCCACCGCCTGCGCTTCACCAGCGACCTGCTCGGCGCCGACCAGGCGGTTCTCGCCCATCTGCTCGAGCCTTCCGGCGATCGCCCGGCCCGCGTCCAGGTCTGGATCGATGAACACGTCGCCGCCGCCCGGCCCGACCTCCAGCACCGCCTGAAGACGTTCCTCAAATCGCAGCCCTCCCGGTTCTCCAGCACCGGAAACATCCAGCTCGTGCCCGGCGGCGAAGCGATCAAGAACGACATTCACATCCTCGAACGGATGCTGAAGTGCATGAACGCGGCTGAACTCGACCGCCGCAGCTACGTCGTCGTCATCGGCGGCGGCGCGGTCCTCGATGCCGTCGGATTCGCCACAGCCATCGCACATCGCGGCATCCGGCTGATCCGCATACCCACGACCACACTTGCCCAGGCCGACTCCGGCGTCGGCGTGAAGAACAGCGTAAACCTGTTCCAAAAGAAGAACTGGGTGGGGACGTTCGCCGTTCCCTGGGGAGTGATCAACGACGCGGCCATGCTGTCGACGCTCCCCGATCGGGATTTCCTCTGCGGCTTCAGCGAGGCGGTGAAGGTTTCCCTGCTGAAGGACCCTGCGGCTTTTGAACAGGTCTGTGAACTGGCCGGCCGCATCCGCCAGCGAGACTGGTCAGCCGCCTCGCCCGTCATCCGCCGCTCCGCGCAGCTTCATCTCGAGCACATCACCCAGGGGGGCGACCCGTACGAGGCGCTGGAAGCCCGGCCGCTCGACTTCGGGCATTGGTCCGCACACAAGCTGGAGGTCCTCACCGACTACCGACTCCGCCACGGCGAAGCGGTTGGCATCGGGGTGGCCATCGATACGATCTACTCCTCGCTCAGGCACGGGCTTCCCGCCGCGGATGCGGACCGCGCCCTCCACTGCCTCGCCGAACTCGGACTTCCGCTGAACGACCCGTCGCTGGCCGATCCGCAGCCCCTCTTTGACGGGCTGGAAGAGTTCCGCCAGCACCTCGGCGGCCGGCTCACGGTGACGATGCTTCAGGCCGTCGGTCGGAAAATCGACGTTCACGAGATCGATCGCGGCGCAATGCGTGAAGCGATCCACGCCGTCCGCGAACTTGGCCAGCGATCCGAGGCCGTACGTCCGACCGGCGCAGGGGCCGAAGCATGATCCTCAGGCGGCGGCGATGGGCGTTCGGCCTCGCGCTCGTCGGGCTCCTGAGCCAGGCAATTCCAAACCTGCATGCGGACGACGCCGCGCTCGCGCGTGCGCTCGAGGCCCGAACTCAGGCGACGATCAGGAGCACCGGGCACGCAATCGTCGCGTTGTTGCGGAAGCGAACGGCGACAACTTCCCCAGTCCAGGGAGAATTCGGCGAACAGGCCAGGCCGGAGCAGCCCCTCTTCGTCGAGGCCGTCGCGACCGGCGTCCTTGTATCGCAAGAGAACCAACCCGAATCGCGCTACGTGCTGACCACCTGCCGCGCCGTGCTGTCGATCGTCGAGGATCCGACTCGCCTGCGGGAAGCCAGGATCGACGTTCGCCTGCACGGCAAACGGGACGCACACGCGACAGTGATTGCCGCCGATTCGCGGTGCGATCTGGCCGTCCTGAAACTGGCCGAAGGCATACCGTCCGCGGACACTTCGAAGCTCCCTTCGCTGCCGCTGGCGGACGCAGCCTCCGCCGCAAAGGGCTCGTTCGTGATCGCACTCGGCAATCCAGCGTCTCTCGCCCGCGATGGTGCGGCAGAAGCCGCGTTCGGCACGCTCTCAGGGATCACGCCATTCGAGTGGAACGGCCGGCAGCCTATTGAAATCGACCGCGATCTCACCCCGGCCGACCTCTCATCGCTGTGGCATGTTTCAACGACTGTGACGGGCGGCTCGGAGGGGGGCGCGATCGTCGACCTCGATGGCCGGCTGCTTGCCGTGACGACCGGGCGGGTCAGCCTGGAGGATCAACGTGCGGCGGCCACGTTCGGAATGCCCGTTGATCGCGGGATCACGCCCTTGCTGCGCGGCGAAGAGCTGCAGCTCGGTTTTCTGGGACTCGAAGCAAAAAGTGAGGAAGACCGCGCACGTCTGGTCCGGGTCGCCCCGGGATCGCCGGCGGATGAAGCAGGCCTGCAGCCGGGTGACGTCATCACCCTCTGGGGAGACGAGCCAATCACGGACGCCTGGAAGCTTCACCGGAGAATGTGGCGGACGATGCCGGGCGATCTGGTCCGCGTCACCGTTCGTCGGGGGGACGGGGATGCGGTTCGTGAGCGGAAAATCGACCTGACCGCGATTCGCTGGCCAGTCCGTGCATCTGAAATCGTGTTCTCCACAGCGCCCGGCCGTCAGTGGAGAGGAATGACATTCGACGCTGCGACTGCACGCCTCAGCTCGCTCAAAGACGGGCTCTTCGGAAGGCTTCCCGCCGGAGTGCTCGTTCGCGCCGTTGATCCCGGCAGCCCGACTGCGATCATGCGGCCCGGGCAGGTCATCAGCGCCGTCAACGGCGAAGACGTCGCAAACGTCAATGAGTTCGTGACTGCGGCACCCGCAACCGGGCCGGTGCGTCTCCGGCTGTCGCACGGGGAAACCGTCACGATTCCATGAACGATTCTCAGGAAACAGCCGCAGCCAGTTCTCTTTCGACCGTCACACCGTAGTACTTGCGAAGCCGCTGCCCGACATCGCGAACCGATGCCTCCGTGTCCGCGTCCGGGAAGAACGAGGCCAGTTCGCGGAGCGTCACTTCAGGGAGAGCCCTGTGGTCCGTCAGCATCAGCCGCCGTTCGACCAGGTCACCCAGTTCCTCAACCCATTCCGTCTCGATGATGTGGCGGACAAAGCCTCGCGGAAAGCGTGTTCCGGCGACCAGCTCTCGCTCAGCGGATTCGGTCAACCCACCAAGGACCTCGCGGACGCGGCTGCCGACCAGTTTGCCACACGCCATCACCGTCTCGATTTCGAACCCGGTCGCCGCAGCGACCGACTGCCAGAACTGGTCGTTCAGAGCCGTGTCCTGGCTGAGCCCATCCGAACCGGGAACCGGTCGTTCCTGCGTCGAGACCGACCGCGCCACGAACAGCCGCGTCAGGATTCGGTTAGCCGTTTCTTCACCAAGGGCCCGACAGGTCGTCAGCTTGCCTCCGATCAGGGTGTCGATCGGAATCCCGTCTGTCGCGGTTGATTCAATCCAGTGTCCGCGCGGAATCGAACCCGTCGTTCCTTCCGCCTGATAAGGCAACGGCCGGACGCCGCTGTAATGCGCGTCGACGTCGGCCACCATCAGCTTCACATCCGGAAAGACCTCGTTGACCATCTCGACGAGGTAGGCGACTTCTTCCTCGCTCGAAACGGCCTGATCGGGCGTGGAGTCGAACCGTTCATCAGTGGTGCCGATGAGCACGGAATCTTCGAACGGCAGGATGAACACCAGCCGTCCGTCGTCGGCCTCCGCGTAAACGGCTTCGCTATTCAGCGCCCGCACGAGCGCCGGCTGGTGCGTAAAGATATGGCTGCCCTTGGTGCCGCCGAACAAGCGTTTCGTGGGCGCCGGAAGATCGCGAAGCGTGTGATCGCCCCAGGCGCCCGTCGCGTTCACGATTGTGGAGGGTTTGATGGTCAGGCCTGCGGGGGAGTCATTCGAGGCGTCCGTCGGGCGGATCTCGACGGTCCCGTCGACGAGCCTGGCGTGATGGTGCGTCAGAACTTTGAACTCCAGCCCCTTCTGTTCCGCTTCCCGCCTGGCATCCTCAAGCACCGCGAGCGTGAAACGTTCGGGCCACAGCATCTGGGCGTCGTAATAGGCGGCCAGCCAACGATACTTGTTGGAGTCGACCTTCGGCCCTGCTTCACCGACGCGGACGACCGAATGAGACGGCAGGCCGCCGCCGCGCGACAGGAAGTCGTACATGCGAAGGCCCATGCGCACAGTTTCGAGCCCGCGTTCGCCGCCGAGGGCTTTGGCGGCCGCGGCGCCGAGGCCTGTGCGCGTCAGTCGGGTGAATTTCAGACCGGCTGACAGAAGGCCGCCGAACCGCTGGCGGATCGGGATGTACAGCTTCACGGCTTTGACGAACTGGGGCGCGAGCTTGAGGAGCCGCGCGCGTTCGTCGAGCGACTCATGTACGAGGGCCGTATCGCCGTATTCGAGATATCTCAAACCGCCGTGGATCAGGCGGGAGGACTTCGCCGTTGCCCCGTAGGCAATGTCGAACTTGTCGACGATCCAGACGGGGACTCCGTTGAGGATGAGTTCGCGGGCCGTGCAGGCGCCGTTGACGCCGGCGCCGAGAATGAGAACGGGATTCTGAGGAGGCATTGGGAGGGGCTGGAACGAGACGTCGAATTCGCAATTCTAGTCAGTTCCAGCACGGAAACGTCCAGCTTCGGCAATAAATTGCAGCCGCCAACACGTCCTGCCGTCCGATCGCCCCTCAGCGATAGGGAATCGATTCAATGAACCCCGTGCGGCTGCCCGTAAAATCGGGCATGTGGATCAGCCACTCGATGATCACCTTCCCGACGGCGGCCAGCGATTCGCCGGAGCAGTTGGACGGCAGATCGTTTCGCGTGTGCCAATGGGGATAGTCGAAGTCGATCAGGTCGGTGGTCGGGATCTTGGCGATCTCGTTCAGCGGGATGTGGTCATCGCTCACTTCGTGCCGCCTGCGGGCGACGAACACGCGTGACGAAACCCGGGCTGCAGCCGCCCACACGCTTTCGGTCACTTCCCGCGCATACCGCATCGAATTGACCTCGTAGTAAATCTTGAGGTCCTTGTCCGCGATCATGTCGAACAGGACGCCCGCCACATACTTGTGGGCCGGCGGCTTCTGCACGTACTGCGTCGCGAAGTAGGTGGATCCATGGAAGTACTTGTCGCGATTACTGTCGTAGATCAGTTCCTCGGCGTCGAAGAACACAAAATCCACGCCAAACCGCGGCTTCACTTCTTTCATGTGCCGTCCCAGTTCCATCAGGAACGCCACGCCGCTCCCGCCATCGTTGGCGCCCAGGAATATTCCCTGGCGGTGTCGGGGGAGCAGTTCTCGATCGGGATAGGGACGCGTGTCGTAGTGGCAGCACAGGAGAACCCGCTCCCTGGTTTCGGGATGCCAGGTGACGATCAGGTTCTTGAGCCGGGTCGCTTCTCCGGTCTCGGGGTGCGGGATGTCGAATTCCTGGAAGGAGCAGACGGCCCCGAGTCCGGTGAAATGATCGAACAGCATCTGCTGCTGTCGCGCCATTCCCTCCGTTCCGGAGATCCGCTTGCCGATCCGGCAGATGGCTTCCAGATCGGCAAATGCCCGCTTGCCATCGAACGTGGGAGGGGCCTGGGCGAACAAGGATGCGCCGAGCCATCCCTGCACGGCGACGACCAGCGCGACGAGAACCTGCCGCCGCTCCTTCGAATACCCTCGCATTGCATCCATTCCTTCGTGCCACAATGATCGCAAGCATGATAGGCTCGTCGACCGCGCGCGAGAATGCGGGTTTGTGAATGCGGCGGCGACCTCGGGATGCAATTTCGGCGGCGGATGGGATTTCGAGAGACGGCCGTTTATGAACATCGCCATCCTCGGAAATCCCGACAGCTGGTACGTTGCCGAACTCCGGCGCGCGGCCCGGGCGCGGAGTGTGGATGCGGCGACCTGGGATTTCACGCAGCTGGCAGCGTCGATTTCGGCCGACGGACACGCAGTCCTCCACAGCGGCGGAGCGGGGCGGCGACTCGACGCCGTGATTGTCCGCACGATGCCGCCTGGATCGCTGGAGCAGGTCGTTTTCCGCATGAACCTGCTGGCCCGGCTCGAGGCCGCGGGAACGACCGTGCTCAATCCGCCGAAGGCAATCGAGTGTGCCGTTGACAAGTACCTGACCACCGCCGTGTTGCAGCAGGCGGGCCTGCCTGTACCGGAGACGTTCGTCTGCGAATCGGCCGCTGCGGCCCTGGACGCCCTGCCTCGCCTGGGAGGGGATGTCGTGGTCAAGCCGCTCTTCGGTTCGGAGGGACGCGGAATCGTACGAGTCAGCGATCCTGATCTCGGAGTCCGTGTGTTCCGGGCGATCGAACGAACTGGCGGCCTGCTGTATCTGCAGCGGTTCGTCGAGCACGAGGGCTTCGACGTCCGGGTGCTGATTCTTGACGGCCAGATTCTGGGAGGGATGAAACGTCGTTCGGCCGGCGACTTCCGCACCAACGTGTCCCGCGACGCGGTGGCCGAGCCGCACCAGCTCACCGAAACCGAACGGGACTACGCCCTGCGTGCCGCTGCGGCGACGGGGGCCAGTTTTGCCGGGGTCGATCTGCTTTATGATCGATGCGGGAGGCTGTTTGTGATCGAGGTCAACGCGGTGCCTGGCTGGCGTGCGTTTCAGAAGGTGTCGAACATGGACGTGGCGCAGCGTGTGCTCGAAACGCTCATCAGCCAGTGCGTCCGTCAAACTCCTTTGTGTGAAGGTCATCGTGCGACGTGAGAGACACCGTCCCCTCTGACCAGACGATCATCGGCGACGGAGAGACTCCCGAGGATCGATTTGCATCTGCGTGGCGCGACGGGTCACCCCCTCCCCCATTGACCGAGTTCCTGCCCCGGGAAGGAGACGAGGGCTATCTTGCCACGCTGGAGCGACTGATCCAGGTGGAAATCGAACAGTCGTGGCGGCGATCGCTGAGCGAACCTTCGGCCCATCCCCAATGGCTCGAAGACTATCTGGCCCGGTTTCCCGCATTGCGAACGCCCGCAGCAATCGTGCGTCTGGCACAGGTTGAGTTCGTTGCGAGGACGCGATTCGGCGATCCTCCGGCCGCGGATTCCTACGTGGCCCGATTCCCGGACTACGTCACTCCGGGGGTTGCCGAAGAGTTTGTGACGGCCGCTGCGAATTCGCATTCGCCCCGCGAGCAGGCTTCGACAGCGGAGAATCTCGGCGCCCTTGGAGACTACAAGCTGCTCGATCGGATCGGGGAAGGAGGGATGGGGATCGTCTACCGGGCCGTTCAGCCCGGGGCTGATCGGGTTGTCGCTCTCAAGGTCATACGTTCGTCGGTGACCTCGGCCGGCGAAGTCTTCCGCAGGAAAGCGGAGACGCGATTCCGGAACGAAATCCATGCAGCCGCCAGGCTCGAACATGAGAACATCATCCCCGTGTACGACGTGGGCATGGTGGGCGAGCTGATGTACTTCGCGATGCGGTTCGTGGACGGCAGGAGCCTGAACGAACTCGTCAAGCAGGGCCCGCTTGAGAACCGCCAGGCGGCCACCTGGATGGCCGGCGTCGCCCGTGGGGTGGCCGAAGCCCATCGGTGCGGGATCCTGCATCGTGATCTCAAGCCGCACAACGTGATGATCGATGCCCGGACAGACCAGCCAATGGTTGCCGACTTCGGATTGGCCAAACTGCTCGACACCGACGATCAGCTGACGAAGACCGGCGAGACGATCGGCACTCCGTCCTACATGCCGCCGGAACAGATCAGTGATGCGTCGAACGTCGACGCTCGTGGCGACGTTTATTCGCTGGGCGCCACGTTGTACCACCTGCTGTCAGGGCGTCCTCCGTTTCAGGCGGCCAATACGCTGGGGACGATGCGTCAGGTGCTTTACGACGAAGCTGTTCCCCCGAAGCGGCTGAACTCTCTGGTCGACGCGGATCTTGAAACGATTTCTCTCAAGTGCCTGCAGAAGGAGCCGGTCCGTCGATACCAGTCGGCCCGCGAGTTTCTCGACGACCTGGAACGCTATCTGCGCGGCGAACCGATCCTCGCCCGGCCCATTGGCCGAATTGAGCGACTGGATCGCTGGCGTCGCCGGAATCCAGTGGAGGCAGGACTTACGGCAGCGGCGATTGTGCTGGCGGGGGCAGCCCTGGCCGCGACGACGATCGGCTATCGAAATACAAAAGCCGCTCTGGCGGAGGCGGAGCAGAACCTGGCGATGGCGAAGTCGGCCGTCGACGGACTGTATACCGAAGTCAGCGAGATCGATCTGCAGAATCAGCCCGGCCTGCAACCCCTCAAGCAGACGCTGCTGGTCAAGGCCCTGGACTATTACCGCCGTCTTCTCGAGCGAAACCGGCGCGACCCGCGACTGACTTCGGAGATGGCTGACAGTCATTTCCGAGTCGGCACGATCACCGAAGAGGTAAAATCCGTCAGCGAAGCTCTTCCGCATTACCAGGCCGCCGCCGACATCCAGAGGTCGCTGCTTCAGAAAACGCCCGATGATGTGGCGGTCGCGGAGAGGCTCAGCGATTCACTGAACGCCCTCGGTCGCGGCCATCAGCGGCTGGAAAAGTTTGATGACGCGCAGGCGGCCTTCGAGGAATCGCGCACGCTTCGTGAAAAGCTGGCTACCAGTTCACCCGGTGATCGCGAATACCAGCGAAAACTGGCCAACGCGATCATGAACAGCGGACTTCTGAAAGCGCGGCGTTCACATCTCGATGGGGCAGCGGCCGACTACGCGAGGGCTCAGAGCATCCGCGAGTCGCTGCTGGACCAATCGATCGATGAAGCGGTCGCTCGCGACTTCGCACGAGGGGCCTACAACCAGGGAGCACTGGCCCGCCAGCGGGAACAGCTCGGCGACGCGACCGGGAAACTGCAGACTGCGATCAAGTGGTTCGGGAAGCTGGTCGTAGAACACCCGGAGAACCTTTCCGACCGGTTTCAGCTGGCGGTCGCGTCGGTTCTTCACGGTGATCTGCTGGCCCTGCAGAACGATCATGCGGGCGCGTTCGTGGCGTATGCGGCGTCGCGGGATGTGCTTCAGAAACTCGTCAGCGAGAATCCGCAGGTGGTCATCTATCGGGAGCGGTTCGCGACCCAGACCATCGGCGAGGCGCGGCTCCGGATTCGTCTGGCGACGGAGGAAATTGAAAAGAACTCTGGCGACGCCGCGAATGCCGAAATGCACCTGACGACGACGGAGACGCTGCTGGCCTCGGGGGCGTCAGCACTGGCGGGCGCGATTGCTTCGGAACCAGAACGTGCTGGGCCCCGGCATGACCTGGCCGTGATCTGTCAGCTGGAGGGAGAGATCCAGCTCCTTCGGATGGATGTTCCCGGGGCGAAGGCGGCGTGGCAGCGAGGACTGGACACACTGGCCCCGCTCAAGAGCCAATTCGACCGGAATCCCGACTGCGAACTGCAGTGGGAGACACTTCAGGAATGCCTGAAACTCCTGGGGGAGACCTCGGAGCCGCCCGCTCAGAAGCCGGATTTCTGAGGGGCTGAAGCAGGCTCCATCGGCGCGGAAGAAGTGGCCGAGGGTGTTGCCGTGGACGCCGATTTCGCGGCAGCGGGCTCTGCTGTCAGACGAAGGACGCATCGAAAACCGATCTGCGGCGAGCGTTCACTCATGGACGCCCCATTCCGGGCCCAGAGTTCCCAGCCCGTTGAGCTCCCTTTGACGACCCGACGTCCGGCTTTGTCGCTCCGCGGCCCTTTCCAGTTCCGCGCGGCCGGACTACCGGCCGGCGGTGATTGGCTGTACGCATCTTCGGCGAAGAAATCCTGACACCACTCGCGTGCGTTGCCGGCCAGATCGAATACCCCGTGAATGCTTTCGTCGGTCCGGAACGACCCGACATCGTCGATCTGGCCCGGTTCGCGCCGGCGTTCCCAGACAGGGCGTCCTTCCCCCCAGGGGAAGTCAAAGCCGCCCTTGCCGCGTGCGGCCTTCTCCCATTCCGATTCGGATGGGAGTTCCTTTCCAGTCCATTTCGCGTACTGCATCGCGTCGCGCCAGTTCACACCCACCGCGGGCTGAAGGGGTGACGACGCATTGGGAGGGGCAGGCGGCGATGACTTGTCCCCCCGGGTCGCTTCCCGGAACTTCTGGAACTTCTCGACTGTGACCTCGTGGATGTCCATATAGAAGGCATCGATATCGATCGGATGCCGCGGGGCGGCCGTCGGCGTGCCGTCCGCCCCCTGCACCGCCAGCCCACCCGGGACAAGCGCCATCACGGCCCCATCCACCTCGCAGCGGATCCGCAGGGGAAATCCTGACGCATCGACGAGGGAGTCGGCGACGGCTGCGAATCCTTTCGGGAGAGACGCCTGCGCCGGGGGTGTTTCCTGCCGATTGGCGATCACCGTGACCAGCGACGAATCGGTCCCCGGACTGGGATTCACAACCATGGCCAGCAGTTCAGGCCGTTCCTCGCGGGGCAGAATCCGGACGTTGGGTTCCTGGCCGCCGACGAGCATCGCGCCCGGCGGCAGTGTTTTCTTTTCCTGAGAGGCGGGCTTCGCGGTGGCTGCCGCGTTCGTTGCGGCTGCAGGAGCCCGGGGGCTGGCGTTCGCAGGGGCCGGCGGGAGGACTGGAGTTGGCGGAGGGGGGCTGAAGGTGGCCGGGGGGGCCGACGGATTTTCCTTGCTGCAACCGACAAGCAGCAGCAGGCCCAGCAGGAGTCGATGCGTTACGGCAGTCGGCATCAGCACACTTTCCAACCCGGTTTGAGGCGACGTTTATCATTCCTTCCTGCGGTCGAGCGCTCAAGGGCACGCTGCTCCCGAAGCGAGAGAGCGAGGAGGGCGCTGATCCATGGGCGCAGTCCCAGAGGCTCTCTTTCCCTGGAGATTCGCAGGACGAGCGGCCGAGACGCCCGGATCGGACGTTCGCGGCGACCGGGTCGAATCGGCAGTGGTGCTGTTCATTGTTTCCCTCCAACATGAGGTGCGAGGTTGCGCGCGAAGTCGCGGTGACGTTGCGCGAGGGAGTTGCGCGAATTGGTGGATCAGGAGATCAGGAAGAGAGGCGTGCGGCTTTGGCCCCTCATCCGCCCTTCGGGCACTGACCTTCTCCCCGCTGGCGAAATTTTCGAGAGGGAGATTCGGTTGCGGAGAGAAGGATGGAATGTCAGACGCGGCCAGCGGAGACGGTCCTATGGTTCGACGTCCGGAATCTGCTCCCATTGGCCGGAGGTGACGCTGGCCAGGATGGCGCGGTTGACGTGCAGGGTGTGGAGGCCGTCGGCGAGGGTGCAGGCGGGGGGGCCGCCGGATTCGACGGCATCCAGAAAGGAGCCCGCCTGCCGGATGAACAGTTCGTCCCGCTCGAGCTGCGGTCGGGAGTGGTCGATCCATTCGCCTCCCGGCGTTGTCATTTCCCGCCAGCGACAGGCGTGCATTTCGAACCGGGCCGTTCCGCGCTCACATACGACGGAGATCGCGGTTTCATTGGGGGCCTGATGCTGGTTCAGCGAATAGTTCGCCAAGAGGGCGCCGTGCCGGGCCAGCACATGCACCGTGTCTTCGACTTCGACCCCATCCAGCACGCAGCGGGCCGCATCGGCGGCCAGTCGCTGCACCGGACCGACCAGCCATTGTCCCGCGTTCACGATATGAGTCAGTGCGTCCTGAATCGCCCCGCCGCCACTCGCGTGCGTCGCGTAATAGGTCTCGCGGAACGCCGGGCGATAGAGCGGGAAATGCTGACCGCAGACGGCCACCAGTTCCACCGGACGGCCGAACCGGCCGCTGGCGATCGCCGCCCGCATGTCCGCCAGGACGGGATGCGCCCGATACACATAGGCCACACCGACCACCCGGTTCGCTTTCAGTGCCGCGGCCGTCAGTTGGTCGACGCCCTCGGGCGTGACGGCGAGAGGCTTTTCGACGAGCACATGCGCTCCGCGGCGCACGAAGGAGAGGGCCTGCGCGACATGCAGGGGAGCGGGAGTCGCGATCACCGCGACGTCAGACGGATCGCCGAGAGCCTGTTCGACGGTCTCTAACGGCGTCGCGCCTGGATATCTCGCGGCAATCTCCGCGCGCAGCTCGGCGCGTGGCTCGACAAACGCGACGTCCGAGTGGTCGGTCCGCTGGAAACAGCGGATGTGCCGCTCACCGATCGAACCCGCACCGACGACCACCACACGAAACCGGGAGCGTTCCATCAGCTGCGGGACTCCAGATAACTCCCCCGGCTCGCTGCATCGGGGAGCGGGTTAAACGTCATCCCGAGGGCTTCCGAAAACCGCTGGCGGACCTGCTCGAGCCCCTGACGGACAAATACAAGGTCGCAGCCGTGGAAGACGAGGCTCGCCCCCATTTCGGTCAGGCGCGCGGCCTGCTCGACAGAGCCACAGGTCGCGGCCCAGTGTTTGCCGGTCTTCTTCGCAGCGTTCGCAATACGTTCGAACGCTGCCTGGATGCTGGCGTGGCCGAATTCCCCGGGGATGCCAGTCAGCACGCTGAAATCGGCCGGGCCGAGCATCAGCATGTCGACCCCCGGAACCGACAGGATCTCCTCAGCCTTCTCGACGGCCGAAGGATGCTCGACCTGAATGAGGACGAAGGTCTCGTCGTTCGCCTGCTTCAGGTACGACGTCATCGGCGTGAGCGTGTAGCGGGCATCGGGCCCGCTGCCATCGAAGCCCCGTTGGCCGAGGGGAGCGAATTTCGCCCAGCGGACGACTTCGGCCGCTTCTTCGGGCGAATCGCACCGCGGATACATGATGCCGCTGGCCCCGAGCTCCAGCAGCCGGGAGAGCCGCATGAATTCTCCCTTGCCCGGCCGGGCGACGATATCGGTCCCGCCGACACGCGCCGCCCGCATCAGGTTGCCCGCCGTCTCGACGCTGTACCCATGATGCTCGAGGTCCATCCAGATGGCGTCAAAGCCAAGGAGCCCTGCCATCTCGTAGACGGCCGGATCGGTGAGATGCAGGCAGACGCCGAGGGATCGTTCCCCACGGCGGAGCTTCTGGAGCACGCGACTCGGCTTCATCGAGGGACTTTCGGAAACTGCGTTCGAGAGACCGTCAGAAAAGAAGGTGTGCTTCGGGCCTTGTGAGCCGGAAGCACATGGATGTCGTCGGTGAACGCACACCATCGGGAGGCGGTGTCGCCTCCCGGAGTGGCACATTCCAACGACGTTCTAAGACTTTTCAGGGAGCTTCAGCTTCGCGAGATAGATACTCGTCTTCCCTTCATGCGACGAGTAGTAGCTCACCCAGAGAAGGCCGTCGCGGAAAACGAGCCCCGGGTAGCTCGTGTCGCCGCCCGAGGGGAGCGTGGCGGTCATGTCGAGCTTGCCCGTCTTCGGATTAAGGAACCAGACACTCGTCTTCGCTTTCCCGACATAATCGCGGCCGGAAACGACGACACGGCCATCGGGCAGGTCGATCAACTGCGGTCCGCCGATGCGGGTGTCGAGCGTCTTGAAGCTCCACTTGTCGTAGGGGGCCGTCGCTGTCCCCAGCATGGCGTTCGGAGCTTCCTTGTCGTCACGACGGAGAAGACAGAGGCCCGTGCCGTCCTTCTGGAACAGGAGGGACGACTCGTTGGGATAGCCTTCGCCGACGAGTTCGGGGACCAGCGTCTCGAACTTGCGACCGTCCAGGCTGCGATAGAGACGCGTCGTTCGATTCGAGCCAGTGCCGTAGCCGACGGAATAGGCGACGTCCCCCTGCCAGGTGACACGCCACAGCCAGTAACCGAGGTCGCCGACGGGAATGGCATCGCCCCACTTGCGGCCGTCCTCCGAGTACCAGACATACGACTGGTGCTTCAGGCCGTCGACTGGCTTGTGAAGAGCACCGGCTCCACAGAGCATCAGCCGGTTTCCGGGCGCGATGCAGATCTTGGCGTCGCGGAGATCAGAGTCGGTGGCAGTGATCAAGGCGGCGGATGCCCAGGACTTCCCGTCCTTCGACGAGAGCACGCGGAGCGCCCCGTTCGGAGAGACGTGTCCGTCTCCTTCACGGAACACACAGAACCATTCACCGTCCTTCCAGATGAGGTCGGTGAACGCGTTGTGTTTCCCCTGGTCCCAGATTTTCTGAACGCTCACGATCTCGGCCTGGGCCGGTTCGGCAGCGGACGCCACGGCCGGCAGCAGGGAAAGAAGAGTCGTGGCGAGGAGGGGGAGGAGTTGTCGGGATCGTCGCATTCCAGGTTCCTTGAAGTCGCAGTTCAGTGGTCGCAGTGCGATCAGAATTCCATCGCATACAGGTCGGCATCCGAGAGCTGCATTCGCAGTCTCACGGTCCTGCCGGCCAGGGTCTTCCAGTCGGCATTCTTCCAGGCCACCGGGCGGGCGATTTCGTTCCCGATGACCTCCACGCATTTTTCCATCTCAAAGCCGGGCAGCGGCTTGCCCGTGTCGTCCTGCACTTCCACGCGAATTCCGCCGGCGGCGGACGTGCGGAAGTTGAGGGACAGCGGTTCGCCGGTGAGCGTGATCGGCTTCGTGACGAGCGTTGCGCCGGAAAGCGGAGCCCGCACGGAGGCGAGTCCGTCGAGCCGGAAGGAATACCGGTGCAGGTGGGCGGTCGGCTGGCCATAGTCCTGATTGACGTAGAGCGACATCTCGGTGTCGCCTGTCTGCACGATGTTGAGCGCGGGATAGTTCGTCCGCGAGACCCAGTTCCTGGCGCCGATGCCGGGACGAATGAGAGCGCCCATCAGGGAGCGGTCGTAGAGGTCGCCGCCGCGGGACGTCATCAGGATGGCGTCGGAGGTGTCCTGGAAATACTTCGGATGGACGTTGATCGCGGCGGCCTGTTCGGGGGTGATGACCTGCCGCTTGTGCATGAACCTGGCCGCTGTCGACACATAGATGTGCGGCGCCCGGAAGTAGGGATGGGTCTGGTTGGTGTAGAGCTGGTGACTGGGAACGCCGGTTCCCGTGTCGCTGTAGCGCATCTGCACAGGGGCCGACCAGTTCACGAAATCGGTCGATGTCGTTCGGGCGATGGCCCGCTTTTTCTCCGCGGCCCGCCGGTAGTAAAGGACGTAGCAGTTCTCGGTTTCGGACCAGAAGGGAACGTTCTGGGAATCGAAAACCCAGCCCTTGTCCTGAAAGACGGGCTTGTCCTGAAGTTTCTTCCAGACGAGGCCATCGGCGGAAACATAGGCAATGAGCCCGCCCGGCGCGACGCCGCCAACTCCCTTGAAGCGTTCCTCAGGCTTCGCGGCGGGATTGCGATCGAGAAACGGGCAGAAATTGTGAGTCACGGGAGCAGCGTCAGCGAGCACGACGTTATTGTCGCGTGTGCCGTGGACCGTGAACTGCCCGAGGTTGGGCTTCGTCCAGTTGCGGCCGTCCTTCGATTCGGCGTAGCAGATCGCCTCTGTGGGGCTTCCATCGGCACTCGTATCGGCATGACCGCGGTAATACAGGCGGAGCAGTTCTCCGTCGCGAATGACTGTCGCGTACCCGCTGAAGAGGCCTTCCCAGGGGCGGTCGAACTTCAGCGCTGGTCCTTCATCGCGGGGTTCGGCCAGAGTGAGCTCGCCGCCTTCCAGGGATTCGATGAGATGCCGATCGACGAAGAGTTCGCGATGCGGCGGGGCGGCGACGAGTGGCGAGGTGAGCAGCAGCAAGCCCAGCAGAAACCCCCGCATCTTCCGACCACGGAACGCGACACGACGCACCATCAGCGGATCTCCCGATTGTCCATTGCCATGAACCAAAGCGACGCGGTGGCATTCTTGCAGAAAATCAGTTTGTTGCCCGCGTCCCGGGGGCCACTTCCGAAAATGAATGTCGGCAAATCCTTTCAGCGAGCCCGCAGGGCCGTTACACAGGAGACTTCTTGCTCCCGAATTCCCCGACGATTCGAGTTCCTGTCCCATGCAGAGAGGCAACATGCCGGACCGAACACTGATCGACGACTATCGCCGGAATGGCGTTATCGTGGTTCCGGGACTGCTCTCGAGTCTCGAACTGCAGGACGTTCGACGCCGCATTGAAGGCTACCAGGGGGACCGCCTGAAGGATCTGCCGGCAGGCGACTTCACCCTCGAGCCGGACGGCAAGACCGTCCGCAATCTCTGGCGCATGGAGCAGCACGACCCGTTCTTTCTCGAATTCGCAGGGCAGTCGCGATTTCTCGACCTCGTGGGTCCTTTGGTCAACGGTGAACCGGTCCTGGTCGGCGTTGAAACTTTCAACAAGCCGGCGCTGGTTGGTTCCGCGGTTCCACCCCACCAGGACAACGCCTACTTCTGCCAGTCTCCGGCCGATGTGCTGACGGTGTGGATCGCGATCGATCCCGCCACGCCCGAGAATGGCGCCGTCGAATACCTGCTGGGGTCGCACGGTGGGCTGCGGCCGCACCGGCCTTCGGGAGTGAAAGGGAATTCGATCGGGCTGGTGGAAACGCCCAGGGACGAGTTTCCCCGATTCCTCGGAACGATCGACGCGGGCGATGCGCTGATCCATCACGCACAGACGATCCACTTCAGCAGTTCGAATCGCTCTCCCGATTCGAGACTGAGCCTGATCCTGGTGTACCGGGGGAAGCACACCGCGACCGATGCCGACCTCAAAGAACGTTACGTCAACGCCTTCAGGATGACGAACGCCTGAACGAGACCGACTCACTCCGAGAGACTCATGGGGCAGCTGCACCTCCCGATTTCACAGGCCGCCACCTGCCGCTGGCTCGCTCTCTTGATGGCATGCCTGTTCGCGGGATGCGGATCGACGACCACGTCCGGCGGGCGCATTCCGCGTGAGGAACGGACGGCCCTGATCGGGGAGTTGCGGTCGGCCCTGGAGTCTCAGTCCGGATGGCCGCGAATTCATGCGGCCGAAGCGTTGATTGCGCAGGGCTACCCCGAGGAAACTCTCGAGACGTATCGACCGCTCGCCGACAACTCGCCGGCGGAAGAGCGGATTGGTGTCTGGCGGATTCTGGCGCAGGCCGAACCGGGCCGCGCCGCCAGACGGGCGATGGTGGAACGGGTGCGGGCCGCATTTCTGGACCCGGATGGACCTGATCGGCTGCACGCCGTTGAGACGCTCGCCAAGCTGCAGTTCGCTGTTCCGGACGAAGACCGTGCGCAGGTGGTGGAGTATGCGAGGCGGAATCCAGCCGAGGCCGCGTTTGCGCACTGGCTTCTTGCGAACTCAGGAGACGACGCGTCAAGACAAACGCTGGCAGCCACACTGAAAGATCCTGATCCGGTGGCAAGGTTGCGAGCTTCGTTCGCTCTTTCGAGCCTGCCTGGGCCGAGAACGTCGACCGAGCAGGCGGCGATCGCGGACGCAGCCCAGGCCGAGCCAGCGGATTCGCCATCCCGCGTCATGCTCGTGGGGGCCGCAGCGAAAGCCGTCAACGTGTCGGAGCCATTCCGGGCAGAGCTGCTGAAGCTTGTTCAATCGACGGATGTCGAACGCCGGCGCCAAGCGGCGACATGGCTGGGCGACGTCGGGCGTCCCGCGGATCAGGCGGCACTCATCACCCTGGCGGATGACGACGATCCGCGAGTTCGCATGGCGGCGGCCAACGCCCGGCTGCGCATCGATCGACGGATCCCGCACCGCATGGAACTCGCGGACTGGGGAGTCGTCGCGCTGTATCTGCTCGGGATGCTGGTGCTCGGCTGGCACTACTCGGGAAAATCGAAGACGACCGAGGATTACATGCTCGGCGGTCGCCAGATGAAGAGCTGGACGGTCGGAGTGTCACTGTTCGCGACGATTGTCAGCACGATCTCGTATCTGACCTGGCCGGGCGAAGTGATCCAGCATGGACCGATGGTGCTCTGCGGGCTTCTCTCCTATCCGCTCATCGCGCTGGTCGTCGGCCGGTTCCTGATTCCATTTTTCATGACGCTCCGCGTGACGAGCGCCTATGAAATCCTGGAGTCCAGGCTGGGGGTGAGCGTCCGTCTGGTCGGGTCGCTGTTCTTCCTGACTCTCCGGCTGCTGTGGATGGCCGTCATCATCTACACGACGACGACGAAGGTCATCATCCCGATCACGGGTCTCGATCCTTCGTGGACGCCGTGGATCGCGATCGTGATGGGTCTTGTGACAATCATCTACACGGCCGAGGGGGGATTGACAGCCGTTGTCGCGGCGGATGTGGTGCAGGCATTCATTCTGATCGGCGGGGCCGTCGTCTCGATGGTGGTGATTACGGTCGACATGGGAGGCGTCGGCGAGTGGTGGCCGAAAGAGTGGGCGTCCCACTGGCAGCAACCAATCCTGGGATACGACCCGAGCGCGCGGATTACGCTCCTGGGCGCCTTCATCGCCACGTTTACGTGGTTCATCTGCACGGCGGGATCGGACCAGATGGCGATCCAGCGGTACCTTGCGACACGCGACCTCAAGTCCGCGCGGCGGATGTACAACATCTCGATTCTCTCCAGCGGCCTCGTCGAGACCTTTCTGTGCATCCTTGGCTTCGCCCTGCTCGCGTGGTTCAAGACGCACCGGGAGTACCTCGCAGACGGCCAGTCGATCTCCGCGAATGCCGACCAGCTGTTTCCGCGGTTCATTGTCGTCGGGCTGCCGCAGGGGCTCACCGGGCTCGTCGTGGCGGGACTTCTGGCAGCGGCGATGTCGAGCCTGTCGTCCGGGCTGAATTCCTCCTGCTCGGTGGTGACGATCGACCTGATCGATCGTTTTCGGCGCAAACGCGATACCGAGACCAACCACGTTCGCGTGGCCAAGTTTGTGTCAGTCGCAATCGGGATCATCGTGGTATCACTCAGCCTGCTCGTCGGGCTGGTTCAGGGGAACCTGCTCGAACTCGCCTTCAAGGTCGTCAACCTCCTGACGGCGCCGCTCTTTGGCCTGTTCTTCCTGGCGATGTTCGTTCCCTGGGCGACCGCATTCGGAACACTGGTCGGCGCCGCCGCAGGGGTCGTCACAGTGGTGTCGATCAACTTCTGGAAAGAGCTGACAGGGACTGCCGGTCCGAGCTTTCTATGGGCAATGCCCGCTTCACTGGTGGTCGAAGTCGCGGTTGGGTCACTCGTCAGTCTGGTCCATCGCGCTGCGGGCGGGGGGCGTCCGACACCCGGCATTCCCCGGGCTCCTGACGCATCCAGCGAGACGTAAACCACTGGCGGACATCCGCTTCGGAAATATCCTTCCCACGAACGGTCCCCGCGGCTGTCGGCTCGCGTAGAATCCACAGGTCGGGATTGCCCGGCGCCTTCGAAAACAACCGGCGGCCATGAATTGGATTTCGTACCGCGTCCGATGAAGACGTCTCACTGTCATTGCGGAAACCGGCTGTTTTTCGAGAACACGCTGTGCGTTCGGTGCGGCCTCGAAACCGGGCTGTGTCCCGAGTGCTACTTCGTGACGTCCCTGATTCCGCTGGGGGACGGCCTGTTTCGCTGCGGTCACGCAGACTGCGGGTCCCGCGTCCAGAAGTGCTACAACTTCAACGTTGAGAATGTCTGCAACGGATTGATTCCCGTGAACGGCGGGGACATGAACGAATGGGCCCTGTGCGCCGAATGCCGGCTGACACGGGTCATTCCGAACCTCTCTGTTCCGGGGAACCGTGAGAAGTGGCGGCTGATCGAAGTTGCCAAGCGACGCGTGCTGTATACCGTCCACGCGCTCGGCCTGCCGATCGGGCGCCCGGGCAACACCATCCACCCGAAACTGATCTTCGAGTTCAAGGCCGATGAAGATGTACCGGTCTATACCGGGCATGCCGGGGGTGTGATCACGATCAACCTCAACGAAGCGGACGACGTGGAGCGGGAGCGCAACCGCGTTGCGTTTGGCGAGCCGCATCGCACGCTGGTCGGCCACTTCCGGCATGAACTGGGACATTACTACTGGGACATGCTGGTTCGCGGCCGCTGCGAACCAGCGTTTCGCGACCTGTTCGCGGACGAGCGAAGCCCTTCTTACGAAGACGCGAAGGTCCGGTACTACATGTACGGACCGCCACCGGACTGGCAGGGGCGCTTCATCTCCGCATACGCGACGATGCACCCCTGGGAGGACTTTGCCGAAACCTTCGGAGCGTACCTCGATATGGTGGCCATCCTCGATACCGCCAGCAGCCTGCCGGGCGAGCAGTTGCGGAACATCGACTGCGCAAAGATGCTCGCCTCGTACCAGCAGGTCGGGATTCTCGTGAATGAACTCAACCGCGAGATGGGGATTCAGGACCTGGTCCCGGAGGTTTTCACCGGCAACGTGATCGACAAACTCACCTTCGTGCATCGGCTGATTGCGAAAAGCTCGCTCATCTAGACAATGGCCTGAATCTCGGGTGGCCGGCGCTGATGAGGGCGCAGCGGAGTGGCCGGGGACCTCACGTCAAGATCCGACCACCTTGCCCACAGCCGTGTCTCAAGTCGCTGAAGCCGCCGCCGCACTCCGCCAACTCGGTGCGCCGACGATCGAGATCGGACTGATTCTCGGCACGGGGCTGTGCGAAGTCGCCGACTCGCTCGAAGAGCGGCTGATCATTCCCTATGGCGACATCCCGCATTTCCAGACACCGACTGCCATCGGACACCATGGACGGATCACCATCGGCCGCCTGAACGGAATCGTGGTCGCCGCGCTCCAGGGACGGTGCCACTTGTATGAGGGGATTGCGCCGGCGCGACTCGCCTTCCCGGTCCGCGTGCTCGCGGCAATCGGCATGCAGACGCTTGTCGTGACCAACGCAGCGGGCGGACTTCGCCCGGGGCTGGAAGTGGGCGATCTCCTGATCCTGTCGGATCATCTCAACATGATGTTCGCCAACCCGCTGATCGGGCCGCACGATGCCAGTTGCGGCCCGATGTTTCCGGACATGTCGGCCCCCTACGACCGGGAGCTGGCCGAGAAGGCGATCACAGCCAGTCGCATTCACCAGATTCCCGCAACCCGGGGGGTCTACGCCGCGGTAAGCGGCCCGACCTACGAGACCCGGGCCGAGATGCGCATGTATCGCCAGCTCGGAGCCGATGCGATTGGCATGTCGACGGTCCCCGAGGTCCTCGCGGCAGCCCGGCTGGGAATCAAGGTCCTGGGGATTTCGACGATTACCAATCTCTGCAACCCGGACATGGTGGACCAGACGTCCGGAGAAGCTGTCGCCCATGCGGCGGCCGGCGCGGCGCCGCGGGTGGCGAGACTGCTGAGAGAATGCCTCACGCCATGTAATCGAGCAGCGACGTGTTGAACACCTTCGCCGTCACGGCGTAGCTGTATTCGAGCAGGTTGTTCGCTTCCTGAAGCGCAACCGCCGCCGCGGGAATGTCAGTCTTGGCGACTTCCGAAAGCCGCTCCTTGGCGTCAAGCGTCAGTTCTCCCAGCCGGTTGCCGATGTCGTTGATCGTCTTCAGCGTCTGCGCCTGGGATCCCACGACTTCCAGAATGTGGGACTGGTGGCGGGTAACTTCGTCGACACGGCGCGTCAGGGCATCCTGCCATTCCGAAGCAGGGAGGTCGCGGAGGTTGAGGATTTCATCGCGGAGGTCGGCCAGTGCCTGGAAGACATTGCTGACGCCCGCATACTCGACCTGATCGACGCCGGCCCGCGAGATGCCCGTCGAGTCGATGAACGTCGTTCGTCCATCCGCAGTCGTCAGCGCCTGCGCGGTCGAGAAATCGATCGGAACTTCTGTCGACCCGCCATCCATGGAGAGAGTCCCCTCCCCTCCCAGGTCGACCGTGCCGTTGAATCCAGCCGTGATGGCGGTCGTGTTCAGATGGACAATCTCACCGTTGGGGCCGGTCACGGCCAGGTCGGTCTGTGAGCTGTCGAACGCGACAGGAGGGGCGCCGTTCAGCGAGACCGTTCCATAGGCGCCGGTGCCGCTGGTATCGACGATGGTGAGCGTGTGAGAACCGGAAGGGCCGATGATGTTGTCGCCGGTGGCCGATGAGGTTCCTGCCGAAACGCCCGATCCGAGAGCAAACGTCGTCGCCGTGTGTCGGACGATGAGCTGCGTATTCTGCGTCGAGGTGTCGGTTCCCGCGCCCGGCCTGGCGCCGGTCGTTCCTGAAATGTCAGTGGGCTGACGGTTGGACGAGCCAAACACCTTCTGCCCCGAATAGACGACTTCGAGGCTTCCCTTCCCGAAGAAGCTGACCCGCAGGCTGGACAGGCTTCCGTTGTAGCTGAAATCGGTCCCCGACTCGTCGTAAGGCGCACTGTTGGCCGTGTCGCCGCTGAACAGATACTGGCCGTCGAACTGGGCGTTTCCGGTCGATCGCACCTGGGTGAGAATCGTGTCGATCTCGCTGGCGTAGTTGCGAAGTTCGCTCTCATCGAGCGCCGACCGGGCCTGCGACGCGATGTCGCGTGCGCGGACCAGCAGATCGCTGGCGGAGAGAAGCTCGGTGTTCGCCTGGTTGAGGCGGTCGGCCGCCTGGTTGAGGGATCGCTGCTGAGTCTCGAACTGGCCGACGAGGGCCGTACGGGACAGGATCGTCTTCGTCCCGAGCGGATCATCCGAGGGTCTCGAGATCCGCTGCCCACTGGCGATCTGCTGCTGCAGCTTTGCGATGTTGGCGGAATGAATCGTCGACTGCTTCAGCAGTTCGGCGACGGTGATCTGAGGGGTGACGCGAATTGCCATAACAAGCCTTGCCGTACTGACGGTTCATCGCCTGCGGAACCCGGAATACCAACTTTGAAGATGCTCTAGCGGAAGATTCCGAACAGGGAGTCCAACGCCGAGTTCACCGTCGTGATGTACTTGGAGGCCGCCTGAAACATCCGCTGGAACTCCAGCAGTTTCACCAGTTCTTCATTCGGATCGACGCCGGAGACCGCCTGTTGCTGCGCCGTCAGGTCCGACTTGATCGCGCCGAGCTGGTCCATCTCCCGGGTCACGGTCTGCACGAAGCTGCCGGCATCCGCCGTCATCTGGGCCAGTGATTCCAGGAACGTCAGCGACCCGCGATCGGCGATCAGCGCATTGGCCAGGGCGGCAAATGCGGTCGCGTTGCTGTTGTCGCCCGACCTGGTGCTTTGCCCGGCTGCGAGCAGCGCGGGATTGTCCATCAGGTCCTGCCGGACGGAGAAGTTGGCCGCGGAGGTGCCCGTGAAGAGCGAGTTCAGCCCGAGAGTCGAAAGGATCCCGGTTTCGTCGGAGTCCGCGGTGACGCGCAGCGTGGCCGTATCCGTGCCGGCGACGGTCCCGGAACCGAAACTGACGGTCACTCCCTTCGACGTGGTCAGCGCATCGCCCGCGGAGTAGCCGAGGCCGACATTCCAGTCGCCGACGAGGTTTCCGCTGGAATCGACGACCTGCGCGCGCAGTCCCGGAGTGACGCCGATCGTCCCGGGGCCCGACGTCTTGATCGTCCAGTTCGCGTTCGCGGAGCCGGTGTAGGCGCCGTCGATCTTGATGCCCGAGCTGCCCGTCCAGGCAGTCGTGTCCGGTTGAGTCGGAGGCTGGTTGGTGAAGTCGAAGCCGTATCCGTCGTTTGAAATGATCGTCAGACGCCCGGTCTGGGCGGAGACCGTCGCGCGCAGATTCGGAATCGCATTCAG